>NZ_AWQP01000024.1:0-117058 GCF_000972175.1 Pseudomonas syringae pv. coryli str. NCPPB 4273 | reverse complement strand
AACGCCGATTTCAAGGAGCGCTATGCGAGGCTGCGTGCCAAAGGCAAGTACGCGAAAGTGGCCCTGGTGGCCTGCATGCGGGTGTTGCTGATACGCCTGAACGCCATGGTGCGCGACGGAACACCATGGCGTGATCATGCGGTTTGAATGGGGGCGGGCTTTGCCCGCCATCGCGGGATCTATCCGCGATGGCATTATAAAATGCCCACTCATCGGGGGATGATGAAAGACAGTTGGCTCCCACAAGTTCGGTGTACACCTGACCGACAGGTGAGCAGCTATCCAGAAGACATCCAGCGACTGCAAGGGCCTCTTCGCGAGCAGTTGGCTCCCACAAGTTCGGTGTACACCTGACCGGCAGGCGGGGTAGCGGGGATATCACTGCCCCTGAAGATTTTATGGCTTGTGAAGATCTTGTGGGAGCGAGCTTGCTCGCGAAGAGGCCGGCAGCCTCGCCCTATCAATCCACGCCTACAAACCCACCCGTCTGATGCTGCCACAACCGCGCATACAGCCCGCCATGCGCCAGCAGTTCGCTGTGGGTGCCGGTTTCGGCGATCTGGCCTTTCTCCAGAACCACCAGGCGATCCATGCGCGCGATGGTCGACAGGCGGTGCGCGATGGCGATCACGGTCTTGCCCTGCATCAACGTCTCCAGGCTCTCCTGAATCGCCGCTTCGACTTCCGAGTCGAGTGCCGAGGTGGCTTCATCCATGATCAGGATCGGCGCGTCCTTGAGCAGCACGCGGGTGATCGCGATACGCTGGCGTTGACCGCCGGACAGCTTGACGCCGCGCTCACCGACATGGGCATCGAAGCCGGTGCGACCTTCGGAGTCCGAGAGCAGCGGGATGAACTCGTCGGCGCGGGCCTTGTGGATCGATTCCCAGAGCTGTTCATCAGTTGCGTGCGGATTGCCATACAGCAGGTTCTCGCGAATCGAACGGTGCAGCAGCGAGGTGTCCTGGGTGATCATGCCGATCTGCGCGCGCAGGCTTTCCTGGGTGATTTCGGAAATATCCTGACCGTCGATGAGGATCCTCCCGCCTTGCACGTCGTACATGCGCAGCAGCAGGTTGACCAGCGTCGACTTGCCCGCGCCGGAAGGCCCGATCAGGCCGATCTTCTCACCCGGTCTGATGTCCAGGTTGAGGTTGTGAATGATCCCGTTGCCATTGCCGTAATGGAAATCGACGCCGTCGAAGCGGACGCCGCCGTTTTCGATCTTCAGCGGCAGGGCGCCGGGTTTGTCATTGACCGTGACGGGCTGCGAGATACTTTCCAGGCCGTCCTGCACGGTGCCGATGTTCTCGAAGATGCCGTTGACCACCCACATGATCCAGCCGGACATGTTGACGATGCGGATGACCAGACCAGTGGCCAGTGCGATAGCACCCACCGAGATCATCGACTGCGTCCACAGCCAAAGCGCCAGACCGGTCGTGGTGACGATCAGTATGCCGTTCATGGTGGTGATGGTGGTGTCCATCGAGGTGACCACGCGGCCGGCCAGCTGACTTTTTTCGGTGTGATCGCGCATCGCTTCGCGAGCGTACTGCTGCTCGTGATTGGTGTGGGCGAACAGCTTGAGCGTGGTGATGTTGGTGTAGCCGTCGACGATGCGGCCCATGAGCCTGGAGCGCGCATCGGACGAATCCACCGAGCGCTGCTTGACCCTCGGCACGAAGTACATCAGCGAGAGGATGAACGCCGCAATCCAGGTACCCAGCGGGATCATCAGCCGCCAGTCGGCCTCGGCGAACAGCACCATCGCGCTGATCGCGTAGATCAGCACATGCCACAGCGCATCCACCGACTGCACGGCCGAATCACGCAACGAGTTGCCGGTCTGCATGATGCGCTGAGCGATACGCCCGGCGAAGTCGTTCTGGAAGAAGTTGACGCTCTGTTTGAGCACGTAACTGTGGTTCTGCCAGCGAATCAGGTTGGTCATGCCGGGGCTGATCGTCTGGTGGACCAGCAGGTCATGCAGGCCGACGAAAATCGGCCGTAGCAGCAGGGCGACGACGACCATCCAGATCAGCTCGGAACCGTGAATGCTGAAGAAATTCTCCGGCGGCGTGGTTTGCGCCAGGTCGATGATGCGGCTCAGGTAGCTGAACAGCGACACTTCGATCAGCGCACCGATCAGCCCGACCACCAGCAGCGCGGTGAACGTCGGCCACACCTGACGCAGGTAGTAGAGGTAAAACGCGAAGACGGTATTGGGCGGGGCAGCGGTAGGAGCGTCTTTGAAGATATCGATCAGTTTTTCGAAACGACGATAAAGCATTGGCTATCACACCCACGCGACGTGGGTTCTCCTTGATAAGTGGAGGCTCTCCCGTCCGGACCGCACGAAGCCCGAAGGCCTCATGCGGTGCAGGTTTCCCGATCAGTTGACGCGTTTGGCGGACTTGATCAGGATCGGGTCGATTGGCACGTTTTGCATGCCTTTCTGAGTAGTGGTGCGGGCGTTGACGATGTTGTCGACGACGTCCATACCCTTGACGACTTTACCGAACACCGCGTAACCGAAGTCGCGCGCGCCGTTGTCGAGCATGGCATTGTCATTGGTGTTGATGAAGAATTGACTGGTGGCCGAGTTCACGACCGACGTACGCGCCATGGCGATGGTGCCACGCACGTTATGCAAACCGTTCTTGGCTTCGTTCTCGATCGGAGCCTTGGTCGGCTTCTGAACCATCTGCTGGGTGAAGCCACCGCCTTGCACCATGAAGCCCGGAATCACCCTGTGAAAGATGGTGTTGGTGTAGAAGCCGCTGTCGACATAGCCCAGAAAGTTCTGGGTGCTGAGCGGCGCCTTGGTGTCTGCGAGTTCGATTTCAATCTGGCCGAAGCTGGTGTCGAGTACCACGTGCGTGGCTTTATCCGGAGCAGCCATCAGGTTGGCGGCGAACAGCACGGAGCAGGCGGCGAGAGCGATTTTTTTCAGCATGTGGCAACACGTCCTTCATTAAGAGATATCGACTGTGACCGGCAAGGTAACCACGTTTGGCTTTTTTTGCCCAGCGTGTTGGCGGGTTTGCAGCACTTCAGGCGATCAGGCTGCACGTCCATGGGCCGCACAGGATTTCAGACTGCGTTGCTGGCGATGAATTCCAGCCGCGTGCGATTGAAGTGCTGCATGCAGTGAAGAGCGCCACGTGCCTGCGCCTGTCAGGCATTTTGCGGCGTGCCGGGTGCAGCGGTGAGCGGTGTCGTGTCAAAGCTGCGGATCAGGTCGATCAGAATCTGCGTCGCCGGGCCCAGCGGCCGGTCCTTGCTGGAGTAAAGATAGAAGGTCGGGTTGCGGCTGCCGCCCTTGTCCAGGCGCAGGGGCTTGAGCAAGCCTTCGCGCAGTTCGCGCTCGATCATGTGCCGCGGCAGCCAGGCGAAGCCCAGGCCGTTGCTGACGAAGGTCGCGGCGGTGCCCAGGCTGCCGACGGTCCAGCGCTGTTCCGCACCCAGCCAGCCGAAGTCCCTGGGTTGCTGCCTGCCCGAATCACGGATGACGACCTGCAACTGGCTTTCCAGGTCCTGAAAGGTCAGCTCGCGATTGGCCTGATGCAGGGCGTGGTCCGGGTGAGCGACGGCGACGAACTCGACCGAGCTCATCTCGGTGCCCAGATGCCCGGCAATGCTGTAGCCGCTGATGGCCAGGTCCGCCACGCCTTCGAGCAAGACCTCTTCGACGCCGGAGAGCACTTCTTCACGCAGTCGCACCCGGCAGCCGCGGCTCTGTGGCATGAATGCGGTCAGCGCCTTGACCAAACGTGCCGAAGGGTACGCTGCATCGATCACCAGGCGCACTTCCGCTTCCCAGCCCTGTTCCATATGGTGCGCGAGGTCTTCCAGCTGGCTGGCCTGCTTGACCAGTTGCCGCGAGCGGCGCAGCAGTACGCCACCGGCTTCGGTCAGCACAGCCTTGCGCCCGTCGATACGCAACAACGGCACGCCGAGCTGTTCCTGCATGCGCGCCACGGTGTAACTCACCGAGGACTGCGAGCGATGCAGCGCTTCGGCGGCCTGAGCAAAACCACCGTGATCGACCACGGCCTGCAATGTGCGCCACTGGTCGAGAGTCACGCGGGGCGCTTTCATGCTGTAATTCCTCTTTAAATACGGGCTTATTGTTCTACTCTGACAATCCCGACTCGGAGATTGCCGAATGAATCGACTGTGTTGTGCGCTGCTGGTCATGTTGCCGGTGACGGCCCTGGCGTACCCCATCGAGGTGGAAAAACAGTACCAGGACGTGAAGATCGATTATGTTGCTCACGACGTCTATCACGATACCGGGTCAGTCACCGTCAACAACTACGGTGAAGTAGACGCCAAATGTTCGGTGGTGTTCATCAACGGGCCGGAGGCACCGCGCACCCGGCGTGTGCAGGTTGGCGCAGGCAAGAGTCTCGACGTCTCATCCCGATTCAATCGCAGCATCATAAAGCTGCGAATCAGGCTCAGCTGTCAGCCCGCCTGAGAGTAGAGCGCTCTTATGGATAAGACAAATTTATGGGTAGGGGCAAAGAGGCTTCGCGTTTTTGTGCAACGCGTTGGTGAACGACCGGGGTTGCGGGGGATGTCACTCCCCCGGTCGCTCTTGCAGATATTCTGAGGGTGCAGCCCCGTTTCCAGGGCTGTTTATGAGTCATGTGCTTTGGGACGATCAGACAATAATGTCGGCGGCCTGCAGGGTCTGCACGCCCGTGAGCTGGATTTCGAAGTCCGCGCCGACGTTGTCATCGATATTGCCGTACAGCACGCCGTCGGCAAAACGCAGTTCGCCGCTGTTGTTGGCGCTGAACGCCGCGTTGCCGATGAACACGAAGGCATCGTGGCCATCGGTCAGCGGGCGGGCATCGAAGCTGGAGAAGTCCAGCTTGTCGCCTTCGACTGTCTTGAAGCCATTGATGATGTCGCGCAGTCCGCCCAGGCCCGTATCGCTGCTGCTGTTGAACACGTAGTGGTCTGCACCGGTGCCGCCGATCAGCGTATCCGCGCCTGACCCGCCGATCAGCACGTCATCACCCGCACCGCCGGACAAGGTGTCGTTGCCATCGCCGCCACTCAGGGTGTTGGCGTTCTTGTTGCCGGTCAGCGTATCGGCAAACTGGCTGCCGATCAGGTTTTCAGTGAATTTCAGTGTGTCCAGGCCCGATCCACCGGTGGCTTGCTGGGCGCTGGTGTTCAGCGCAACGGTGACGCCGGCGGTGGCGAACAGATACGACACGGTGTCATTGCCGTCGCGACCGTCCATGACATTGTCGCCAGCGCCCGCATAAATCAGGTTATCCAGGGCGTTGCCGGTGGCGTTGGCGGCCCCGGTGCTGTTGATGACGATGTTTTCCAGATTGGCCCCCAGCGTGTAGCTGGCCAGCGAGCTGTACACCGTATCGACGCCGCCCACTTTTGCATCGGCATTGGTCTCGACCACCCGGTCGGCGGCATCGTCGACGTAATAACTGTCCGATCCATCGCCGCCGGTCAGCATGTCGGCACCTGCAGCGCCGTCGAGAATGTTGTTGCTGGCATTGCCGATGATGACGTTTTTCACGGCGTTGCCGGTGCCGTTGATGGCAGACACGCCGGTAAGCACCAGGTTCTCCACGTTGGCGCCCAGCGTCCAGCTGACAGACGACACCACGGTGTCCACCTGCGAGGGCGAGTCGTTGCTTTCGGTGACGGTATCGAAAGCGTTGTCGACCACGTAGATATCGTTGCCATCGCCGCCGCTCATGTCGTCCGCGCCCTGATCGCCGTCCAGCACGTCATTGCCGGAACTGCCGACCAGCGTGTCGTCGTCACTGGTGCCGAAGATGTGGCCGCCTTCATTCTGGCCACTCTCGAAAATGGCCGCCGGGTCGTTGTTGTCAGCGGCGTTGCCATGAAAGCCCAGGTCATCGGCGATGAAATCGGCCAGACGCTGGCCGACGATCTCGGCGGACTCTTCATGCAAGTGCCAGACGTCATCGGGGTAAACCAGCGGGTTGACCTCGTAACGCAGGGGCAGATCGGTGTAGTCAACCGCCAGCTTGACGTCGGCGCGCTCAGTGGCAATGGCTTCCTGGACGCTTCTGACGTACCCGGTGCCTTCGACAATGGCGTTGATCTTTTCTTCGGTGTAACCGCGCGCCTTGGCGGCGTCGGTCTGGTAGTGCCCGGTTTCGGCGATGTACACGGTGAAATCGCCGATCTGCGCGTGCAAGTAGTCGAACACTTTCAGGGTCGAGGCCTTGTACAGGTCGGCCGCCGCCTGCTTGTCAGTGGCGCGGGCGATTTCCTGAGCGGCTTCTTCTCCCTGACCCCAGATGATCCCGGTGGTCACTTTGTCGATGGCGGTCAACGACGCCAGTTGCGACTTGAGCAACTCTGTGGCGCGCAACAGCGCAGGGCCCGGCTCATCGGTGTCGACCAACCACCAGGAAACACGCTGTTCATCCTGAGTGCCGGTCGAGTAGCCGACCACGGTGCTGCCGCCCACGGCGAGGTCGATGCCATCACCGTTGGCGTCGGTGAACTGGCTGCGCACGTCGTAATCGGTGTAGCGGGTCAGGTCCTTGACCATTTCCGAGGTGCCGGACTGGTTATCGTCTTCAGTCATGCGCAGCAGGCGTGCATTGGACTGGCCCAGCGTCGGCAGGTAGAGAATCTCCTGCGACTCACGCTGGCCGAAGACGAAGTCCGCATCGGTCAGGGTATCGATCAGGTTGCCGCTCAGGGCGATTTCGAAGCGATTGCCGTCGGCGTCCGCCGTGGCGGACTTGATATAGGTCTTGTCGCCCGTTTCGTTGAGTGTCATGTACAGCGTGTGATCTTCGCCATTGCCCAGCCCCAGGAAGCCCAGTGCGGAGACATCTATCTTGTCCTGGCCGGGGGTGAAGTCATAGATCGTGTCGGTGGCGGTCAGTCCGCCAGCGTCGTAATCGCGGTAGCTGTCGGTCAATGCGCTGTAGACGAACGTGTCGCCATCGGCGCCACCGTACAGGGCATCGCGTCCTGCGCCACCGTTGATGATGTCGGCGCCGGTATCGCCGCGCAGGGTGTCGTCACCGCCCAGGCCCAGAATCGTGTCGTTGCCTTCGGTGCCGTACAGTGCCTCGGCGTTCTCGGTGCCAGTGAGGATCCCCGGTGTCACGTTGCCCACATTGATGGCAAAACTGTCGGCCACCGAAGCACCGGTCGCGTCGCTCGCGGTCAGCAATACCGAGTAAAGCCCCGATGCCGTGCCGCCCGGTGTGCCGCTGAAGGTCAGGGTCTTGCTGTCGAACTTCAACCAGTCGGGCAGGGCGCTGTTATCGGCCAGGGTGGCGCTGTAGGTCAGCGTGTTGCTGTCCGGGTCGCTGAAGCTGCCAGGCTGCACGGCGTAGGAGAACGCCTTCAGCTCGGTGATGTTCTGGTCCATCAGCGGCGTATTGAGCACTGGCGCCTGATTGGCGGCGGCTGCGGTGGAGAAGATGAAGTTGGACGCGCTGAGTTTGTCGGCCAGGTTGCCTTGCAAGGCGATCTCGAAGCGATTGCCTGTGCTGTCGACCGCATCGGTCTTGATGTAGGTCTTGCTGCCGTCGGCATTGACGGACAGGTAAATGGTGTTGGCGCTGCCATCGCCCAGGCCGCGCAGGCCGATGCTGGACAGGTCGATGCGGTCTTCGGCCGGGTTGAAGTCGGTGATCGTGTCGCTCTGCTTGGTGCCGCTGGCGGTGTAGTTGCGATAGCTGTCCAGGCGCGAGTTGTAGATGAACAGGTCCGCGCCTGCGCCACCGGTCAGGGTGTCGGCATCGGCTCCGCCAGTGATCGTGTCGGCGCCCGCGCCGCCATCGATACGGTCCGTACCGGCATTACCATTGAGCACGTCATTGCCGTCGGTGCCGGTCAGGGTATCGCCGCCTGCCGTGCCTTCCACCACATGCTGGAAGATGAAGTGGCTGGCATTGAGCGTGTCTTTCAGGTTGCCGCTCAAGCCCAGTTCGAAGCGGTTGCCGCTGGCATCGGCGTCGAGTGATTTGACGTAGGTGCGGTCCAGTGTGGCGTTGTAGCTGATGTTCAGCGTACCGCCCTTGCCGCTGCCCAGCCCGGTGAAG
Organism: Pseudomonas syringae pv. coryli str. NCPPB 4273; assembly: GCF_000972175.1. Lineage (NCBI taxonomy): Bacteria > Pseudomonadati > Pseudomonadota > Gammaproteobacteria > Pseudomonadales > Pseudomonadaceae > Pseudomonas > Pseudomonas syringae pv. coryli. The sequence goes on along the minus strand of NZ_AWQP01000024.1, from coordinate 108,974 downwards.
CCCAGGTTGGTCAGGTCGATGCGGTCCTGGCTGATGTCGAAGTCGGTGACCAGGTCGGTGGAACTGGTGGTCGCCGTACGGTAGCTGTCGGTCAACTGATCGAAGCGAAAGGTGTCGGCCCCCGCGCCGCCGGTGAGCTTGTCGGCCCCGGCACCGCCGACCAGAATGTCGTCACCCGAACCGCCGTTCAGGGTGTCCTTGCCCGCCAGTCCGAAGATCTGCTCGTGGGCCGCGCCACCGGTGATGACATCGTTTCCCTCGGTGCCATTGACGGTCACCAGCGGGAACGCATCACCTGCAAAGCTGCCATCGCCGTACACCAGGGTCAGCCCCTTGCTGGTGTGGCTGATGGTGTTGCCGACGATGCTGTTGCGGTCGGTGCCGTCTTCGTTGCGCTCGGCGACGCCGTAGGTGGAGTTGTCACTGCCGGTGATCGTGTTGCCACGGATCAGGTTGTCGCTGCCGCTGAAGAACTTGCCGGACACGCCTGTGGTGTCGTCGTAGGACTGAATGATGATTTCCGGAACCGCTGAACCCAGCGCGTTGTTGCTCAGGGTGTTATCGAAGATATCCACCCCGGAACTGCCATAAATGCGCACGCCGGCGTTGCCGTTGTCGTGGATGTCCACGCCGCTGACCGAGACCTGGCTGGACAGCTTGATCAATACGCCTTCTGCCGCGTTGCCATACACCGCGCCGCCGGTGATGGTGATGTTGGCGGGCGAGGGGATGTTCTCGCTGCCACGCTGCACCACGATGCCGGTGCTGCCATTGCCATAGGCAACGTTGTTGCTCAGGGTGAAGTCGTGGGTGCTGGTGACCACGTTGAAGCCGTGACGATCGTTGTCGTACGCAACGTTGTTTTCAAACACGCTGTCGCTCAGGTAATCGGCCACGAAGCCATCCAGACCGTTGCCATGCGACACGCTGTTCTTGATCACCATGTTGACGGTCTGCTCGTGCGGGTCGAAGCCGTAGCCCGAGCAATCCTTGATCTCGACGCTGTCGAGGGTGACGTTCGAATCCTTGCCATCAGAGCCTGGAATGTAACCGTTGAACCAGCCGTCCACCTTGCCGGTGGTGGCGTCCCGGTTACCGTCCAGCGTCAGGTTCTTCATGCCGAAGTCGTGGGTTTCTTCGCCATAGGCCGAGCGCACGATGCCGGTCACTTTAGTGTCCGAGCCATCCGCGAGCTTGATGATCGTCTCGCCCATGCCTGCACCCGACAAGGTGACGTTGCTCTTGAGCATCAGGCAGCCATCCGAAGGCTCCTCGCCACCGGACACGACGTACGTTCCGGCCCCCATCACCACTTCACCGCCGCCTGCCGCAGCAGCTGCGTCGATTGCGGCCTGAATGGCTGCAGTATCGTCAGTGACGCCGTCGCCCAGTGCTCCGAAGTCTTTTGTGTTGAATATCATGGTGTTACTCCAGGCGACGACGAATGTGGATGAATTGAGTCAATATTGCAGCGTCGGGATGATAAGACCTTTTTCTGTGGAAAAGTTGCCGATATAGGCTATATTTTCGTCGAAACCGACGACATGTACGTCAATAATGCGACTGTCATATTTGTGACGGGTAACGCGGAGCGCGGCGACGGGTTGGCGTCAAAAAGCGGCGGCCGCCGAGTGGACAGTAAGTGACGCAACCGCTATGGTCGCGCCCTTCAAAAATGGGGGGCGGGCATGGGTTATCTACTTTTCGTCACACTGATTCAGGCGTTCTCGTTCAGCCTGATCGGTGTCTATCTGGCTGGGCACGTCGACAGTTATTTCGCGGTGCTGGTCCGCGTGGTGCTGGCCGGTCTGGTATTCATTCCGCTGACCCGCTGGCGTCAGGTCGAACCGCGCTTCATGCGCAGCATGCTGCTGATCGGCGCGCTGCAATTCGGCGTGACCTATGTCTGCCTGTACCTGAGTTTCAGGGTGCTGACGGTGCCGGAAGTGCTGCTGTTCACCATCCTCACGCCGCTGCACGTGACGTTGATCGAAGATGCGCTGAACCGGCGCTTCAACCCTTGGGCATTGCTGGCGGCAGTGGTCGCGGTGCTGGGCGCTGGCGTGATTCGTTACGATGGCCTGGACGGCGACTTCCTTGGCGGCTTTCTGCTGCTGCAACTGGCCAACTTCACCTACGCCGCCGGGCAGGTGCTGTACAAGCATCTGGTGGCGCGCTACCCGAGCGACCTGCCGCATTACCGACGCTTCGGCTACTTCTACCTCGGCGCACTGGCCGTGGTTCTGCCCGCGTTCCTGATGTTCGGCAACCCGCAACACCTGCCCGAAGCGCCGACCCAATGGATTGTGCTGCTATTTCTCGGCCTGTGTTCGACGGCGCTGGGCATGTACTGGTGGAATAAAGGCGCGTGCATGGTCAACGGCGGCACACTGGCGGTGATGAATAACCTGCATGTGCCGCTGGGGCTGTTGATCAATCTGCTGATCTGGAACCAGCATGAGGACTTCACCCGCCTGCTGATCGGCGGCGGGGTGATCGTGGCGTCGGTGTGGATCAGTCGCCTGGGCGTGCGACGCGTGCCGGAGAGTGTTTCCGGCACACGTTGAGTCAGACGTGCTGGCCGCCGTTGACGTGAATCTCCGCACCGTTCACGTAGGACGCGCCGGCCGTACACAGGAAGTAGATCAGCGAGGCGACTTCCTCGGGCTTGCCCAGCCGGTGCATCGGCACCAGCCGCTCGACAATCTCGGCGGTGCCGGGTGACAGAATCGATGTATCGATTTCACCCGGCGCAATGGCATTGACCCGTATCCCGTGCGGGCCGAAATCGAAGGCCATTTCCCGGGTCAGCGCCGACAGTGCCGCCTTGGACGTGGCGTAGGCGACCCCCGCAAACGGGTGGACCTTCGAGCCGGCGATCGAGGTGACATTGATGATGCTGCCCTTGGCTGCCTTCAACTCGTCAAACAAGCCCCGACCCAGCAGCGCGGTGGAGAACAGATTGACGTTGAACACCTTGATCCAGGTGCTGTAGTCCGACTCCAGCACACCCATGCGCCCGCCGTCCTCGGTCTTCGGTGAAACGCCGGCATTGTTGACCAGCGCATCGAGCCGCCCGCCGAGCTTGTCCTTGATCGCTGCCATGCTCTCGCTGACGCTGTCGATATTTTCCAGGTCCAGGTGAATGTGGTTGAGCAGACCTTCAGCCCACGGGCAGTCATCGACCCAGTTCTGCCGCGACGCGGTAAACACCTCCCAGCCAGCGGCATTGAAATGCTTGACCGTGGCATGACCGATACCCCGGCTTGCGCCAGTCAGCAAAAGCTTTTTCTTGTCGCTCATGAGTGCGTTCCGGTTTTTAGGGTGGATGCATCATGTTTTTTGGTGGGTGGGGTGTCAACGGGGTTCAGACAGTACCGGTCAGGCGGCAGTGCGCATTGTGTTGATGCGCTTCAACACCCTGCGCCATAACGGCCGCTTCGGACGAGGAGCTGCCTCGGCCACTACATTCGGCATGTCGCGCAAGCGAACCCAGGTTTCGCTGCGCCAGTGCAGCACGCTCAGCGACGTGCCGGGCCATTGCAGCTGACTCATTCTGGGGTTATCCAGCGTGACGTTCTGTTGATCATGCAAGGTCGTCAGCACCTCATGCGTCAGCCACTGACGCAGCGCGCGGTTCTCCGGCACGTAATGATGAACCAGCAGCGCCAGCACGCCGGACTCGCTGATCATCAACTGCCGCTGGCACTCGCCATGAGCTTCCAGCCAGACCTCGCGACGCTGATCCGCATCGAGCTTGAGCGTGGCACGCTCATCCAGCGGCCTGCCCATCAGACGGGCAAGGTCGGCCAGGCAGAACCAGGCTTGAGATTCGGTGAAAATAGCGCGCAGGGTGCGGCTGTGGCGGAGGAAGAGGGTGGCTTCGAAATGGGGTGTATGGGTGTTTCTGAGAACGATATTTTGCATGGGTGACGCTCTTTTTGGTTATCTAGAGCCGCCACGGATTGTCGCCAAACATTGGGTGGCAGCTGTGTGCAGGTTGGCGAACCGGGCAAAAAGACAAACCCCGGCAGACCCGAAGATCTCCCGCGCACAGCCGCCATAGCGCGACATGCAGGCCGACAGGATCTGCTGTTTCGCGATGGAGCGTATTTTTGTCTTTTCTTTGGGTCGCCAAACCCAGCCGCTGATTTTGCAGCGAGCGGCGGGGAGGTTAGCGTGGTGGGAACGGGGTGGCAAGGGTGTGGGCGTGGGTTTGCAGCGTAGGAAATGGCGTTTTTTGGATGGGTAAGATGCGTGCGGTTTTAGGGTGTGGTCAGATGGTGTGTTGTTGGTTGATGTTTATCATCGGGAAGGTATCCATGCATATGGAGTAGATGAGGTCAGTAAACCCTCGATCACCCTCGACAAACCCACACAGGAGGCGACATGTTCGACAAAGGCATCTGGCTGAACCAACCCCGGCACTGCAGCGTGAAGGACGAGCGTCTGACAGTCACCACAGACCCGCAAACCGATTTCTGGCAGCAGACGCACTACGGCTTCTGCCGCGACACGGGTCATTTTCTGGGTGTTTCGGTGACCGGTGATTTCACTGCGCAAGTGCATGTACAGGGTGATTTCAAGACACTTTACGACCAGGCGGGCTTGATGGTCCGCATTGACGAGCGCAACTGGGTCAAAACCGGCGTTGAAGTCAGCGACGGAGCCCTGATGCTGGGCAGCGTTCTAACCTGCGGACAATCCGATTGGGCAACGGGTGCGTTTGATGATTCGTCATTCGGGCTCTGGCTGCGAGTCACCGTCGCCAAGGGCGTGCTGCGTATTCAGCACTCCAGCGACGGGCTGCGCTGGCCGCTGCTGCGCCTGGCACCATTTCCCGTGAGTGAGTCTTATGCCGTAGGCCCAATGTGCTGCAGTCCGGAACGGGGAGGGCTGGAGGTGGTGTTCTCTCATTTCGAAGTCATGCCTGCATTGGGCAAGGATTTGCATGATCTGACGTGAGTTGCTCTTCAGCGAGTCGTCGTGGGGCTCGCTGAAGAGCGACAGGGTTATTTCGTGTTACTGAACGACAGTGAACTTGCAGTTTTCAGGTGATGTTTTTTCACACACGTTATAGACAAGACCAAAAGGCCCATCTTCTTTCTTCCAGGCACTGCCTGCAGTTTTTATAGTGAAATCCTTATTGTTTTTAGCGATGAAACGCATGTCCAGCGCCTCGCGCCCACCGATGTTGTAGGTGCAGTGTTGCAACATCTGAGGCGCGTCTGCGCCCTCTTGAATAGCGATGGCCAGGTCAAACGACTGCACAGGCATTTTCTTTGTCACAACGCCTTGCAGCACGCCGGTCCACTCGCCGTCATTGCCGCTCGCCCGATATACACCGGGCGAGACCTGTTCGATTTTCGAGACAGCAGGGCAGTTTTCCGCTGCTTGAGAGGTCATCGACAGTCCCAGCAGGGAGGTAGCAATTGCGACGCCGATCAATAATTTTTTCATGATATTCCTTAAATTGATTTAATTCTTGATGTGTATATAAGCGTATATGTAAGATTTTTGCGCGGTTAGGCCGAGCGAGCTTGTTTCCCAAGTCTGCTAGTTGGTTGCATATGACTATCTAGTGTGTGGCAAGAAATGTGTTGCTTGTTATCTCGTTATTAAGCGAGGTACGTGCTTCAGTAGTAACTTGATCGTATCCAGTGTGGATGGGTTTATCGTAGGCGTTAGTCTGTCTATTGTCTGCGCCTTCAGGCCTTAATTGTTTGTAGGAAATGGCGTTGGTTTGTGTGGGGATAGTGGGTTGGTTGATTACTCCTGAAAACCTGTCCACATAGGCATGGCAAGGACAGCGCGCGGGATGACGGCTCGAAAGACCGAACCGGTGGCTTCACCAAGGCTTGGTTCGTGAAAGCCACTCCCCACAGGCGTAAGCACCAATAATGCCTTTGCGGTATCCGCAGATGGGAACCGAAATCTTTGGCTGGCGGGATGGCGGTTATTGCCCACTAGACCTAACGCCGAAGCGCTCAGAAATCCTGATCATTCTTGAGGCGCCATTCACGTATGTGCGCCTCGACCAAGCCAGCGCTATAACTGCATTTCGGCTAACCAGAGGCCATCCGGCGTACCCTGTATTCTAGGACTTCTCTTTCGATATTCAGGGCCATGGGAAAAGATCGGTTCTGATGGGTAGTAGTAGCGACTGGGCTAGGAAGGTCTGTCCCTCGAACTCTCTTTTGGGCAGGGATGCTTTTAATGACCGCTTTGGGTCGATAGCTGCCACACGTAGACTGAGTAGATATCAACCCTGACCCTATTCGCCGTCATCGAACCGCTGGGGTAAGCTTCGCGCCAGAGGCTTCACCCACCAAGGAGAATAAACGGCGATGGGCTTGTTCAGTCGATTGTTCGGCGATCGCTTCACACAACCCCCACCCGATGAACCACGGTTGAGCGATGCCGCGATTATGCGTGAGCTTTATCCATTCGGTGCGCAACTGAAAACGTTCACCCATGCCCTGTTGGCGCGGCTGCCTGAAAAGGAACGTGCGCGTCTCGTGAGAAGGGTGTCGCGCTATTACAACCTAGGTGAAGACCCGGCCACCGCGTTGGCCAGTGGTCTTTTGGACGCTGAGAAAGGCCAGTTACTCAATAATCTGGTTCTCATGGCCGTGGACGTGCACAGCTTCGATGATTTCAAGTACCTGGTACCGAAACTGATTGAAGCCAGCGGCATTGAACAGGTTTATGCCTACAAGCTGGAAGAGACGCCATCACTGATGCAAGTGCTGATCGATTTCGACCATTGGCTGACCGGGTTCGGGAAGCGCTTTCTGCATGTGGATACAGGCGGCGCCGATTATGTAGGTTGCATCATTGAGCAAGATTGCGTCGAAAACCTGATCGCGCTGGCTAGGCAGGCTGGCATCGACGCACGGCTCGATCCCTTTTGAGACACGTTGACTGACCGCTGTCGGCCAATAGCTGCCTGTAGCAAATAACCGATGAAAGCTTGGTGTTGTCAATCTATAAAACCGACCTTACGATATATAATAAACAGCATGCAGCCATAGAAGGCTCATCCCAAGCCCCCACACAAGCAGCAGCAAATTGACATGGCAAAAGCAAAAAAAGAAAGACCAGTTTTTGATGCAACCAGTCTCAGTCTAGAAGAATGGCTTTCTATGGTTTTCACTTATGAAGAGAAGAGAAAATATAGATTTATAGATTTTCGCTTTCCAACAGACGCCCATGCAGCCGAATATTTAGCCTCTGCTGATATAAGATCTGAGCTAGAAACTAAGCACCTAATACGTTCGTTTTTGATTCCCCCCGGGGTTCAAAGACATGACCATCAATTTTTCCGCCACTGGATAGATAATGGTGACCTTGCCCAGATGATTGATACGAATGAGTATGCTCGTCGCCTTATCAGAAATGAAGGTTGGGAAGGTTTGACTTGGATATTGGATCTCCTCCCCGATTGGCCTCAACAGGCTCTTGACGTATTGGACGCTTTCATACGGGCGCATACATTCTGCCTCTCCGACGGCCGTATATGGGGCCTGTGTGATGCAATTTCGATAATTCGCCATAAATATCTACTCTCATCAAAACCCCGCGACATACTCAATGATGTTTCTTCAAGAGATTTTGAATTTCTCATTGCCGCTTTGTTTAGAAGGCAGAAGTATCACCCTAAAGTCACTAAGCAGTCGAGGGATGGAGGTGCTGACGTAATATGTAGCTCAATTGACACCCCAATAAAGCAGAAAGTTCTGATAGAGTGTAAACACCACACTGGGACTATCGGTATTGAAACAATTCGTAAGCTCGCGGGAGTTGTCGGTGAAACCGGAGCCACGAGCGGGTGGGTTGTGACGTCTAGTAAATTTAGTTCGCCAGCAGTAGAATTTGCCAGTGCTACAGGACGGATTCAGCTTCTAGATTACGTCGCATTGAACCTAAAATTTAACGAGCATTTCGGCTCACGATGGAGTGAGCGCTTACCATCTTTAATTAGTGAAGAGCAGCGAAAGCAGGTCAAGCATGCCGCTGAAGTAAGTTGATAGAAGTTAGCGAGTGATCGGGCAGTTTTCGGCTAAAAGCGGTCAATCACCAATTAAGCTTACCTCGTATTGCAGACATTCGTAACGGACACAGTCGGCAGAACTGCTGCCCTTGAAAGCGTCTGGGAGCCGAGGGCGAATCAAATTCACAGAATTATTATCCGAAACATGAATTCATGATAAAAATCGTTCAATCACGCGAAAATTAATCGTCAACTGGATCGATAGTACTCAATGATTGCTCGGACCAGCTAATGCGTTGGCCTCTATAAGACTCATAATCTAACTCATGCTCTGTTTGATCAAAGTATTTATCATAAAATCTATCCACATCAACTAAGTCCACAACACTATCAGCCACACTGGATGATTCATTAGCCCCCAATTCAACAGCCTTTTCTTCCATTAGCTCCATAAATCTGATGCGCGCTGCTGACTGCGAACCACCATAAGAAAATACCTCTGCATCTGGAAACTCATCCTCAACTGACGCTATTAGGTAATCCGTGATGACCTGGTCATATGCATCGTAAATCGATTGATGCTCTAAAATATCAAAGCATTTAATAAGTTGAGCTAAAATCAGTAATTCGTCATAACCTGGGTCGTTGGCAAAAGCCCCAGCCAAGAAAGCTTCCACAGCTATTTTATCAACACTGCCAGTGCGCAGCGCCCATAAAAGCACTCGTGCTGACGCCAAGAAGGATCGACCACATTTCTCGCTACTAATAAAGTTAATCGCTTTTGAGAGGCTTTGATCTTGCAGGCTAAATTTTTTGCCAAGTCCAGATCTTGCAATACATAATTGAGCTACAAATTCGGCATCAGATCCGAGGAAATTTATATCCACAGCGGATGAAAAGATATGCTCTATCACTTCGGTCACCACACCGACACTGATTATTTTGTTAACCATCATATCTTTAAGCGTCTTTAATGAAGATTGTGTCTTCAGGCTACCAAAACACTGCCGCAGAACAGGGGAGTTACTGGCATATCTGTTGAGTACAAAGTCACCTAAAGACGGATTAAATAGCCGAACAAAAGCCTGATTTTCGCCTACTACTAATCTTGTGAGCATGGAACCAGATAAGTGACGGAGGTTTAATAGAAAATCTTTTTTTCCAGTAAGGCTTGAGGCTCCTGGATTCTCTAGATATCGCGCAAACGCCTCTGAGAGCTCGGCCTCAGTAATCATGCGCCCGTTCATAGCGACCAGCAAAATCAGGCCACGGCCACAGTCGTCCAGTTGCGCTTGAAATGGATGATCCCAGACCTGAGACGGGTCATCTAGCAAACCACTTATATGAGGCCAGTAAGACTCTGATGGGACATCCTCCAATCGCTGAGCATCGGTAATAAATCGAATTAGCCGAGGATTAAAGTTTTTATGATCAATAATAGTTTGATAACGCTTGTGCGAGTACAACTGTTCTACATAGTCAGCATCTATTTCAGAATGCCAGATATGGTTGTAAAGAATTCTGGCCTTATCGATCCTCTCCAGAGACCCAATTGTGATCTCAAACTCATTTCGATTTAAATTTGAGTTATCAAAAACATCGTTTAATATTTTTCCTTGATTGAGAATAGTGGTTCGAGATGTCAATACAAATCGCTTTTGGGAGGTTTTGACTATGCGCCTAATAAAACCCACAATCTGAGCCCCCTCATGACCAGAGAGCGCTTCTAAGTAGTTGCGACCCAAAAAATCATCAAAATAGAAAATTTGCTTTGAGTCAGGGTCGAAGACACTCTCAGCTTCCTTAATATCATCAGAAATGACCGAAAGCTCAAAGCCGTCTGCGACATACTGTAAGATTAGCTGCCCAGCTAATGTTGTCTTACCAATGCCAGCTGGTCCGGTGATGATCGCAACACTTGTAGATTCTAGCTTAGCAATCGCTTGATTATGATTTGCTGTAGTCACATATAGCTTAGAGGCCTCAATTATCTCGCTAAGCTCAAACTGACTCCTGTCGTGTATGGGCTTGTTAAGCATATACGCAAGAACACTTGAGCTGGCAATCCAGAGCTTATAGTGCCGTCTTTCAATATCGGGATGCTTCGCAAGTATATCACTCAAATCTTCTCGCCCCAGTATATCTGCCGGAGACAAAACAAATGGCGAAAGCTTTTGCATCAAAATGATTTTATCATTACGTGAGAGCGAGTGAGACAAGGCTAAAACATACCGACTTGGCGATAACTTCTGAACTTTAAGGCTTTCAGAATCCGCGATAGATTTAACGAGCTTTTCTAACGGCGTCTAAATCCAATGCTTGCACTGAAGAATCCACTCATCCCCCTCGGACCTAAAAAAGCGCCCATCCACTCCAGCGTCACGTCCGGGCTTGAATCTTTCAAATCTGACCCCTTCCCTCGCGCTCAGCAGGTCAGCGCAAAAGACTTCGAATTCTTTGTCGTTCAGCCGCGAAAAATCGTAATCGCTCACAAAAACCTCGCTCAGTAGTGGACCATATGCCAGTAAACCGCTCAGCATGAAAGTATAGCTGTTGGAAGCCGCACATGAGTCATCACAGTGATAACCGCAATGATGCGTGCTTTCGGCCAAAAGAGTTGTTACGTTGCTCCGATACAGCAATGCGATGTCGAAAAACGATTCCTTAGCAGCTTCTGGCCGATAGCAGTAGCCTCACTCGCTGCTGCCCTTTCCCCACGAGGGCCCGTTTAAGGAGGCCGACGTAGCTCAGTTTATTCTGAGGCAGCGTTCAGCCGACCTGCCACTCATAGCGGGTAGCTTCCGGTCAGGATCGCATCTGTAAGGCAATTTGCCATTCCACGTCTACTCTTGGTTGCTCCACTGACCAAAAAAGACTTTTTAGTCAATCAGATAAGGGAAAGACGATGCGACTTAAGACCATCAAACTCACCAATTTCAGGGGCTATCGAACCACTACAATAATTCCTATCGATTCCGCAATGACCGGAATCGTGGGACGGAACGACTATGGAAAGTCGACTGTTCTTGAGGCTCTGGCGATCTTTTTCGATAGCGCAGATGTCAAGCCTGACAAGAGCGATATGAACTGCTTCAGTCTGAAAGAGGGGCATGACAGGTTCGAAATTGCCTGCGAGTTTGGCGATCTTCCGGTAGCCCTAGTGCTTGATGAGAATGCCCATACCTCATTGGCGCAGGAGTTTCTGCTGAATGTGGAAGGCGCTTTTGAGATTGTCAAAATCTTCAAGGCCAGTACTGGCAAACTTGAGGGCACCGCCATTCGCTGCCAGCACCCCGCAGACAAAGCTCTTGCAAGCCTGCTGAGCCTGAAAATGGTCGACTTGAAAAAGCTTGGCGAGCAATTTGGAGTCGCTGGACAAGTACGTGATCAGCGCGTGGCTTCGCAATGGAGGCAAGCTATTCGCAGTGCGGCCGGAGATGTTACCTGTCAAGAAACGCTGCTCGATGTAGGTAAAGCACTTTCGACAGAAGCCAAATCTATCTGGGAAAAAATAGAGACACTGTTGCCAACCTTTGCTCTTTTTAAAGCTGACCGAGAAAGCAGTGACGGCGACGCTGAGGCGAAGAATCCTCTGCAACTCGCGGTGAAAGAAGCCCAGGCTGTGCTCCAAACGCAAATCAGCGAGCTGGAGCGGCAAATCGAAGCAAGTGTCCTGGATGTCGCCGAACGTACCCTCACCAAGCTTCGGGAGATGGCACCTGAGCTGGCAAACGAGCTGACTCCGCGCTTCAAAGATAAGCCAAAGTGGACTTTCAACTTCACTCTGGAAGGAGAGAACGGCATTCCAATTAACAAGCGCGGTAGTGGTGTACGGCGGCTCATTTTACTTAACTTCTTCCGAGCCGAGGCAGAGAAAAATGCGTTAGTTGGGAGTCCGCGCAGGGTGATCTATGCCATTGAGGAACCCGAGACCTCTCAGCATCCCAACTATCAGATGATGCTCATGAAGGCGCTGCTGGAGCTATCCAGCCAAACAAATCGGCAGATCATTGTTACTACCCATGTCCCTGCGCTAGCAGGTTTGATGCCTATTGAAGGTATCCGTTATGTCACGAAGGATGAGAATGGCATCCCCATTGTCAAGATGCCCACGCAGGATGTGATCAAAGAGGCTGCCGAAAGTCTGGGCGTCCTACCCGAGACCGGCATGGAGCGGGCAAAAGGCGTTGTACTAGTTGAAGGGAAGTCTGATGTTACCTTCCTGCGCCATACTTCCAATACTCTTAAGGCTGGTGGCCATCTTAAAACCAGTCTTGAGGATGTTGGCATTGTCCCTATCCTAATTGGGGGGTGTGGCAGCGTTAAGCATTGGGTCACCCTAAACTTAGCCAATGATCTTGGGCTACCTTGGTGCGTCTTTCTGGACTCTGATCTTGGTGGAAGCCCAGAGCAGGTCGCCTCGATTCTAAAGCGTAAACAGGAAGTCGAAGGACAGGGGCGCGCTTTCTACTCGACACGTAAACGCGAAATCGAAAACTATCTTTGCCCCGACATGATCGAGGCTCAAACTGGTGTGCAGGTGGTTTTCACTGACACCTGTGACGCCAAAAAAATCATTGGGAAAGCAGTGGGCATCAAAGCGGACGATGTGATCGACAAACTTTGGCCGAGAATGACGGCTGAGCAGATCCTTAGACGGTCTACCTATCGGGAACATGATGCTAATCACTCCGAGCTTAAAGAGCTTTTGGAAAGTCTTCTGAAACTAGTCGCTTGAGTTTCTTGACACCTGCCGCGTGGCTGAAATCCATTTTAGGTCAGAAGCGTGCGTCGTGCGGCTGATCACTTAGGGTCGATTGCTGCCCATTGCTCATCAGGCTTTGTTCTGAAGTACCCATAACGCGCCCTATGTTCAAATCGGCCCCCACAGCAAAGCCCGCCTCGGTGGGCTTTTTTGCAGCCAGTGGATGCCATAGACCCGGGTGCTGGTCTACCGTTACTCCCGCGTGCGGTTTTCTGCCCACCGAATTCCAGGAGGTCCCATGTCGTTACACGTCAACGCACTTCAAATGAACGCCCTGAGGGAATTGCAGGACACTGCTCCCGAACTGGCATCCTCGATCGCTTTGGCTTTCGACGCCTCAGCCGTCGAAAACCCGCACATGGCCCGGCTGATCATTGAGAATACCTGTAGCCGCATCCTTGACCGTCAGCCTGGCAGTCACGAGGCCATGATTCGCCATCTTGAAACCTTCGGTGAGCTGAACTGCCTGTCGCCCGAGCAGGTGAGTGAGTTCACCACCCGCCTCCGGGAGCTAGCTTGATCATGCCGCGTGGTATTCCGAAAAAAGCTCTGCGCGTTATGCCCGAGGGTGGTGCTGTACGCGACTCGCTGATCAGCCGTCATAGCGAGAAGTGGACGTTGGCCATCCGCATCGCAGGCGTTGGTAGTCGCTGGTTCCCGGTACGCTCGCGCCGTGAGGCGTTGCGTACCTAGGCCGGTCGGGCGGTTTGCCGAGACGGCCAGAATCCGCACGTTACAAGTCGAAACTTAGCGAGGCTGGCTACGCCACGAGATGGGCGCAGACTGCATCTATGACGCCTGCTTCTGACCGATTGCTGTCCGTCGTGACTGGCAGAAGTCGACCCAATGCGGCCGGTCGGGAGGGGTAGAATCGAGCAGTGCCCATGGTGCGGTGATAGCCAAGTTCCTGTGGGTTAAGCACATTTGTGGGTTAGAGGGGGAGGCAAAGGTGTTCCATCCTCATAGGAGCCTAATGTTTTTCGTGCACGTAACACCAGCTCCTCAACCTGCACATACGGCAAATCCTCGGTGAACAACGAAATGGTTAAAGTGTTGTTAGCATCACATCGGAACACCTCAGCACACACCTGCCCATTTGCGTCGATGAGTTCAATCCCGAGACCATCCCTGATCACATCGGAAGCAATCTGAAACCGAAAATCCATGTATTACTCCTTTGTAGTGGTCGACTGTTTACCCCTGCTCAAGGCCCCGCACGCACACCTTTCTCCTGTGCTTCCTTTACAAGCCGCTCACGGTCTTCAGGAAGCAGCATTCGCGCCTCAACCAGCGAGTCTGCAGCTTTACTCACTGCAGACACATACGCCTCCTTCGTGGGGTAGCGTTCCTCCAGGGAAAGGCGAGGGTCTCCGGCCACGATTCGCTCTTTCTTCGTCGCGGCAAACGGGAGGAAGCTGCCTTGGAAGTTACAAAAGCCGCCATCAAAAAACTCGGGCCGGAAGGTGTTCCAACCCGTGTAAGTCCCGATGGGGGCACCCAGATACACATCCCGAACGCCACCCACATCAATTCCGTCTGCATCCACTTGAGGCACCAAGAGGCCGTAACTACCAACCCCCGATTTCGGCGGCTCGTTTGTGAGAATGCCAGAGCTGTCTTCTGGACGAAAACCAGGTCCAAAATCAAGCACTTGCAGGCTATTGACGGCACCGGTGTAGCGGAGCTCGGGGCGCGAAACGCCACCATAATTGGTCGCGGGGATGAGCGGGAAACTGACCCTGTCCGCCGGCACGAGGGTGCCGTCCGCCACTGAAGGCTTTATCGAAGCGGGCGGTGTTGTCTCATCACGAACCCAGCCAACGAGGTTGACGAACGCTGCGCGCATTGTCCAGGTGTGTGGATTTGGATTTGATTGAACCTGGCAAAGGCCGAAAGGTGGGTTAACCGGGAGTGGCAAAGACGGCGGGGCATGCTGCGTACTTGCCATAATAAAAGTACGGACGTTTGCCGGTTCAGGTGCATCGCGCAAGCCGAGTGGATCGGTAAGGCCAAGCGACTGGCGTCCTTCCCAAAGTTCAAGGGCCGTTGCCATGTGGAATATCAGAGGGCAAGTATTGTTATCGTTGCAGCGATCCAGCAAACCCTGCGAGCGTCCGGTAACAGGATCGGTTTCCCGGCCATAGGTAAACGGAAAATCGTAAGCAGGGTAATCATGATCGACCTGCTGGCCCCACGCCCGACCAGGTTGAGCAAACCGGATGTTGAGCGGCATCAGGCCGCCACCGATATGCGGCATCGCACCATCATAGACCCGCTGACCTGCCTCGCTGCGGTTGAAACCCAGCGCGATCATGCTGCGGATGAATCGCCCGGCTTGTGATGAGCCAGTGATAATCGACTTGACCTTAGGCCCATGCACTACAGGGTTGGGCACACCTTTATCGTCATGCTCAGCCTGCTGGAAAAACGCACCAACATCCCGTGCGATCGCAAAACCGATACCCATTACCGCCGGCTCCTTGGCCCGGTATATCAGCTCGTAAAGCTTGCCGGGCTGAAAACCAGCGGGTAGGCATATCTGGGTTTCGCTCGGCGTATTGCAATCGCCAAACTTCCAGTCATTCACTGGAATTTCCTGTCGGGGCGCATTTGCCCGCGAACGCACCGTCAACGTCGGACGAAAGCCATTCGCGAGCACTTTGGTATTGTCGGTTTCAACCGATTTGTAGCTGGTATGAGGCGGCGTGGAGGTGAACCAACCTGCGGACAGGTTAAGGCTGGCGGTCGGCGAGAGCGTGGTCAACTCACTGCGCACCACACCTGTTACCGAAGACCCATCAGTATTTATGGCCGTCGGCAATTGCACCATCATGCGGTTGTCGCCCGGGGCAACGTCCCCCTGCCAGGCAAACGCGATCAGCGTCGTACCCTGGCGCTGTAGAAAACCGTCCCCAGCGACGTCGAAGTTGTTGAACGCTGCTGGACTGCCCCGCATATCAGCGTTGAACAATAACATCGCGCGCTTAGAGCCGCGATTTGGCACATCAAAGAGAAGGATGTCATTCGATTTAGCCACGTCAGCGGGACGCAGGATTGCGACATCAGTCGTGTATTCAACCATCCCGCGACCGTTACGGGGTGCAAGTTCGATGTCTTGAATAATCTTGTTTCCAGACGCTCCTGGGTCTAACTCACCATGAGCGCGCGCAAAGACGCGTTCGTAAGTCCCTGTACTCCCAAAGCTTTCGCCTCCGAAAGCGGGTTCGGTCCGCAGGATCTCCAACTGAGTAATACGGGCTTGGGCGGGTGCTGCAACGATCATCATGGCGCTTGCAAACGCTGCAGCATGAAATAGGCGATTCATCCTTACCCCCAATTTGTCATTTTTTTTTATAGATGGCTTTTGATGCTCTGATAGCAATGCTTGTACAGATCAAAGAGCTTCAAACATAGCCTGCAGGTAGCTCGGTTATCATGAATTTGTAACCGTCCGGTGAAGTCATCTTCCCGATCCCAGCGATAAGGGCAATGTTGCCCACGTTAAAACACGTGGACACTATCGCCCTTATCATCAGGATTGCCATCCGCCAAAGAACCGCAAACGCAAAGCCCGCTCAGCCCATGTGCTGGGTGGAGCGATGGGGTGTTGCCATGGATTCAATACGCCTGATTGACGGTCAAACCACGCATGATAGAAAAGCTCGGGTCGATCAACTGCAGCGTGTTATCCGCCTTCAACCTGCCGACAACCACGCGATAGGTTTTCGGTTCTTCAGAAAGCGTTTCCGGGTTGCGTGCCAGTTTCTGCACAGCAGGTGTTTTGGCCCACGCGGCTACCGACTTCTGACGAATGTCCACCGTCACGACCCATGACTTATCAACGGCCGGGCCCATTTGTTCGGTGTTTTCTGACGTGTCTTTGATCTTGGCTATCTCATAGCCTTGGGCATAACAGAATCCTGACTCCTGTTGGACATAAACAGCTTGCCCAGGGTCAGTGAGGGAATATGTCTTGCCACTTTTAGCGAGCAGCCCCGCGGCCGCCAACGCATCGAAAGCGGGCTCATTACCCATCGAAGTGCCGCTCCCGAAACCTTTCTCCAGAGTCACCGGGAAGGTCTTGAACATAGACGCACGCACACAGGAAGCTCCCTCGAGCCTGGGTTGCAAGGCGGCCTGAATCTCACTTTCGGAAGGTCCGCCTGAGCAGGCAGCAAGCATCAACGCACCACTGACAATCAACACCGCCTGGCCTACTTCTCTGATTCGCATCGTTTTATCCTTTACGATTGAAGGCTGATATCGGCATTAGGACTTCTGGCTCAGGTAAAATGTTTCCATTCCTCCAAACTATTACTTCCAGACCTCGATGAGTGCCAAGCCAGTAGAACGTCCTTTGGTTTAGCCGTCATGCCGCAAGCCATATACCGAAGCCTTCATGCCATAAGCGGCAACACTTCCCTGTCTCTGCGCCATTACATAACCAGAAAGCCCCGCAATGCGGGGCTTTCTGGCTTCTGGCGTTTGTTATTACGATGTTCCGGATTTTCTGGTCGGCTGGATATCACGGCAGGTGACCAAATCTGCTGAATTCTCGCGCGGCTGATGAATGGCTAAACACCAAAATTAAACGCAATCGAAACCCTCGGGCGCTTGCCTTTGTAGCTCTGCACCAGATGCATGAGCCAGGACGGAAACATGACGAGTGTTCCGGTGCATGGCGTGATGGTGGTGCTGTAGCCAGCCGTCAGGCAGCCATCAATGCGCATGCGAAGTGTCGGGTTGTAGACCGAAGGCATCATGCCGCGAGGGTCGGGGAATTCTAGGTCGCCGCCGATTGAGACGTCATCATGTCGGCCACCATCGTCAACCCAGTAGACGCCAGACCAGAATGCGCCTGGATGGCCATGCAGAGCGTTTCCGTGGCCTGCTTCATTGACGTTGACCCATGCGTTATGGCGCCATTCGAAATCGGGCTCGATCAGTCCGTGATCTTCGCTGTGGACCGCAGTGAGCTGTGTTGCGAAGTCCATGGCAAAGGCGAGAATTGCTTCGCCTGCATCACCTGCCCATGCAGGGAAATCGGCGGAGGACTGCCAGCCACCGTCATTGCTGTGCAATGCCCCGGTTTCCTCGTTCCTGCGGGTCTCTATCGCATCCAGCAATTTCAGGTTCAGCAAGTCAGCCTCTGGATAGATCAGGCTGGCCAATGGTGTGCTGAAGCATCGGTTGATGTGGATTTTTTCCGGGTCCACATTTTGTGTAAAAGACATGAGGGTGATGCTCGGTGAAATCTGATCAGGCAATGTACAAAAGTGACTGTGTCAGTACTTGTCCTGTCGGTAGCTGTGCGCGTTAGATTTGGTACGTTACGAGGGAAGAGGCTAGTGTGCTGTCTCAACATCACGCAGATTTTTGGAGTCATACCCTATGCTCCGGCTTGGCTCGGCGGGTGCTTCGGGGCTCAGGATAATTGCTTGGGCGCCGATCTGGTCGTTTCCCAATCCAGTTCAGACCAGATGCAGCTGCATCAGATCCGGGCCATGCCAATGCCAATCATGCTGCTACGGTATTTCGCATGCGAAACGTCATGAGATGCCAAATTCAGCTCTGGCTTGATATTAATCCGCTTGCAGCACACTAGTCTGTTGTAATTTAGGGTTCAAAGCCTACTGGCGATTTCCTTCCAGATGTAAGCGTAGTTGTATTGCAGCCAGCGAACCAGCACCTTATCGAACTGCTGGCGAAACCAGTTACGCTCTCTAGCCGCCAGCCTTTCTTCTATCGATTCTTTGAGCGTTTCGGGGTCGAACCCCGTCCACACCGGAGGCACAGCTGCCACGAGATTGGTGAAGCATACCGGCGCGACCTCTGAATAGAGGATTGTGTAAAGTATTTTAGGGTCGACACCTCTCACCTTGTTCGCCACATAGTCATATTCGACTGGAAAATCATTGAATGGCTCGGAAAGAGCTGCTCTGACTTTAGTCAGTAGTGGTTCGTTCAGAAGATTTCCCAATGTGTGAGCTCCTCTAACTCTTCGTCCAGTGAACTCGCCACCGCTTCACCTGCGACACCACCGGCGATTGTTCCCGCCAAGACAACTGCTATTGCACAAATGGGGGCGCCTGGCCCGCACAATGCGCTAACCCCCATCCCCGCAAAAATACCGCCGACCGCCCCGGCGCCGACGATGATGCCTTGGCGAGCTGCTTCTTTGGGTTTGTTGTCAGCATTCAATATTTGATAAGTTGCGAGAGCAGCCGTCACGAGAACACCAAGCTTGCCCATGATCAGCATTTTTTTTGTACCCGTCGTGAATTTCGCATTATCACGGCCCGAAGATTCTAGGATGGCGTAGTGAACCTTGTTCTTTTCTACTTCTGAAAGACTGTCGTAACCCTTCTGAAAAAGGTTTTCAGAATACATATCCAAAAGTGTTTTGAGTCCCTTTCCCTCTTTTTTCTTCCTCTGAACGATCGCCAACCCCTGCGCTGAAGTAAATTTGCGATGCTCCATCATGATTTTGTTTCGCATCTCGTGACTGAACTTCACCCCTTCTTGCGCCGTAATATTTCCCGCTTTCACGTCATCTCGAACTTGCTGAGACATGCGTTTTATATTCGTGGTATAGCTCGTTCTGATCTTTTCATCAGAGATCGCATCCAGTGAAAATCTTAGCGCAGACCCCTCCATCAGTTCTAACGCTCTGTCGAGGGGAGAGTCTTGCAAGGCATGCTCACGCTGAACGACATAGCTGCCGGTGACAATGTACGGCTCTGTCATAGGATGGTCCTTATCCTAAAATCGTGTTCAATAGGCTCTCCGTGAGAGAGCGGGGCTCTGCGGATGCTTGCTCCGCAAACTTGAGCATCACGCAGGTCTTACCGGACGGATTCGAAAACTTAACGGCATTGTCTTTATTGAATACACCTTGCAGTGATGATCCATCCTCAAAATGTGCGGTGCACGATAAACCCTCATAGCTTTCGTCAGCAGGAATTCTGAAGCCGATCCAGCTTGCGAAACCCGTTAACGGAGTAGGAGGAACAAACTCGCAGGGGGTGTGTGTATCGCCAATTATTATCGTACCCGAACCACCAATCACGATACCGCCGTGTGTGCCTCCGGTATCGATGGTCGCCGCATTCTTGCCGTTAATGAACACGGTTGTAGACAGCCCTGAAGAAAGCGCGCTACCGCAAGTACATGTGTCGCCCTGACGCGCTGCGGGAAGGCCGTCGAAGAATACGTCAGGAGATCCTGATGCTATAGGGTTAGTGCCGTGCCCTGGCAGAGGGCAGCTGTATGGATCACCTTTTCGCGCCGCTGGCTTAGCCACCATGACCTCCTGTCGAAAAATGTTGTGAGAGTCGTAACCTACCAAAATAGATCGCCCATTAGAAATCTCGTGATGATGGGCGCATGCAATGATAAGTGCTTGAATCAGGAATTCACTACAGCATGAAGAAAACTGCGTTTGCTTGCACAGATCGAGTACAGCAATTGGCCGTTCTCTGCCGGTCATGGCAATGTAAATGACTGGTCACGTCGACTGCGAACGGGTGGGCAAGCCCATGCGATTACTCAATATCCAGCTCCTAAGGGGGTGTGAATCCATCTTGAGCACTCAGTTACGCATTATCTGCGCCTCTCAGCCCGAATGTTCTGTAGGCAACGGCTCTACCAACGGTGTAGCCCCCACCTGAGCAGTCTCCCCCCTCAACCCCACCCGCATATCCGCCCCACTAGGCTGCTGATACAAACCCAACCCGAACTCCGGCATCACCGTAATCAGGTAATCGAAAATATCCCCCTGTATCCGCTCGTAATCCACCCACACCGTGGTGCGGGTGAAGCAGTAGATTTCCAGCGGGATGCCCTGTGAGGTGGGTTCGAGCTGGCGAACCATGCAGGTCATGTTCGGGTTGATGTCGACGTGGCTTTTCAGGTACGCCAGGGCGTAGGCGCGGAAGGTGCCGATGTTGGTCATGCGCCGGCGGTTGGCGGACATTTGTGCGACGTTGCCTTGTGCCTGGTTCCAGGCCAGCAATTCGGCCTGTTTGCGGCCGATGTAGTCGGTGAGCAGGTGGATTTGCATGAGTTGCTGTTCTTCATCGTCGCGCACGAAGCGCACGCCGCTGGCGTCGATGAACAGGCTGCGCTTGATGCGCCGTCCGCCGGATTGCTGCATGCCGCGCCAGTTGCGGAACGACTCTGACATCAGGCGCCAGGTCGGGATGGAGACGATGGTTTTGTCGAAGTTCTGCACCTTGACGGTGTGCAGGGTGATGTCCACCACATCGCCATCCGCGCCCACTTGCGGCATTTCGATCCAGTCGCCGACGCGCAGCATGTCGTTGCTGGTCAGCTGCACGCTGGCGACGAAGGAGAGCAGGGTGTCCTTGTAGACCAACAGGATGACCGCCGACATGGCGCCGAGGCCGGACAGCAGTAGCAGGGGCGAACGGTCGATGAGGGTGGCGACGATGATGATCCCGGCGAAGACGTACAGGATCATCTTCGACAGCTGCACGTAACCCTTGATGGAGCGCGTGCGGGCGTGTTCGGTGCGCGCGTAGATGTCCAGCAGGGCGTTGAGCAGGGCGCCGATGGCCAGGGTCATGAACAGGATGGTGAAGGCCATCGCCAGGTTGCCGATGACGTTCTTGCCTGTGGCGCTCAGCCCGGGGACCAGGTTCAGGCCGAATTGAATGACCAGCGACGGCACCATTTGCGCCAGGCGATGGAAAACCTTGTTGTGGCGAAAGTCGTTGATCCAGTGCAGCGATGCCTGACGGCCCAGCATCCTCACGGCATACAGCACCAGAAAGCGCGCCACGCGGCCAAGTACCAGTGCGGCGGTCAGCAACAGGATCAGGGCCAGCCCGGTGCGTACCCACGGGTGCTGATCGAGCATGTCCCAGATTTCCTGGGTCTTGAGCCAAAGCGAGTGAATATCCATAAAAGCATCGGGCCCGTTGAGCGAAGAGGGGGGCGTGATTAGAACATTTACCGGGTCGGACGGGGCGGCCTGTGAGCACGAAGTGCACGTTGGGCAATGATTTCAAATTGTATCAATTGCTGAAGTAGACTCATCGCTCATCATCAAAGGAGTTGCGTCTTGCACCTATCCATCGTTCAACGCTGTGCGTCACGTCTCGGGTTGCAGGCCTTGTGGGTACTGGTCGGCCTGGCCTCGTCGACACTGGTGAGTGCCGCCGGCGCGTTACCGACCTACGGTGAAATGGACGCCGCAGGGTTCGCGGGCTCGCCCCGGGAGAACTATGCCTTGCAGGACTTTTCCGATAAATACCGTGCGACGCTGGATATTTCCGCCAAGGACGATGTGTTTCGTCCCGGCGTCATCAACGTGTACGACAAGGCCAGCGGTGCGGCCTTGATCCGCGTGCAGTCCGACGAACTGGTGCTCGGCACTGACCCGAAAACCGGCAAGGTCAAAACCAACGTGCACGAGTTGCCCTATGGCGAACAAAGCGTACTGATCTATCAGGATTTCAACTTTGATGGCATCAAGGACCTGGCCTTGATGGACGGGCAGAACAGCTGCTATCACGGCCCCTCGTATCAGGTCTTTCTCGGCACGGCCGATGGTTTTCGGCACAGCGATTCGTTTACCAAACTGGCGCAAAACAACTGCGGCCTGTTCAGCGTGGATGAGAAAACCCGCAAGATCGAGACCATGACCAAAGACGGTTGCTGCTGGCACCAGACGTCTACCTACAGCATCCGTAATGGCGAGCCGGTTCTGGAAACACAGACGGTCCTTGACCATACCGGTGGGTCGGGACTGCCGACTGAAACAGTCAGTCGCAATCAGAATGGCAAGATGACGCACACCACCAGCATCGTCTGGGAGGAAGACCAGCAGCGTGAGATTCTCCTGTCGTTCAGGCTCGCGCCGTCCGGCAAGCGCATTGTGTTGTTCCGCTCAGGGGACGCAAGCCCGGTCTTCTACGCGGCCGTGGACAGCAAGAATCAGGTCGGGCTGCTGTTTCCCCATGCTGACGGTGAGCAACTGAAGTACGACGCTGCCAGTCACGTATTGAGCTTCGTGCGCGGCGACACCGTTTACCGGATCGTGGGTGACGCAAAGGGTGCGCCCACCGCCATGCAAGTGGTGGTGCGTGGCAAAACCACCGAGCTGAAACTGCTTGCCGAGCCTGCTCAAGGTTCGCTGAACAAGGTCGCGGATGCGTTGAAAGCCGCGCAGTAATCAGGCGGCGGGGGACTAGCCCCGATACCTCACCGCCTCGACAAACGCACTGAACGCCGGCGACGCCTGTCGCCGGTTCGGGTAGTACAAGTGAAAACCTTCGAAATACGGGCTCCAGTCGACCAGCACTTCTTTCAGGCGGCCGCTGGCGATGTGCGGCTCGGCCATGGAGTCCGGCACGTAGGCCAGGCCAACGCCGTCCAGTGCGGCGTTGAGCACATGGATCATGCTGTTCGACGTGAATTGCCCGTTGACCCGTATGTTGAGCTTGCGGCTGCCCTTCTCGAACTCCCAGGCGTAGCAGCTGCCGTTCGGCGAGTGGCGGATGTTGATGCAGGTGTGTTGAGTCAGGTCCTGAGGCTGCAGCGGGACGGGGTGTCGCTCGAAGTAGGCAGGCGAGCCGACCACTGACAAGCGCCAGTCAGGTCCCAGGCGTACGGCAATCATGTCCTTGCTGATGGATTCACCCAGGCGGATGCCGGCATCGAAACGTTCGCTGACAATATTGGTGAAGCCGTAGTCGATGCAGATCTCGATCTGGATATCCGGGTACTGCGCCAGAAACCCTGCAAGCATCGGGCGGATGATGCCTTCTGCGGCGTCATCGGAGCAGGTAATGCGAATGGTGCCGGCGGGCTTGTCACGCAGCTCGCCCAACACTTCGACTTCTGCAGCAATCTGATCCAGCAGCGGCCCGATCGAGCGCATCAGCCGTTCGCCTGCTTCGGTCGGGGCCACGTTGCGGGTGGTTCTCGCCAGCAGGCGCAGGCCCATGCGCTCTTCAAGGCCGCGCAGGGTGTGGCTCAGGGCTGAAGGCGTAACGCCCAGCTTGGTGGCCGCCTTGGTAAAGCTCTGATCGCGTGCTACCTGCAGAAAGGCTTGCAGATCATTGAGTTTGGGTGTGCTCATTACTGAGTGCTTCTCACAAGCGCGTTTAAATTGTGGTGTCTAATCATCCTAATACCTTTGCCCTAACCTGTGCCGACTAATTTTTAACGTCGCCAGGTCAGGACGCATGCAAGCATTTGATTCAACTCTGAAGCAGTCCGAAATAACCACTCAGCCGCCAGCCTGGGGCGCCGTGTTTTCGATGGCGCTGTGTGTGGTGGTGCTGATTGCCTCGGAGTTCATGCCGGTCAGCCTGCTGACACCCATCGCGCAGGACCTGGGCATCAGTCAGGGGCAGGCCGGGCAGGCGATTTCGATCTCCGGTTTTTTTGCTGTGCTGACCAGCCTGCTGAACACGCCTCTGACCGGGCATCTTGATCGCAAGCCTGTCCTGCTGGGCTTCAGCCTGTTGCTGCTGGTGTCTGGCGTGATCGTCACGCTGGCTTCCAACGGCTGGTTGTTCATGACAGGCCGTGCATTGCTCGGGATTGCCATTGGCGGCTTCTGGTCGATGTCGACCGCTACCGTGATGAAGCTGGTGCCGAAGCAATCGGTCGCCAAGGGCCTGGCACTGATCAACGGCGGCAATGCGCTGGCTGCAACGGTCGCCGCGCCATTGGGCAGCTTCATGGGCCAGTACATCGGCTGGCGCGGGGCGTTTTTCCTGGTCATCCCGCTCGCCGCGCTGGCGTTTACCTGGCAGTGGCTGAGCCTGCCGGCCATGCGCAGCCAGCCGAACAACCGGGCACGCAATCCGTTCCGCCTGCTGCGCAACCCTCAAGTGGCCTTCGGCATGAGCGCGATCCTGTTGCTGTTCATGGGCCAGTTCGCCGTCTTCACCTACCTGCGCCCGTTTCTGGAAGAGATCACCGGGGTCAGCGTCAACACGTTGTCCCTGATGCTTTTGGCGCTGGGGGCCAGCGGGCTGGTCGGCACCTACCTGATCGGCAGGCTGCTGCACAAAGGCCTGTATGCCTGCCTGATCGGCATTCCGCTGCTGATGGCGGTGCTGGCCGTGGCGCTCACTGGTCTGGGTCATTCGCCTCAGGCCGTCGCCATTGTGCTTGCCGTCTGGGGGCTGATTGCCACGCCCGCACCGGTCGCCTGGGGCCTGTGGTTGAGCCGCACGCTGCCCGACGATGCCGAGGCGGGCGGCGGCCTGATGGTGGCGACCATTCAATTGGCGATTACCGCCGGGGCCGGCATCGGCGGCGCGCTGTTCGACAGCCTCGGTTGGTGGAGCCCGTTCGCATTCGGTGGCGTGTTACTGGCGTGTTCGGCCGCGCTGGCCTGGACGGCACGCGACAACGCGTCCCTGCAGGAAAGCAACACCGGTCAGGGCCGGGCAGATAAACGCGGGTCAATTTCTCAACGAGGTAACACGCCATGAAAAAGATTCTTTTGATGCTTGGGCTTTTAATAAGCTCATACGCTGCGACAGGAGCAGACATGTCTCACGGTGCCGATAATTTCTACACAAGCGACAAGGTCGTTGCGCAAAAAGTGCTGTTCAACAACCAGTACAAGATGAAAGTCGCGGGCAATCTATTTATACCCAAAGGCTCGAACCCGAACGTTAAAGCTCCGGCAATCATCGTCGGCCATCCGATGGGGGCGGTGAAGGAGCAAAGTGCCAATCTGTACGCGCAGAAACTGGCCGAGCAGGGGTTTGTCACCTTGTCGCTGGACCTGTCGTTCTGGGGCGGGAGCGAAGGCCAGCCGCGTAACGCCGTTTCACCCGATCTCTACGCCGAAGACTTCAGTGCTGCAGTGGACTTCCTGGGCACTCAGACCTTCGTGGACAAAAAACGAATCGGCGTGCTGGGGATTTGCGGCAGTGGCAGCTTTGTCATCAGTGCCGCGAAGATCGACCCGCGCATGAAAGCCATTGCCACGGTGAGCATGTATGACATGGGCGCCGCCAACCGCAACGGCCTGAAACACTCGCAGACGCTGGCGCAGCGCAAGAAGATCATCGAGCAGGCGGCACTGCAGCGCGACGTGGAATACAGCGGCGGCGACACTGCGTATACCAGCGGCACGGTACACAAACTGACTGACACATCCGGCCCGATCGAACGCGAGTTCTACGATTTCTATCGCACGCCACGGGGCGAGTTCACGCCCGAAGGCCAGTCCCCCGAACTGACCACTCACCCGACGCTGACCAGCAACATCAAGTTCATGAACTTCTATCCGTTCAACGACATCGCGACCATCTCGCCACGCCCGATGTTGTTCATCGCCGGTTCAAAGGCGCACTCTCTGGAGTTCAGCGAGGAAGCGTACAAACTGGCCGGCCAGCCCAAGCAATTGATCATCGTGCCGGAAGCCGGGCATGTGGATCTGTACGATCGGGTCGATCTGATCCCGTTCGACAAGCTGGGCGAGTTTTTCAAGAACAACCTGAAGTAGTCCGCCAGAAAACACTACGCATGAAAAGGCCCTGCAACTGCAGGGCCTTCTGTGTGATCAGTCACTGATCGCGCAGGTGAATGCCCAGCCCCTGCCGACCTGTTGCAAGATCCGCTCGCAATGTCAGTGCCGGGATCTCGTAGTCACCGTCGTTCTGCCTGCGAAAGGGCAAGGGCTCGAGGGTGAACAGGGTATCCAGGCGGTCGCCGTAGTCGGCGCAAATCCGCGCAAAGGTTGCGCTGTCCACCTTGCCTGCCCGGTACACGGGGAAGGGCGCGAGCACATCGAAGCCTGGATAGAACAGGATGCCGTGCTGGATAGGAAAGAGCACATCGTTCAGCGCCCCGTTTACGCCCCGCTCGCTGTAGTGGGACTCCCAGCCGCCCATGGTCACCGTCAGCATGGCGCGCTTGCCTGCCAGCGTTCCTTCACCGTAGCGATCACCCCAGTGCTGGTCGCTGTGCTCGCCCACGCCGTAGGCGAAACCACAGGCGTACACCCGCTCTATCCAGCCTTTCATGATCGCGGGCATCGAAAACCACCAGAGTGGAAACTGAAATATGACGGCGTCTGCCCAGAGTAGTTTGGCCTGTTCGGCCTCGATGTCCGGCGGCTGGATACCGGCGGCAAACACGCGTTGCGACTCAAGGGCAGGGTCAAATCGGCTGTTGTTCTCAAGACCGGGTGCATCGTTGGCGTCGATGATCGCCTTCCAGCCCATTTGGTAAAGGTCGGACACCTGCACCTGATGGCCGTTGTTCTGCAGATGATCGACGGCGAAGTCTTTCAACGACCCGTTCAGCGAGCGCGGTTCGGGGTGGGCGTAGACAATAAGTACGTTCATGGGGGGCTCCGGTTTGTCTGTAATGGGGCAACGCTACAGACTCGCTCGGGTATGCTGGAAATCAATCTCCCAAACACATGGTATGTGCATGAACAATACCTTGCGGCGTATCGACCTCAATCTGCTGGTCACGCTGGATGCACTGCTCTCGGAGCAGAACGTGACCCGCGCGGCGCATCGGCTGAATCTGACTCAGCCGACGGTCAGCCTGCAATTGGGCAGGCTGAGGCTGGTGCTGGAGGATCCATTGTTGTTGCCGGGGCCGCGGGGCATGACCCCGACTGCGCGGGCTGAACAACTGCGCGAACCACTCCGTCAGGCACTTGCAGCGCTGGAGTCAGCCTTGCTGCCCGGCCGGGATTTCGATCCGGCAACGGCCGATCACACCTGGCGCGTGGCTGCCAGCGACTACGCGACCATCGCGTTGATATGGCCGTCGCTCGGCAGGTTGCGCAGCAGTGCTCCGGGCACACGTCTGGCCCTGTTGAACAAGCACCCGGTCAGCCTGGCCGCGGACCTTGAAAGCGGTCGGCTGGATCTGGCGTTGCACACCCGCGAGGAGGCGCCGCCCAAGCTGCGCCAGCGGTCGTTGATCCATGAGCGTTATGTGCTTGCTGGCCGGCATGATCATCCGGACCTTGTGCAACCCGTGTCGCTGACACGTTTCTGTGAGCTGGAGCATGCGGTCATGTCTCCCAACGGCGGTGGCTTCGCCGGCAGCACCGATCAGGCCTTGGCGGCGCTGGGGTTAAGCCGACGGGTCGTGCTGTCGGCGCCGCATTTCGGCTCGCTGGTGTCGGCATTGACCAGCAGCGACCTGGTTGCCGTGCTGCCTGAACGGCTGGTGCGCGGCCAGCCGACGCTCGTGGTTCAGGAACCGCCGCTTTCGATTCCGGGGTTTGAAATGCTCATGCTGTGGCCAGAGCGTTTGCACCGCGATCCGGCTCATAGGTGGTTGCGAGAACTGATGGTCTCGGCCATTGATTGAGCCGTGCGACGCTCATGATTCAAGCCCGCAGCCGCCGCTCGCGCAACGCACTCAAACATTCGCGCCCCGCAGCCTCGGCGGTTTGCATGACCGTCTGGCTGTTGTCCTCGGTGATCCAGGTCAGCAGCCGCACCTGACCCGTCGCCTGGCTGCCGCCATGCATGCGAGACAGGGTTTCGCGTTGCTTGAGCATGGCTTTCATGCGGGTGGCGAGCATGAAGATATCGTCGATGAAACCGTCTTCGACGTGGTCGTGATGCTCGATGCCCAGCCCCGTGGCGTCGTGGTCGATACGCAAATGGTAGTGCATGGCCCCGGTTGCATCCTCGCTGCCGAACAGCGCGATGACGAAGCCTTTGCCCAGCAGTGAGCGCAAGGCGTGCTGGATGATTTCCTGCACATCGGGGGTGATCTGTCTGACTTCGCGGCTCATGTAACGACTCCTGACCTGATTAGTAGTGCAGGCAGTATTCAACGACGGGATGTAAAGCGCGGTCCGGGCCAGGTAATGCTGGGTAAAGACCGCCTTGTTCATGCTGTAAAAGGTCCGCCTCAAAAGGTCTGGCCCAGCGAGAACTGGAACACTTGGGTCTCGGCGTCTTCGGGCTTTTTGATCGGCACGGCGAGGTCGAAGCTCAGGGGGCCGAGCGGCGAGTACCAGGTCACGCCGACGCCGACCGAACTGGCCATCTGGTCGATATTGATGTTGCCGCAGTTCTGCGTGGTGGTCAGGTAGCACTTGTCGGCGTAAACCGTGCCGAAGTCCCAGAACAGCGAGGTGCGCAGGGATTTCTGGTCTTTGACGAAGGGCATCGGGAACAGGTATTCCATGCCGCCGGTGATCAGGATGTTGCCGCCCAGGGCTTCGGTGTCGCGGTCGGAATAGTAGATCTGCCCCTGACTGGCGTAGGTGCCGGTGGCCGGGGTATTGCGCGGCCCCAGCGTGCCGTCCTTGAAGCCGCGCACCGTGGCCTGGCCGCCCGCCGTATAGTTTTCGTAGAAGGGCAGGCCGTCGGTATCGCCGTAACCGTTGCCGTAGCCGAGTTTGGTATGCAGGCGCAGCGAGGTGGTGTCGCTGAGCGGCAGGAAGGTCTGGCCGTTGTAGTCGAGTTTGTAGAACTGCAGGTCACTGCCCGGCACGGTGCTGGTCAGGGTCAGGCTTTGCGAGTGCCCGCGGGTGGCCAGTACGCCCTTGTTGAGGGTCGATTCCGACCAGCCGACGCTGGCCTTGAGGTTGGTGAACGCATCACCCTCGCGCTCAATGAAGTCATAGATCTCGTCAGCGCTGTAGCTGCCGGCGTCGAGGGTGTCACGCTGGATCGACAGCCCGTAGGTCAGGCGCGATGTTTCGCTGATCGGATAGCCGAGGTTGACCCCTGCGCCCACGCTGTTGAGCGAGTAGTAGGAGACCTCGTCGTCGTCATCGTAATACTTGCTGTAGTCGGTCGCGTTGTAGAAAACGTTGTAGCCCAGGCTCACCCCGTCAGGCGTGAAGTACGGGTTGGTGAACGCGAAGTTGTACTTGGTCTGGTACTCGGAGCGGGTCATGCCGAGGCTGGCGAAGTTGCCGGTGCCGAGAATGTTGTTCTGCGAGATGGAGCCGCCAAGTATCAGCCCGGCGCTTTGCGAAAAGCCCACGCTGGCGGTGATGTTGCCCGAGGCCTGTTCTTCGACGGCGTAGTTGATGTCCACCTGATCGTCGGTGCCGGGGACCGCTGGCGTTTCGACGTTCACTTCCTTGAAGAAACCGAGACGCTCCAGGCGCACCTTCGACTGGTCGATCAGGTAGGTCGAGGCCCAGCCGCCTTCCATCTGGCGCATTTCACGGCGCAGCACTTCGTCGGCGGTCTTGGTGTTGCCGCGAAAGTTGATGCGGTTGGCGTAGGCGCGCTTGCCGGGGTCGACCACGAAACTGATATCAACGGTGTGATCGGCATCGTTGGCTTTCGGCAAGCCGTTGACGTTGGCGAATGTGTAGCCATCGTTGCCCAGACGGCGGGTGATCAGGTTGGTGCTGTCAGTCATGACCTTGCGTGAAAACACCTGGCCCGGTTTGACCAGAATCAGTTGTTCGAGCTGGTCCTTCGGCACTTTCAGGTCGCCGCCCAGTTTGACGCTGCCCACCGTATACCGGTCGCCTTCGGTGATATTGACGGTAATGAACACGCCTTTCTTGTCAGGCGTCAGCGACACCTGCGTCGAGTTGATATCCATGTTGATGTAGCCGCGGTCCAGGTACCAGGAGCGCAGTCGCTCCAGGTCGCCGGAAAGTTTTTCGCGGGCGTACTTGTCATCGTTCTTGAAAAACGACAGCCAGTTGCTGGTCTTGAGCTGAAACTGATCAGCCAGCTGTTCATCGGAGAACACGGTGTTGCCGACCACGTTGATGTGCTGGATCGACGCCACCGTCCCTTCGTCGATGGTGATTTTCAGGGCGATGCGGTTACGTGGTGCAGGCAGCGCCTCGGTATCGACCGAGGCACTGTAGCGGCCCTGGGAGACATATTGGCGTTGCAGTTCATTGCGCACGCCCTCCAGCGTGGCGCGCTGGAATATCTCGCCTTCACTGAGCCCCGACTGCTTGAGCCCCTTCATCAGGTCGTCGGTGCTGATGACCTTGTTGCCGACAATCTCGATACTGGCGATAGAGGGGCGTTCGACTACATTGATCACCAGCACATTGCCATCGCGTGCAACGTTGATGTCCTGAAAGAAACCGGTCTTGAACAGTGAGCGCGACGCGTCGGCCAGGCGCTGCTCATCGGCCTGATCGCCGACATTGAGCGGCAGCGCAGCGAATACGCTGCCGGCTGATACGCGTTGCAGGCCGTTGACGCGGATGTCCGAGATGGAAAAAGTGTCGGCGTGTGCCAGCGGGACGCTGATTAACAGGCAGAACGATAGAAGCAGACGCGAAGAAATCATCAAACCCTTTCCAGAAAGCTGCGACAAAGGCATTTGAGCGCTGCCGATGACACGCCAGAAAGGGCCGGTCCGGCGGGCGCTGTTGGCTGCGCAGCATAGGGCGAGGGCATGTTGGGGACGGTTAACGCCGTGTAAGGTTAGGTAAAGATCATCGAGCCCGGCTGACACGCCGCAGCAGCGCCGGGATAATCGGCAACCACCAATCAAGGGCCTGCCATGACTTCCGTATTGCTTGTCGACGATGACCGGGAACTGACGGAAATGCTCAGCCAGTACCTGACCCGTGAAAGCTTCGACGTGACCTGCACCAACAGCGCTGAAGAGGGCGAGATTGAAGCCTTGTCCGGGCGTCACGACATTGTCGTGCTGGACATCATGATGCCGCGCATCTCCGGGATCGAAGTGCTGCGGCGGATCCGCGCGCAAAGCCAGGTGCCGGTGATTCTGCTGACCGCCCGCGGCGACAATATCGACCGTATTTCCGGGCTGGAACTGGGCGCCGACGATTACGTGCCCAAGCCCAGCTCGCCGGGTGAGCTGGTAGCGCGTCTGCGGGCGATCATGCGCCGGGTGCGTGCGGTGTCGGTAGTCGATGCGGTCCGGGATGTGATTCAGGCCGGAGAGCTGATGCTCTGGCCTGGCAAGCGTGAAGCGCGCTGGCAGGGCGTGACGCTTGAACTGACCGGCAACGAGTTCTGCCTGCTCGAAGAGCTGGCGCGGCATGCCGGGCAACTGGTCAGCAAGCAGAACCTGTCGATGAACGCGCTGGGACGTCCGCTGGCTCGCTACGATCGCAGTATCGACGTGCACATCAGCAGCATTCGCCACAAGCTCGGTCCGCGCAACGATAACCAGAGCTGGATACAGAGCGTGCGCAATCTGGGCTATATGTTGATCACGCCATGAGGCCGAGCCGGTTGTTCTGGAAGCTGTTCCTGGCGTTCTGGCTGGCGACCAGCCTGACCTTCATGGTAGGTGCAGGTCTGTTCATGTTCACCCAGTCAGGGCGAGGCGATCCTTCGTTCAGTACGGTGCTCGACAACGAGGTGCGTATTCTTCAGCAGTCGGGCATCGCCGCAGGGCAGGCGTTGCTCGATGCCTGGCAGCCGGAGGGGCAAGGCAGGGTCGGGCTGTACGACAACCAGGGTTTGCTGCTGGCGGGCGAGCCGCTGGAGAATCCTCGCTTCGAACTCGCCGTGCGTACGCGCGAAGGTGCACTCGTGCATATCCGCTCTACCCAGCGCCCCAACCATGACGATCAACCCTCTCACCTCAATCCGCTGATCACCGGCACGGTCATGAGTGCGCTGTTCAGCTGGTTTCTCAGCAGCTATCTGGTGGCACCGCTGATGAAGTTGCGGGAGGCGATGGGCAAGGTCGCCAGAGGCTGTTTCGACACACGGGTGAAGCCCGACATGGGCCGGCGGCGCGATGAAATCGTCGACCTTGCCGAGGATTGCGACCGCATGGCCAATCAGCTCAAGGTCATGGCCGACTCCCAGCAACAACTGCTGCATGACATTTCCCATGAGCTGCGTTCGCCGCTGACGCGCATGAGTGCCGCCATTGGCCTGTTGCGCCAGGAGCCGACCCAACTGGACATGCTCGAACGCATCGAGCGCGAATCGGAGCGCATGGATTCATTGATCGAAGAATTGCTGACCCTGGCACGCATGCAGAGCGATGTCGAAAGCCTGACCCGCGACCAGGTCGATGTCATCAGCCTGCTGGCGGCCATCGTCGAAGATGCCGAATTCGAGGCCGGACTGAAGCAGTGTCGGGTCAGGCTGCAGGCTCCCGGGTCTTTCGTCGCACAGGTCGACAGCGAACTGCTCTACCGGGCCTTCGAAAACGTGATCCGCAATGCCGTTCGCCACACGGCGGTCGGCACGGATGTGGTGGTGGTCGCCAACGTTCAGGCCCAGCCGCTGTGCCTGATGGTCAATGTCATCGATCAGGGGCCGGGTGTGGACGAGGCGTGCCTGCAACGGATTTTCCAGCCCTTCGAGCGCGGTCCGGAGAATGCCGCGCAGGGCTTTGGCCTGGGCCTGGCCATCGCCCTGCGGGCTATCGAAATGCACGGCGGGCAGATCGCCGCACGCAATCGGCCGGGCGGCGGTCTGGTGGTCGATGTGCTGCTGCCGGTGTCGTGACGGCACTCGATGGCCGTCCCTCGGCGCGTTGCTCAATGGTCAGCGCAACGGCGCCTGCAGACTGGCCCTGAGCCCACCCTCCGGACGATTGTCGAGGCTTACGTTGCCACCCATCAGCAGCGCGACTTTCTCCACGATGGCCAGCCCCAGTCCCACGCCTTGATCGTTGCCACGGCTGTAGAACGGCTCGAACAAGCGTTCGCGTTCCTGCTCATCGATACCGGGGCCCTGATCGTCGACGTTGAGCCGGAAGCAATGCTCACTGAACGTCAGCCCCACCGTGACCTGGCCGCCCTCGGGGGAGAAGTTGACGGCATTGGTGATCAGGTTGTGCAAGGCGATGTCCAGCGCGGGGAAGTCCACCGTTACGTCACGGCTGGCTTCACTGCACTCAAAGGACAACTCCAGATGCTTGCTCAGCACCCACGGTGTCAATTGCACCAGACTGTCGCGCACAGCGCTGACCAGATCCACCGCCACCTTGCCCGCTGGCGACGGGCCGGGCTCCAGGCGCGCAATGGTCAGCAACTGGTTGACCAGCCGCGTGGTGCGGTCCACGCCGATGATCAGGTAGCCCAGCGACTGTTTCCGCTGTTCTTCGTTGTGCGCTTCCAGTACGTTTTGCGCGTGCACCCGCAGGACCGCCAGAGGCGTGCGCATTTCGTGGGCCGCATCGGCAATGAAGCGCCGCTCACGTTTGAGCAGGTCCTGAATCTGTCCCAGCAGGCGGTTCAGGGCGGCCTGCATGGGTTCCAGTTCGGTAGGCAGGGCGTTGAGCTGCAGCGGGTGCAGAGCACCGGCGTTACGGCCGCGCAGGGTATTGGCGAAATCGGCCAGCGGCCTCAGCCCCCAGCGGATCGCCAGCCAGATGGCGATCATCAGCACCAGACTGCCGATCAGGTTCGGCAAGACTGTGTGACGCACAATGCGATTGACCAGATCCGAGCGCACGTCATCGCGCTCACCGACCCAGACCAGCAGACCATGCTGCTCGTCCCTGAGCACGAAGGCTCGCCATTGATGGCCGGCCATGTCGTTGAAATCACTGAACCCGGTGCTCTGTGGCGGATGAGTGAAGGTCGGGGCGCTGGCAGTGTGTACCAGCGAGTTGTTGTCCTTGTCCCAGACCTGAAAGGCGATCTTGCCCTCGTAAGGGTGGCCGTCCACACGGGGTTCGGCCTGGGCGAGAGCCTGATTGAAGGCCTGATAGAGCTGCGCATGTTCCTTGCGCTCCATGGGCATGCGCATCACGCCTTCCAGCAGCCTCGCATTCTGTGCCAACTGGGCATCGTAGATTTCCGCGATTTCGTGATTGCTGTCATGCACGTTGAACAGCGTCAGTACCAGAAGACCACTCAGCAGCAGGCCGATGATCAGGGTCAGTGTGCGGCGGCGTATCGACTTCAAGAACGCTCCTCCACCAGGTAACCCACGCCTCGAATGGTGCGGATCAGGGTGCTGGAAAACTTTTTGCGCAGATGGTGAATGTGCACTTCAAGGGTGTTGCTTTCGGCCTCTTCGTTCCAGCCATAGAGCAGCTGCATCAGCCGCTCGCGGGTCATGACCCTGCCTGGTGGCGAGAGCAATTCATACAGCAATTGATATTCCTTGGGCGTCAGGGCAACTGCGGCATGGTGATAGCTGACCTGTTGCGTGCTGGGGTCCAGGCGGATGCCGTTGTGTTCGATCAACACCTTGGCGCGCCCGGCACTCCGGCGTAGCAGGGCGCGCAAGCGGGCTTTGAGCTCGGATACATCGAAGGGTTTGACCAGGTAATCGTCAGCGCCACTGTCCAGGCCGATAATCCGGTCTTCGGTGGCGTCGCGTGCGGTCAGGATCATGACCGGCAGCGTCGAGCCGCTGTGACGCAGTCGACGCAGGACTTCAAACCCACTCAGCGTCGGCAGGCCGACGTCGAGAATGGCCAGATCGAAGCTCTCGCTGAGCAGGGCATGCAGGGCGCTGCTGCCGTCCTTGATCCAGTCAACGGTGTAGCCTTCCCGGCTGAGTGCCTGCTGAATGCCTTCGCCCAATGCAACGTCGTCTTCGATAAGCAGCAGACGCATGGTGTCTCCGTCAGTTGAGCTTCTTGTTCACGCTGGCGAGCAGCGACTGGATGTCTTTCCTGCGCCCGGCGTCGGCCTCTTCACGGCCCGGACGGGGTGCTGCCTGCAACGCCTTGTTCAGAGCTTGCTGTGCTTGAGCATAGTTGCCTTGATCGAACTGATGTTGCGCCGAGAAAAATAGCGTATCTATGCCATTAGGGTTGATTTTCAACGCCTGCTCCAGCAATTGCCCGGCCTTGGCCGAGTCGCCGAAGCCTATCGGCCAACCCGGAACCTTGTCATACAGCGCTGCCAGGCTGGTGTAGGCCGAGCCCTGCAAGGCATTGGCGTCCAGGGTCATGGCCTTTTCCAGGTCGGCCTTTGCCTGTTTGGCTTTGCCCAGCGCGCCAAGGCCGCCTTGTGCCCCGGCCCAACTGCTGGTGACGATGCCTGACCAGATCCACGCTTCTGCTGCGTCAGGACGATCCTGAGTGAAGGCCGTGGCTTGCGTGGCCAGCTTCTCGAACGCGTCGACACGCTGCTTCTCGGGCAGGCCATACTGAATATGCGCCCATTCCTTCTGGATACCGGCCAGACGCTGCTGGTCGGGTGCATCGAGTGCCCAGAGCGGCAGGCTGATCAGGCTCATGACGACAAAAGCGATTCTTTTCATGGTATGTGCTTCTCTTGCGCAATGGGTGAACTGTGATGGCGGATCAACGGGAGATGCTTGCGCAGGCCCCGGTCCACGAGGGTCGGCAACAAGCTGTTGAGCCTGACGAAAAAACGCTCCGGCCAACCCAGGTAAAGCTCTCTGCGGTTACCTGCAATGGCCTGGAGCACCGCCTGGGCGACGTCTTGCGGGTCGTCGACTGCCGAACTCAGCGCGTCGTTCAGTGCCTGCGCCGCGGCGCTGTTCATGCTGGTCCGGGTGGCGCGCGGGGCGACGTACAGTACGCCCACCCGGGTGTCGGCCAGCTCGCGACGCAGCGCTTCGGAAAACCCTCGCAACGCAAACTTGCTGGCGCAGTAGGTGGCATACCCGGCATGGCCGATGGAGCCGTAGGTAGAACCGACGTTGACCACCATGGCTTCGCTGGCCTGCTTGAGCACCGGCAGCATCAGGCTGGTCAACTGGATCGGGGCATGCACATTGAGGGTCAGCATGGAATCGATGTCGCTGGCTGACAGCTGTTCGAGCATCGCGAAATGGTTGGTGCCCGCCGCATTGATCAGCAGGTTGACGCCAGGCACGGCGCCGACCGCGCGGACCACTTGCTGACGACCCTGAGCCGTGCACAGGTCCGCCTCGACCCAGTGCAGGTTGGCCGGGTAGAGTTCGAGCAGCTGACGCAGCGGATGCACATGGCGCGACACTGCCAGCACCTTGGCGCCCTGGCTGCACAATGCTTCGGCAATGGCCAGACCGATGCCGCCGCTGGCACCGGTGAGGACGACGTGCGCGTCAGGCAGCCGCATGAGCCGACTCCTGGTGCGCGGTCAGGGCAGCGCCCGGCAACTCGCGAAACATGTCGGTGTACAGGCGGTAAACCATGCGCGACGCATGAATCACGGCCTGTTGATCGTCCGGATCGTCGACCTTGTCCATCAGTGTGCGGAAGGTTTCCATGTGGCCGATGTCAAGGCTGCCGTGAGAGCTCAGGTAGCTGAACGCTTCTGGCCCAAGGCCGAGCCCTTTGCGCATGCTGTCTGCTGCGTGCGTGGCCAGGGCAATGCTGTTGCCTTCCAGCACATTGACCATGCCGAACAGGCCCACCGGGTTGCCGCGTGCGATCAGGTCGTAAAGGTAGGCGACCATCAGCTCGACAGGCGCGCCGGGTTGGCCGTTTTCCACGGCATCTGCCTGCCCACCGCAGGCACGCAAGTCGTTGAGTACCCACTTTTCATGCCCGTATTCGTCCTCGATGTACTCACAGACGGCCGCGCGCAGCCATTCCATGCGCGACGGCAGCCGCGCGCCGCAAGCCATCATCAACGGTACGGTGTGGCGCACGTGGTAGTAGGCCTGAGTCAGAAACGCCCGGTAACTTTCCAGGCTGACCTGGCCGGCCATTGCCTGGCGGATGATCGGCAGATTGAACAGGGTTTCGCGTTGTTCCTGGGTCGCATCCTGCAGGGTCTGAAAAAAACTCATGACAAGGCACCTTGGGTCAGGTTGGAGGGAGTAAAAAGTGTTTGGTAGCGTTCAAGAATGGCCTCGCGGCGAGGCCGGCCATTCGCGGTAGACAAACCGTTTGCGGGGCTGAAAGGCTCGTCGAGGCGAGTCCAGCTCGTGACGCGGGCGTAATCGGGCAGCGCCTGATTGGCCTTGTTGACGGCCTCGTCGATCTGCAGGTCAGTGGTGCCGGGGCGCGATGGCCAGAGCAGGGCGTGGTTGGACGGCAGGGCCTCGCCATACACGAATGCCTGGGCAATACAGTGGCTCTGGGTCAGTTCGGCTTCGATCCATTCCGGATTGACGTTGCGTCCGAAGCTGGTCACGAACTGATGTTTCTTGCGGCCTTTCAAGTACAGGTAGCCGTCAGCATCGAGCTCACCCAGATCGCCGGTAGGCCACCAGGCCGGTGCGGGTGTCGTGTCGCCCAGATAGCCGAGCATCGGACTGCCGGCCACCAGCACTTCGCCGTCAGCCGCCAGGCGCAGCCAGATGTGCGGCAGTGGGCGACCGACGCTGCCGGCACGCTGGGCGTCCGGGCGATTGAGGGTGATGACCGAGGCGCACTCCGACAGGCCATAGCCCTCGAAGACCGGCAGACCTGCCGCTTGAGCGCGCGACAGCAGATCAAGGCTGACGCGCGCGCCACCGACTGCAGCGAAGCTCAGCATCGACGCATCGAACGCGCCCGCTTCGCAGGCCGTCACCAGCAGCAGCAACAATTGCGGAACCAGAATCATGCTGTCCGGGCGGCGCTGCTGCAAAAACATCAGCAGACGCGAGGCGTCGACGCCACTGGCACCCTGGATACCCAGGTCCTGCTGGCTTGGCAGGCTGATGCGTGCGCCGGCATACAGGGCTGCATAACAGCCAATGTTTTCCAGCAGGATCGCCAGCGGCAACAGGCTCAGATGGTGTACAGGTCGCACCGACTGGCTGGCTTCATGAAGCCCGCGAGCAACTCGGAGGATGCTGTCGGCACTCAGGCACACGCCCTTGGGGGTGCCCGTGGTGCCCGAGGTAAAGGTCAGTTTGGCGGTGCCCACCGGCATGTCGGGGGACTCGGCAGCGCGGCGTTGCCAGAATGCGCCGTGTTGTCTGTAATCAGAGGCCTGCAGCTCTTGGGCGAAGAGCGACCCGGTAATCACCGTGTCCGCCTGGCTTCGTTCCAGGCAATGCCGTCTTTGGGTGAGGCTGAAGAACGGCGGCAGCGCCACGCAGCTCAGGCCTTCGAACAGCACGGCCAGGTCCCAGAGCAGGGCGTCGGGGCTGTTGTCCAGCATCAGCGCCACGATCCGCGCATTGGCGACGCGCAATTGTTCGCGGCGCTGCGTAATCTCCTCGACCAGTGCGGCGTAATCCAGCGTCCGGTCTTCGCCTTGCAGGGCGATGGCGCGGGGCTGCTCATCGGCCAGCGTCTGCAGTCTTTGCCAAAAGGCTTCACGTTCATGCGACATGGCAATCAGGCTCCAGTGTCTGTGGCAGTCCGAAACGTTCGAAGATGCCCATGCTGCTCAGGTGCAGAAAACCGGCACGGATATCGCCGACATGCACGCTGGGCCGTGAGTCGTAATACGAGCCCCAGGTGTGACGCCCTTCGCCCAGACGGGCCGGATCGGCAGCGCATAGCGTGACCGGATTCAGGCCCAGACGATTGAAGCTGTTGACCAGTGCCGCATTGCCGGTAAAGGCGACCCATTCAAACCCGCTCATCGCCAGCAACCAGGTCACTGTGATGATGCTCAGTCGAGCGCTGCCCAGGCTGTTAGCCGCCAGGTTGCCGACTTCGACGATGCCCTGGCGCTCGATCAAGCGGCCTGCCGCAGCGTTGACCTGCTGTTCGATGGGCGCATCCAGATAGTTCTCCAGAAACAATGTGCCGGCGCTGGCGTGACGAATACCGGCCACGGCACACAGCGCGCCGCTGCCGTCCTGGAGCCCGAAAAGCTCCGGCATGAATTGCCTGACGTCGGCGTTGTGGGCTTTGCGAAATTGTTGCTGAACGAACAGTTCCAGAGGTTCACGCTGCTGTTCATGCGCCAAGGCGCGGAAGAGGGTCAGGGTGGGTGCCCCGGTATTGCCAAAACTCAGCGGTAGACGAATGTTCGAATCGATATCAGGCATTGGCGAGGCTCCTCCCCCGGTCAGCGAGTAGGGTGGAGTATCGAAGCGGTTTCTTAACCGAATCTGAAGGTAGACAAAGAAATCACGACCTTCGATTTTCCGCGCGCAAGAGGGGTGAAATATCGGCGCGAGGTGCGAGACGGCGGCGTTATCTGGCGACGTTTCGAATGACCTTTATCCGGCCGTTGATAAACAAAATCGGCCTTTGGTGGTAAAGAAACTCGGCCCCGGCGCTCGAAACCGTTACGCTATGCAGCTGTATTTTTGTTTTTCGTCGAGGTAGCACCCGTGTTTTCCGAATTCGCCCTGCACGAACGCCTGCTCAAAGCTGTGGCCGAGCTTAAATTTGTCGAGCCTACGCCTGTGCAGGCGGCCGCCATTCCGCTCGCACTGCAAGGGCGCGACCTGCGGGTGACTGCGCAAACCGGTAGCGGCAAGACCGCCGCATTTGTGCTGCCGATCCTCAACCGTCTGATCGGCCCGGCCAAGGTTCGCGTCGACATCCGTGCGGTGATCCTGCTGCCGACCCGTGAGCTGGCTCAGCAGACGCTCAAGGAAGTCGAGCGCTTTTCGCAGTTCACTTTCGTCAAGGCCGGTTTGATCACCGGTGGCGAGGACTTCAAGGTTCAGGCTGCCATGCTGCGCAAGGTGCCGGACATTCTGATCGGCACGCCGGGTCGTCTGCTGGAGCAGTTGAACGCAGGCAATCTGGACCTCAAGCACGTTGAAGTGCTGGTACTGGACGAAGCCGACCGCATGCTGGACATGGGCTTCTCCGAAGACGTCGAGCGTCTGGCCGGCGAATGTGCCGGTCGTGAGCAGACCATGCTGTTCTCGGCGACCACCGGTGGCGCTGGCCTGCGGGAAATGATCGGCAAGGTGCTCAAGGATCCACAGCACCTGCAAGTGAACAGCGTCAGCGAGCTGGCTTCCGGCACACGCCACCAGATCATCACTGCTGATCACAATGTGCACAAAGAGCAGGTTCTCAATTGGCTGCTGGCTAACGAGACCTACCAGAAAGCCATTATCTTCACCAACACCAAGGCCATGGCCGACCGTCTGTATGGCCGCCTGGTGGCGCTGGAATACAAGGCGTTCGTGCTGCACGGCGACAAGGACCAGAAGGACCGCAAAGCGGCCATCGACCGTCTCAAGCAAGGCGGCGCGAAAATCATGGTCGCCACCGATGTAGCGGCTCGTGGCCTTGATGTCGAAGGTCTGGACATGGTGATCAACTTCGACATGCCACGCAGCGGCGACGACTACGTCCACCGCGTCGGGCGTACCGGCCGTGCAGGCAGCGACGGTCTGGCGATCTCGCTGATCTGTCATGGCGACTGGAACCTGATGTCGAGCGTGGAGCGCTACCTCAAGCAGAGCTTCGAGCGTCGCGTCATCAAGGAAGTCAAAGGCACCTACGGCGGGCCGAAGAAGGTCAAGGCCTCCGGCAAGGCGGTAGGCGTCAAGAAGAAAAAGACCGACGCGAAGGGGGACAAGAAGAAGGTCGCGGCCAAAGGGCCAACCAAACGCAAGACGGTCAACCGTCCCAAGTCCGACCTGGTCAGCCAGGACGGCATGGCCCCGCTGAAAAAACGCAGCACCCCGGCTCCGGCTGCCGAGTGATTGCCGTGATCGCTCCCGTGCATTCGGGAGCGATCAACCTCTTTACAGTACTGACAACGCCTCGTTACACCGTCCGCCAGCTTCTCTGAACCGTCATACACCTCGCAGGTCACACCCTTTGAGTCGCATGCCCGTGGCTGGAGGTCATGGGTGATCATTCCATGCTGGACGGAGGTTTAGAAAAATGACTTACAACTGGGACCTTATCGAGCGTTTGCTGCACGATGTGCAGAACAACGGCACCCCACCGACATCCACTGAATTCGAGACATTGCTCAATCGCAGCTACATCGAACCGCGTCCTCGCGAGGAAGGCGGAGATGGCTCGACGTACATGCTGACAAAGCGCGGCGCAAGCCTGTTGGCTTTGATCGACAGCAGCATTCCGGGGAATGACCACCCACGCCAGGTGCTCAATGAACAGGCCGGCGACCCCCTTGACCCCGCGCTCTTCGACACCATCGCCAAAAAGCCCCAGATCGCATAGAACGGTTTACCCACGCGGAGCACGGGTACGATAGTTGTAGAGCTATCGTTCCTCACGCGCCGTGGGAATGCATTGGGTGACGCTCCGCGTCACGATTCTGCGCCGCGCCGCGCACTCAAGGCAGTACGCAGAGCATCCGGGACGGCATACCCATGCGGAGCATGGGTACGATAGTTGAAGTGAGAGGGCTACCGGATCACTTCTGCGACTTCAGGCAATCGAGGTCAGTGAAGTCCTTGCGCATGTCGGCGATGCGGCTCAGCAGTTTGGCGCGTTGTTCCGGGGTGCTCAGGGCGGTGATGTCGACGATCAGCGATATCGCGGCCTTCTCGGTCTGGTCGTAGGCCTTGCGGTATTCAGGGGTCCAGAACGTCTCGCGGTCCTGCAATAGCGCGGCGATGCGTTGCGGGAAGTCGCTGGCCTGACGCTGCTGCACCGTGGCCAGGAACAGGTTCTGCCAACGCGTACGGTTTTCAATCCAGGCCTTGTTCTGTTCGCCGAGCGATGCAGACCAGGCCTGAATGCGGTCTTTCTGCGCCTGATTGAGCTTGCCGACCCACGGCGTCACGCGTTTCTGCATACGGTCGGCGCGTTCTGCGATCTGGCGTTCCAATGGCTGGTCGAGGTATTTGTTTTCGCGCTTGCGCTGATCCTTGGCGAACGACTCTTGCATCTCCTGCACCTGCTTGTCGTCAAAGCGCGACAGCAACTCTACGGCAGATGGAGTGATTTCCTTGGAGATCTTGGCGATCGCCTCTTTGGCTTCGCTGGTACGAGCCTGCAGCCCTTCGTAGGTCACCTGGTCGGTCTTGACCATGTCATCGAGTTTGTCCAGCCAGGTCAGGTATTCCGGCAGCTGGGTGCTGCAGTGCCAGCTCAAGTGTTGCTTGAGGCGCACGTCCAGCCAGCCTTTCTGTTCCGAATTCATGTCCAGGTAGTCGCTGAGCGTCCACGGAATGATCACGTCGAGGTTGCGATACGCCAGTCCTACCTGATTGCATCCTGCGAGCAGTGCAACGGTCATCAACAGCGTGACGAATGCATTGAATAAAGACTGCATGACATCTCCTTAGCGTACTGACGTGCAGTAGAGGAGCGTAGCGTCTGGCAGTTCAACCGGTTTGGGCCTTTAAAAGAATGAACGCACCGCTTTGAGGGTAAACGTCCCGTCACAGCGTGCGTTGTGGCCGCTGTAAACGCTGCAATCGCCGCCGCTCAGGCTTGAGCCGCTGTAGATGAGGTTCATGTCGATGCCCAGCCAGGGGCGTGACAGGTTCAGCGACCAGTCGTTGAAGCCGTTGATCAACCCGCCGTCGGCGGCGGACTGCGGGGTATCGAACTGGTGATTGGCGTACTGCATGCGCACCCCGACGCCGAGTTGCTCGATGGCGCCCAGATCGACGAATACCGTACTGTCGCGGGTGCCGACATCATTGCTGAAGGCCGCGCCGATCCGGCTGTCGCGCATACGCAGGCCGGCATAGAACTCGTGGCTGTCGATCTGGCTGGTGTCTGGGTAACTGTAACGAATCATCCCCAGCTCGTAGCCAAGGGTGTTATCGAAGGGCTTCTTGAAGCCCATGTAGGAATCGAGCTCCATTCCGGTATCCGAGGCCAGGCCCATGTTGGGCGCCCATTGTCCGAAGTAGAAACCGCTCTCGTGGGTCAGGTCCATGCCGCCATGAAAGGAGCCGGAACCGCCGGTGGGCGTTACCAGACCCTGGGCCATGCTGCGCGTA
Organism: Pseudomonas syringae pv. coryli str. NCPPB 4273; assembly: GCF_000972175.1. Lineage (NCBI taxonomy): Bacteria > Pseudomonadati > Pseudomonadota > Gammaproteobacteria > Pseudomonadales > Pseudomonadaceae > Pseudomonas > Pseudomonas syringae pv. coryli. The sequence goes on along the minus strand of NZ_AWQP01000024.1, from coordinate 65,608 downwards.
GGCGTGGTGGCGAGTTTCAGGTCGAAGTCGCCCAGATCCCGCTCCAGAACCTGGGCAGAGACGGACTGACAAACAAGCAGGGCACTGAAAGACAGCACGTGTAAGCGATGGCTGAGCATGGCTCACTCCTTGATCTGCGAGGAGTGTGGTCAGGGATGGCGTATCGAAAATGGCTCAGGAGCCGACACAAGCCGCGAGCTAGAGCCTCGCAAGCATACCGTCGAAATGAGCTCGGGGCGGACCGTTCGTCGATCCGTTGTGTGTCAGTTGGCCGCAGTGGTGCGCGCAGAGGGGATGATCAGCCCGCGAATCACCACCAGCGCCTGCTCGAACGACGGGTAGCCGCTCTTGGCGACGTCCAGTTGGGCGTATTCGGACTGGTAACGTTCTGCAAGTTTTGGATCGCTGACACTCAGTTGCTGGGAGAGCAGGGCGATGGCCAATGGATGCTTGTGTTTCGCGGCGGTTTGCAGCAAATCGATGATCTGCTTTGGGTCGGCCTGCTGGCGAATCAGCAACACGGCCTGATAGAACTCGGCTTCGCCCGACGCGTCGTCAAGTGCGGCGCGGCGCAGCATGGCTTCGGCCAGCTCATAGTTTTCGCGGTTGTCTTCGCTGATCAGCAGTTTGGCCTGCAGCATGTCGTTCTGATACAGCAGGTGCTCTGCCCGGCAGGGGCTGTCGGTGAGCTGACTGTCGTTGGGGCCGTTTTCGCAGTGGTGCGACGCGCAGCCGCCAAGGTAGACAAGTGCACCGAAAAGCATCCAGTTCTTCATTCGAGCATTCCACAAAGAAGATAACGTCCAGAGCGTGATCCAGCTCGTGGTCATAGTGATATCAGAGGAGAGAGTAGCAGCGTGACCGGAAGAATATCCAGCGAAGGATGGTCAATCTAGCGCCTTGAGCGTCAAGGCGCGTAGAGATCGACAGGCAGGACGCGGTTTTACTTTTTACCGAGATTGATCTGCTTGGAAGGTGCGAAGGTCTGGCCACTCACGCCTTTGGCAATTTGCTGGATTTCACCGCCGGACTTCAGGAAAGCTGCAATCTGCGCGTTGATCGAGTCGCTCGTTTCAACGGCTGGGGCGGGTTTGGCTTTCGAGTGGGATGCTTTGATACGCATGGCTGCCATTTACCTTCATAAACGTAATACGGCCAGCCAGAGTACAGGAAATGCTTGATTATTGCTTGGTGAATATGGCATTCGCCCGAGCCGGGCCTGCACCCGGTGGCTTGCCGGATTTATTCGAAATAGCGCTAACCGACTGTTTTCAGATATAAATTTTCGACGAGACGCGGCGCCGCCGCCCGGCAAGGCCGATCGATGGGGGGCCGGGAAACTGACGAGTGGAGGCAGCATCGCCACCTTCGGCCACGCAACGCGAACCCGAACTCAAAGTCGGGTAGAATGCCGCTCACGTAATGAGGGTATCTGGAAATGGCTTTAATCGGGCGCTACAACAGCTTGCAAATCGTCAAGCACACGAACTTCGGTCTGTATCTGGACGGTGCGCAGGATGGTGAAATCCTGCTGCCCAATCGGTACATCCCCAAGGACGTTCCTACGGAAGATGAAGACTGGCTCAATGTGTTCGTCTATCTGGACAGCGAAGACAAGCTGCTCGCCACCACTGAAAAACCCAAGGTGCAGGTCGGTGAGTTCGCCAGCCTGAAGGTAGTTGAAGTCAACAGCATCGGTGTATTCCTCGACTGGGGCCTGCCCAAGGACCTGTTGCTGCCGTACTCCGAAGAGAAGCGCACCCTGCAGGCCGGCGATTACTGCGTGGTTCACGTCTACCTCGACAAGCACACACGGCGCATCACCGCCACTGCGCGTCTGGACCGCTACCTGGATAAAACTCCCGCCAATTACAGCGTGGGGCAGGAAGTCGATCTGCTGGTCGCCGAAGCGACCGACATGGGCTTCAAGGCGATCATCAACAACAAGCACTGGGGCCTGATTCACAAGAACGAAGTGTTCAAGTTCATGCGCGCCGGCAAGCAGGAAAAAGGCTACATCAAGGAAATTCGCAGCGACGGCAATATCAGCCTGAGCCTGCAGCCCGTCGGTGCAGAGGCCGCAAGCAGCCTGAATTCGAAGATTCTTGCCAAGCTGCGCGAGAACAACGGCACGCTGCCGGTCAGCGATAAAAGTGATCCGCAAGTCATCAGCGGTCTGTTTGGCGTCAGCAAGGGCAACTTCAAAAAGGCCATTGGTGCGTTGTACAAACAGGGTCAGATCGTGATTCACGCCGACCGTATCGAGCTGGTCTGATAAGGCATCGCAGCCTGGGTGCCTGAGCGGCAATTGATGTGAGCTGCAATCGAAGCAGCTCGCAGCACCTCAGGCCCAGGTGGCGAGCGCGTCTATTTCCTGGCTCAGGCGCTCGAACGGCAAGGTGCCATTGAATACCCGCGCGTCTTCCAGTGCCTCGTCACTGCGTCGCAGCAGCACGACCGGCACCGCTCTCAACCCAAGCTTCTGCGCCAGTTGCTGGTCGTCCATCACGGCCTTTTCGAAATGACCGGCGTTGAGTGCCTGCTCCATCGCTTGCCGATCCAGTCCGGTGGTGGTGGCCAGGTCGAGCAACGTGTGCGTCTCGCCGATATCCAGCCCCTTTTCGAAGAAAGCCCGGTAAGCCTCTTTGTGGAAGGCTTCAAAACTTCCCGCGTTCCTGGCAAACGCCGCAGCTTCCAGCACCTTGCGGCTGCGCGGCTGAACGCTGGGCATCTTCATCATCACCTGACGCCTGTCGGCCATCGGCAGCACTGATCGTGACCAGGTTTCACGCAGATAATCGGCACTCGGGTCGAGCAGTGCCAGCGGATCGGGGCGCAGTTCAAAGGCATGCCAATTGAATTCGAGCCGTTCACCGTAGGTTTGCTGAAGCTGTTCCAGGACGGCCAGTTGCAGGTAGCAGAACGGGCAGACGTAGTCGCTCCAGATATCTATTTTCAGGGGACCAACAGTGTTCATGTGCTTGAAACTCCATAACGCTCGTTAACACTGACTCCCTTAACCTTTTAAAAGTCCTGAAGTTGGATGGATCAATGTCTACCTTTGGTCGGTCATACCCTCAAGCGGGCTTTCCCGGCCCTGAAACTTCATCAAGGACGCGCCATGAAAAGAATACTGATCGCTTACTTCGGCACATTACTGGCGTTTCTGATCCTCGACGGACTGTGGCTGGGCGTGTTGATGGGGCCGACCTACCGTGAATGGCTCGGACCGCTGATGCTCGATACGCCCGTATTAGGACCTGCCATCGCGTTTTATCTAATGTACGGAGCGGGGGTGGTGTTTTTCGGCGTCATGCCTGCGCTCAAAGCGCAACGACTGAGCCACGCGACATTGTGCAGCGGTCTGCTGGGGCTGATTGCGTATGGCACCTATGACCTGACCAGCTGGGCCACCTTGCAGGGCTGGCCGGCGCAGCTGGCGCTGGTGGATCATGCGTGGGGCACGGTGGTGTCGGCGCTGGCCGGTACGGCGGGCTATCTGGCGGTGCGTAAATTTGCATGAAGCGGTTTGCCGGAATGAGTGTTGCCGACACGCAACGTTCACCCGGCACAGTACGGGAACGCAGCGGCTACTCTGCCGCTGGGTTTACAGCTACTTCTGCAGGAAGCTGGCAAAACTCAGGTTGCTGCCCTTGGGGCGCATGTCCTTGAGGAAAGAGTCCTTGTCGGCGCTCAGCTCCAGGCTGACGGTCGGTTTGCGCTTGTCGGCATTGCGCACTTCAAGGCCTTCCATGTGATCGCGCATGAAGACCGTGGTCACTTTCAAATGCAGCAACTGGTCGGTTTCAGGCGTGTGCAGCAGCAGGTGCAGCCACTCGTACTGACCTACTTGCAGGCGCGGGACAGGCAGGTCAAACCACCAGATGTTTCTTTTGTGGTCAAGCACGGCGAAATGCGTGTTGTTGACGCCCAGCACTGCGCCACCCAGATCCTGGTTTCTGCGTGCAATGGCCAGCTTTTTATCGAGTTTCATAACGTTCCTGTGAATCGGTGTGTTCAGCGTGTCGGCCCTGCCGGACAACGGTGGCGCGCATTCTCGCACAAACTCTGCTGCAAGCCTGCCCCAATGCACGGCAGATGAGCGGCAACGGCGACCCGGAAAATAGTTGAAACTCTTCGCCACCGGCACAGGTCAATCTTTTGTCGAGTACGACATCCGATCCAGTGCGGTCTTCAGACCCAGGAGATTTCCGATGAGCAGCACCAGCGATAAAGCCAAAGGTATGGCCAACGAAGCAGTTGGTAACGTCAAGCAGGCTGTTGGCAAGGCTACCGACAACGACAAACTGCGGGCTGAAGGCAAGGTACAAGAGCTGAAAGGCGAAGGCCAGCAGGCGAAAGGCGAAGTCAAGGACGCGATCAAGAAGGGCGTGGACAAGGCTTGAGTCGATTGTTTCCGGCGCTTTGGCGCCGGGAGCAGGCATTACCGATAACGGTCATCCACGGATGGCCGTTATGCTTTCTGCTCTGCGGGACTGAAACCTTTCATGGCCTGTCCAGTCAATGTGCCATCGGCATTCGTGTATCGGCTTCGCCAGCGCGACACGTCATTCATGAGATGTCGGTTTTCAGGATGTAAGGTTTTCCAGTAAGGGAGCGAGAGGAAGCGCCATGATTTTCCCCCATTTGCGTAAATTGAAAGTCGGCAAAGTGCTGGTGAGAACCGTCAACGAGTTCCTCGATGACGAGATGTCCACCTATGCATCGGCACTGGCTTACCAGATGCTGTTTTCTCTGTTTCCGTTCCTGCTGTTTCTGATCGCGCTGATCGGCTTTCTGCATCTGCCGGACTTTTTCTCCTGGTTGCGACTGCAATCGGAATTCCTCTTGCCGCCGCAGGCCCTCGAGCAAGTCAACCCGGTCATCGACCAATTGCAGCAGTCCAAGGGTGGCTTGCTGTCGATCGGTATCGTCATCGCGCTGTGGACCGCGTCAGCAGGTGTACGCCTGATGATGAGCGCCATGAACGCTGCGTACGACGTCGTCGAAGGGCGCCCGATCTGGAAACGTCTGCCGCTGTCGATTCTCTACACCGTAGGCATTGCCGGCATGTTGCTGGCAGCAGCAGCTTTCATGGTGCTCGGGCCGCAGGTCATGAACTGGATTGCCGCGCAGATTGGCATGGAAGACTTCATCGTCACGCTGTGGACGATTCTGCGCTGGCCCGCGATCATTATTCTGCTGATGGTCGCTGTGGCGCTGATCTATTACGTGATGCCGGACGTCAAACAGGAGTTTCGCTTTATCACCCCAGGCTCGGTGCTGGCCGTAGTGGTGTGGATCGTTGCTTCCCTGGCTTTCGGTTTTTACGTCAAGACCTTTGCCGACTACAACGCCATGTACGGCAGCATCGGCGCGATCATCGTGCTGTTGCTGTACTTCTATATTTCGGCAGCGGTGCTGTTGCTGGGTGCGGAAATGAATGCGGTGATCGAGCACATGTCCGCCGAAGGCAAGGACGCAGGCGAGAAGGAAGCCGGTGACGGCCTGGGCGAGGAAAGCAGCGAGACAGGCAAGCAGCATGTCTCCGGCTTGGGCCGCGACCATTCGGTGCCGCTGCAGAAGGCGGACGAAGCCTGATCGCTTTGTGTGGCAAGATCGCTTTTTAAGTCGGCAAGGTACACGCAGTCATGATCCACAAAATCCTGAAGATGGGCGATGAGCGCTTGTTGCGCATCGCCCCTCCGGTGCCCGCAGAGATGTTCGGCAGCAGCGAGCTCAATACGCTGATCGCCGACATGTTCGAGACCATGCACAGCGTCGGCGGTGTGGGGCTGGCGGCACCGCAGATCGGCATCGATCTGCAACTGGTGATTTTCGGTTTCGAGCGCAACGAGCGCTATCCCGACGCCGAAGCGGTCCCGCAGACGATCCTCATCAACCCGCTGATTACCCCGCTGGGCCCGACGCTGGAAGAGGGCTGGGAAGGGTGTCTGTCAGTGCCCGGATTGCGCGGCATGGTGGACCGTTATCAGAGCATTCGCTACGAAGGCTTCGATCCTCAGGGCCAGCCCATCGAGCGTGTTGCCCAAGGCTTTCACGCGCGGGTCGTTCAGCATGAATGCGACCACCTGATCGGTCGACTTTACCCTTCGCGCATCACTGATTTCAGCAAATTCGGCTTCATGGACGTGATGTTTCCGGACATGGACCCCAACGCCGACGAGTGATGGTCGTGTTGTGCTGCGAAGCCCTCAGGCTTCGCGGCACAGTGCGATCAGCGGCTTGCTGCGGCTGTAACGCATGAACCGTTCGCCCAGGGCCTGTGGCAGACGCTGTGCCGTCTCGAACCCTGAACTTTGGTAAAAGCCCAGCAGGTCCGGATGGCAGAACAGCCACACCGGCCCGTTCAGCGGTTGCAATGCCGCTTCGATCAGGCCCCGCGCCACTGCCTGTCCACGCAGCGCCGGCGCCACGAACAGCCCGGTCAGCCAATGCCCCTCTGCGACAGGCGTCAGGCACAACGCACCGATGATTTCTGCCCGTTTTGCGACCCACGCCTGGCCCTTGCTGGCAGCGCGCATTGACGACTGGTGCTCGCGGTAGAACTTGCCCAGCAACGGGCGACACTCATCAGGTAGCGGGTAGAACTGGATTTCGGACATCGCGGCTGCGCTCGAAATAGGGGCCCTGCATCATACAGAGGCTCAAGCCGTGACAACTAATCGGCGCAGGCTGGTGTCGATACTTTCAGACCCGTTTCTTCCGCGCCATTTGAGGTGAGCATGAAATCAATAACACGACTACTGGGCTGTTCACTTCTGGCGCTGGGCCTGCTGGGGCAGACCGCGACAGCGGCTGAAAAAGCCAAGCCTATCCAGTTTGGCGCGCTAACCTGGGAGAGCGGCAGCCTGATCACTGAAGTCCTGCGTACCATTGTCGAGAAGGGCTATGGCTACCCGACCGATACCCTGCCCGGCAGTACCGTCAGCCTGGAAACCGCGCTGGCGAAAAATGACATTCAGGTGATCGCCGAAGAGTGGACCGGACGCAGTCCGGTGTGGGTCAAGGCTGAAGAGGAAGGCAAGGTGCTCGGCCTGGGCAACATCGTCAAGGGTGCGACCGAAGGCTGGTGGGTGCCCGAGTACGTGATCAAGGGCGACGCCGCCAAAGGTATCAAGCCGCTGGCGCCTGACCTGAAGTCTGTCGCGGACCTGGCGCGCTACAAGGACGTCTTCAAAGACCCGGAATCGCCGGACAAGGGCCGATTCCTCAACAGCCCGAGCGGCTGGACTTCGGAAATCGTCAACACCCAGAAACTCAAGGCTTATGGCCTGGCCGACAGCTTCGTCAACTTCCGCACCGGCTCGGGCGCAGCATTGGACGCCGAGGTCGCATCGTCCATCCGGCGCGGCAAGCCGGTGTTGTTTTACTACTGGTCACCTACGCCCCTGTTGGGCAAGTACAAGCTGATCAAACTGGAAGAGCCGGCCTTTGACGCTGAAGCCTGGAAAACCCTGACCGACGCCAGCAACCCAAGCCCGCGTGGCACGTCTTCGCTGGCGGCAACCCTGTCGATCGGCGTATCGGCAGAATTCAGCAAGCAATACCCTGAACTGGTGAGTGTCTTCAAAGGCGTGGATTTCCCGATTGACCTGCTGAACAGGACCCTGGGCGAAATGAGTGACAAGCATGAGGATGCCAAGGTCGTGGCTGCACGCTTTCTCAAGCAGCATCCCGACGTCTGGAAAGCCTGGTTGCCTGCCGATGTGGCGGAACGGGTCAGCAGCGGTCTTTGATTATCGCCCAGCTGAATGACACGCGGCGCATAGCTGATAGCGGCATCGATGACCGGTATGCGACGCGCCGAGTGGTAAAGCCCAGCCGAGCTGATAAGTTCAGGTCTGGGTCAATCGATGCTCGGGAGGCGTCATGACTGATCACGTTCGGGGCTCGCGCGGTACTTGGCAGACCTGCCTGGCATTGCTGGCCTGTCTGTGCCTGGACGCGATGCATCCGGCCAGCGCCGAAGAGGCCGACGACATGGCGCTGGCCCTGGTGGAACAACGAAACCTGGGCGAAGGTCTCGCCTGGCTGGGGTATCAGGTCGCCTCGCGCACGGCCACGTTTGCCGGTATCGTGCAGGCTGTCGGCAAGACTGAAGCGCAGGAACTGGTACAGAAGGAATTGCAGCGCCTCAAGCCGGAATATCAGGCGCAGTGGGACCGCAACCTGGCAGCCGCTTATGCTCATGCCTTTACCGCCGAGGAATTGCGTTCGCTCAATCAGGGCGAGGATTCGCCTGCATTGGGGAACAGATTCAGGGCGAGAAATACCCAGGTCAGCACCGATATGAAAGCCCGGTCATCGGAGCTGCTGGGACAATTTGTCAGTCGTGCGCTGAGCAATGCCGAGGCAGCACTGCGACGCTGACAGCTATTTTGACGAGACGAGGCAAAGAACATGGACGCATTCATGCAGGCAGCATTCGATGAGGCACAACTCGGGCTGAAGGAAGGCGGAATACCTATCGGTTCGGTCATCGTCCACGGCGGCAAAATCATCGGTCGAGGCCACAACCGTCGTGTACAAGAGGGCAGTGCGACGAAGCATGGCGAGATGGATGCGCTGGAGAATGCCGGTCGCCAGCCGGCCAGTGTTTACCGTGAATCTGTCCTCTACACCACGCTTTCGCCTTGTGCGATGTGCAGCGGTGCGATCCTGCTCTACGGCATTCGCAAAGTGATCATCGGTGAGAATGCGTCATTCATGGGCGAGGAAGAACTGCTGCGCTCGCGTGGCGTGCAGATCGACGTGCTGGATAACCCTGAGTGCACACACATGATGAAAGACTTTATCGCCAGCAAGCCCGAACTGTGGAACGAAGACATCGGCGAGTGAACCCAGCGTCTTGTCAGCCCCACGCTCCGCGCTCATCGTAAATCTGACTGCTCATCGTGCCAATGCTCCGCATTGGCATGCAGTTCGTGACGCTCCTGCCTTAAAGTGCGGTTTGTGCCACTAATGTGCCTTTAACGGTGATAATCTCCTCCCCTCTTTATCACGGTATGCACATACCCAGCCGTTTACCTGGCCATTTTTGGAGCCCGACATGTCGGTCCAGCAGCGCAACAACGTCAATATTTCAGGCGACGGACCGATCACTCTGATTTTCGCTCATGGATTCGGCTGCGATCAGAACATGTGGCGTTTTATGGCGCCGCACTTCGCAGCGCGCTTCAAGGTCGTGCTGTTCGACCTGGTGGGCAACGGCAATTCTGATGTGTCGGCCTGGTATCCGCACAAGTATTCGTCGCTCAAGGGCTATGCAACTGACTTGCTGGAGGTGGTCAACGAGTTCGCCGCAGAGGGGCCGGTGGTGCACGTCGGTCATTCGGTCAGTTGTATGATTGCCGTGCTGGCCGAGCTTCAGTCGCCCGGCCGGTTCGACGGTCACATCATGATTGGTCCATCCCCGCACTATCTCAACGAGGAAGATTACTTGGGGGGATTCACTCGCGCCGATGTGGATTCGTTGCTTGAGACGCTGGAAAGCAATTATCTTGGCTGGTCGAGCACCATGGCGCCGGCACTCATGGGCGCCTCGGACCGGCCTGAACTGAGCGAAGAACTCGCCAACAGTTTCTGTCGCACCAATGCCGAGATCGCCAGACAGTTTGCCCGCGTGACGTTTTTATCCGACCATCGTGCCGATGTCGCACAACTCAAGAGCAGAACACTCATTCTGCAAAGCAGCGACGATATGGTGGTGCCGGTCGAGGTGGGTGAATACCTGCACCGCGTCATCGCCGACAGCACCCTGCACATGATCGACAACGTAGGGCACTACCCGCACATGAGCGCAGCACAGGAATGCATTACTGCGATGAATCAGTTTCTGGCCTCTTACGAGAGCGCCGCACATGACCATTGAACAGGTGAGTCTGCCTGTCACGGAAGACCTCTACGAGCATGCGCCCTGTGGTCTGTTGATCACGTTGCCCAACGGCACCATCGAGCGCGCCAATCTGACGTTTTGCCGATGGCTGGGTCTGGAGCGCGACGCTGTTGTGGGCCGCCGCTTTCAGGAACTGCTGAGTCTGGCAGGCAAGGCCTTTCTGCAGACTCACTGGGCGCCCACGCTGCAGTCGCAAGGTTCAATTGCCGAGGTCAAGGTCGAGCTGATTCATGCCGATGGCCGCCCCATTCCGATGATGCTCAATGCCGTACGCCGCGAGTACCCGTCGGGGTGTCTGCATGAAGTTGCCGTGTTCCTGGCCGAAGAGCGCAACAAGTACGAGCGCGAACTGCTGGCTGCCCGCAAGATCGCCGAAGAGCTCCTGCAACAGCAGATGACCGTGCAGAGCGAGCTGACTTCGGCGCGCAATCGCTTGCGTCTGGCGCATGCCGAGGCAGAGATCCGGGCTATTTTTGCCGAACAGATGATTGGCATCGTCAGCCACGACCTGCGCAACCCGCTGGCCGCGATCAAGATGGCTGCCGGGCTGCTGGAACGCACGCCGCTGGAGTCGCGCCAAGAGCGGATTCTGGGACACATCAACCATTCCACCGACCGTGCCGATCGCATGATTGTCGACCTGCTGGATTTCACCCACGCCCGGGTCGGCAGTGGCATTACCGTTGTTCCTCAGCCTGTCGATTTTCACGCAGTCGTCGCCCGGGGCGTCGAAGAGCTGCGCCAGGTTTTCCCGGATCGGGTGCTGACCCATCGCAGCGAAGGGCAGGGCGCGTGTTCGGCTGATCCTGACCGCCTGCTGCAGATGCTTGGCAATCTGGTCAGCAATGCCATCAATTACGGCACCGACGACGGCGAGGTTTTGATTACGTCGTCGTTCGACACGTGGATGATCAAACTGTCGGTGCACAACGTTGGTGAGCCGATACCGATGGAGAAGGTAGACGACCTGTACGAGCCCGTCGTACGCGTGGTCAGCGACAGTGACGAGACCCGCACCGTCGGGCTCGGCCTGTTTATCGTGCGCGAGATCGTTCGAGCCCATCTGGGCGATGTGACGGTTCGTTCTTCGGCTGAAGAGGGCACGACCTTCACCGTGGCGTTTCCGCGTCCCCCGGCGAAAACCGAGGTTTGATCAGGTTTCATGCAGATTGACGATCAACCCGTGTTATTCACGGGTGCAGAAAAATCGTTACAGTCCTAAACTAACGTGCTGCGTCATCACATCAAGGCTCATACAGGTTCTACATGCGGCGATCCCTTTCAAATGATGTGGCCACGATCAGTCGGATCAGCGCGGTGCCGGCCATCCTGCAAGTCATTGCCGAATCCACCGGGTTGGGTTTCGCCGCCGTTGCGCGTGTAACCGAAACCACCTGGACGGCCTGTGCGGTCCTGGACACGCTCGATTTCGGTTTGAAACCCGGCGGCGAGCTGGAGCTGAGCAGCACCATCTGCCACGAGATTCGCAGCTCCCACAAGGCTGTGGTGATTGATCATGTCGCCGAGGATCCGTTGTTCTGTGCGCATGACACACCACGTCTGTACAGCTTCCAGAGCTATATCTCGGTGCCGATCTTTCTTTCCGACGGTTCCTTTTTCGGCACCATCTGTGCGCTGGATCCCAAGCCGGCGAAGCTGATCGGTACGCCCATCGAAGCCATGATGGTGTCGTTCGCACGTCTTCTGGCGCTGCAGATCGAGGCCGAGGAAAACCTGCAACAGGCGCGTGAAGACCTGCTCGCCGAACGTGAGGTGGCTGAGCTGCGCGAGCAGTTTATCGCCGTGCTGGGGCACGACCTGCGTAACCCGCTGTTTGCCATCAATGCCAGTGCCGAACTGCTGCTGCGCCGTCCGCTGGATGAAAAGGCCCAGCAGGTCGTGCAACACATCCTGACCTCTGGCCAGCGCGCCTCGCAGCTGGTCGATGACGTGCTCGATTTTGCCCGAGGCCGCATGGGTCATGGCATTCCTCTCAGTATCCATGAGGCGCCCGGCCTGGATAAAACCCTGGAGCATGTGATTTCAGAGGTGCAGCGCGTTCACCCGTCGCGGCCGATTCATTCGAACATAGGCGCGCTGGAGCGTATCCGCTGCGATCACGAGCGGATCGCGCAATTGCTCTCCAATCTGGTGTCCAACGCGATCAGCCATGGTGATGCCGAGAGCCCGGTCGAAGTGACGGCAGGCGTGCATGGCGAGGTGTTTGTGCTCAGCGTTACCAATCAGGGAGAGCCGATACCTGAATCGGTTCGTGCACAACTGTTCCTGCCGTATTCGAGACCCATCACCGACGAACCGCAAGCCGGCCTCGGACTGGGCTTGTACATCGCCAGCGAGATAGCCATTGCCCATGGAGGTACGCTCGAGGTGTGCTCGACGCGCGAGCAGGGCACGGTCTTTACCTTCAGCATGCCATTGAAGTCTGCGTAGGCACCCTGCGCCAGCCTGTGCCTTTTGAGCGCACAGGCTGCTCATCAAGTGCTTTTTTGGGCTCCGCAAACCTTGGGCTGCAGCCCTTCGCGTCGTTTGGCTGCGACAGCCCTGACCATCCTTGTTACAAACTCTTCCAGCGCTTTGCTTGCTCATCGGCAGTGTCGCGTCGAACCTGAGGCCCGGGTTGCCATCAAAGGCCTGAGCCTTCACGGTTACTCCGAAGTTTTCACTTTGCCCAGAGGTAGTGATGAACAGTTTTGTGCGCAATCTTGTCGGCGGCGTGCTTGTTGCGTCATGCAGCATCGGTGCGGTCCAGGCGCAGACGCTGCCAAACAGCACCCTCAACAACGGTGCCAGCAGCAACCCCTATAACAGCCCGATCCACCGTGCCAACCCCAACAGCCGCCAAGGCACCGAGTCCAGCGTGCCACCTTCTCGTGGCCCCAACATCGCGCCGCCGGTGCGCAAGCCCACTCTGGAAAACGGTGGCATTGGCAACGGTTACCCTACGCGCCAGAACACGCCACGTCCTTCTACTACTCCGATAACCGAACCCAAGCGCGGCAACTGAATTTTCAACCCGGCGAACCTTGCGGACGTCGACTCAATGCATAAGGAAACGCTCATGCTTAGAAAAACCCTGATCGCGACATTGTGTACTGCAGCCATTCTGAGCCTGCCACTGACGGCCAGCGCCGCTACGGAGTCCTACAAAAGCGAACTGGGCACCGTCACGGTGACGCCTGTTGTCGAAGGTCTGGATCATCCATGGGCGCTGGCCTTTCTGCCTGACAGGCAAGGCATGCTGGTGACAGAGCGTTCCGGCAACCTGCGCGTTGTGTCGGCGGATGGCAAATTGTCTGCACCGCTTTCCGGGGTGCCGCAAGTCTGGGCGCAAAAGCAGGGCGGTTTGCTCGATGTGGTGCTGTCACCGGACTTCGCCAAGGACCGCATGGTCTATCTGACCTACTCCGAGGGCAGCGGCAAGACGGCCGCCGAGGGTGATACCGCCGGCACTGTCGCAGGGCGTGGTCGTCTGTCCAAGGACATGACCCGTCTGGAAGACTTCGAAGTCATCTTCCGCCAGGAACCGAAACTGTCGGTGGGCAACCACTTCGGTGCGCGGATGGTCTTCGATCGCGACGGCTACCTGTTCATCGCGCTGGGCGAAAACAATCAGCGCCCCACTGCGCAGGATCTGGACAAGCTGCAGGGAAAAATCGTGCGCATCTATCCGGACGGCAGCGTACCGAAAGACAACCCGTTCGTGGGCCAGAAGGGCGTACGCCCCGAGATATGGTCCTATGGCCATCGCAATCAGCAGGGCGCCGCGCTCGACCCCTGGACCGGGACGTTGTGGACCAACGAGCATGGTCCCAAGGGCGGTGATGAGCTGAATATCATCGAGCGTGGCGCAAATTACGGCTGGCCGATCGCGACCCACGGTATCGACTACTCGGGTCAGCCGATTTCGGAGTCCAAGGGCAAGGTTGTCGAAGGGACCAAAATTCCGTTCCAGGTCTGGGAAGTGTCGCCGGGCCTCAGTGGCATGGCGTTCTATGACCACAGCCTTTTCAAGGCATGGGATCACAGTGTATTCATCGGTGCGCTGGCCACTGACGAGTTGATCAGGCTGCAGTTCGAGAATGACAAGATCGTTCATGAAGAACGTCTGTTGAAAGACATGAAACAGCGCATACGGGATGTGCGTCAGGGACCGGACGGTTACTTGTATCTGTTGACCGACGACGATAAGGGAAGTCTGCTGAAAGTGGGCCTGGCTCAGTAATAAACTGTTAACCGCTTGAAAAAGAAAATTCCCACAATATTGTGGGAATTTTCTTATGAGTTGCTTGCGGTGGTAACCGGTAAAGCAGTCGGATTAATTATCCTTTGCGTCACGTACCACTTCGCCCGTCTTGGCATCAACGTCGTAGTTCCACTCCACACCCTTGGCGTCTTTCAGTTCGATCTGATAGATCAGGCGGCCGGTGCGGTCCTTGTCCAGTTCGGTATCGCTGACCGTGAAGCCCTGATGCTTGGCAACGGCATTCTTGTTGAACTGTTCAAAGTCACCCAACGCCTGGGACTTGTACAGGCGGATCACTTCATCGGGACCAACGTCAGCCTGGGCGGCACCTGCAACAGCAGTGAGGGCAACAGCGGCGAAAACGGCAGGCATAAGTTTCATGGGGTATTCCTTTCTGATTGATCTGTCTTGATTGATTCATCACACGCTGATTGGTTCAGCGGTTTTGTTGAACTCAGATTATCCGCGCTTACTTAATTCACGCTTAATTATTCAAGCGTGCGGGGCTTTTTGAAGCCGGTCTCGCTTTGCCGATTCGTAAGTAAAGTTTTCCCAGTACTTCGTTTACAGACGAAGCATCACGTAAAGGTTGAAAAAAACCGACAGTGAACGTAAAAGGTTGGCCCCCTGCCGGAAGGTGCGTCGCGTCTGTCCAGGCATCTGTCCTTGCGGAGTCTGCTCGATGAAAACGCCTTACCGACCTGCCATGCGCCACGCCTGGCGATTGTTACCGTTGGGTATGGCGGTTGCCTCGCCGTCGCTGGCCGCAGAGGCGCTCAGCCTGGATGCGGTCAACGTCACTGGGTTCAGCGAGCCGGAAAGCACCGGCGACTATAAAGCCGAGCGGGCGTCGATTTTCGGGTTCGATCAGGCTTCACTGCTGGACACGCCCGCCTCGGTGTCGGTGTTCAGCGCCGCGTTGATCAAGGACCGTCAGGCAAAGCTGCTGAGTGAAGTGCTGCGCAACGACGCGTCGGTCGGCGACGGCTATGCCCCGGTGGGCTATTACGAAAACTTTGTGGTGCGCGGGTTTTCGCTGAACGCGGCCAACAGTTATCGCATCAACGGCCGCAGCATTGCCGGTGAGCAGAATGTAGCGCTGGAGAACAAGCAGCAGGTCGAGTTGCTCAAGGGGCTTTCCGGCCTGCAGAGCGGCGTGGCCGAACCCGGTGGGGTCATCAATTATCAGACCAAGCGGGCGCAGGACGTTCGGTCGGTCACGGTCTCTACCAACGAACATGGCGAACGCTACATCGCGACCGACGTCGGGGGCTGGTTCGGCAGCGAACAGCAATTCGGCCTGCGCGCCAACCTTGCCCATGAAGACATTCGTTCGTATGTCGAACACGCCGATGGCCAGCGCGATTTTGCCTCGCTGGCGTTCGACTGGAACATCAGCGAGCGCGCCCTGCTGCAACTCGACGTCGAGTACCAGACCAAAGAGCAGCGTTCGGTGCCCGGTTATCAGCTTCTGGGCGGCACTGCACTGCCTCACGATGCCTCGCCACGTAAATTGCTGGGCTACCAGAACTGGTCCAATCCGGTCGGTATCGACTCGCTGAACATGAACGGACGTTTCGAATATCGCTTCAATGACAGCTGGAAGGGCAGTCTCAGCGCGTCACGCAGTCGCGTGGTCATCGATGACTACAGTGCCTTTGTGTGGGGTTGCTACGGCTCGGCCAGTTGCGCAGGGCAAGCGGTGCCGAACCATTTCAGTGCCGAGGGCGGTTATGACATCTATGATTTCCGCAGCCCGGACGATACGCGTCGTAACGATGAAGTCGAAGCGGCCATGTCCGGTACATTCACTACCGGATCGCTGGGGCACGAACTGACCTTCGGCAGCAGTGCCTACCGCCGCACGGTCGATACGCGCGGGACCTTCAACGAATTCGTCGGCTCGGGCAATATCAATGAGGCACCTGAGCAGGTGGCACCCTCGACCCTGGCGCTTGCACATACCGAGCGCCGCCTGGACAGCCGCCAGTACGGGCTGTTTGCCACCGACCGGATCAGCTTCAACGAACACTGGCAAACCGTGCTGGGCGGACGCGGGGTGCGGCTCGACGAGCAGGCATTCAACGAGGACGGCAGTGATGCGCGACACACCGAGCGCTATGTGTTTCTGCCCCAGGCGGCGCTGATCTACAAGCCGGTGGACAATGTTTCGCTCTACACCAGCTACAGCAAGGGCCTGTCGCTGGGCGGGACGGCAGCGTGGTTCACCAGCAATGCCAGTGAAATTCTTGCGCCGACCGTATCCCGACAGCTGGAAGCAGGCATCAAGTATGACTGGCAGCGCATGAGCCTGACCGCTGCAGTGTTTCAGGCCCGCCAGGCCTACCAGTATTCCAGGCCCAACGATGACGGTACGTTCACTTACGTACAGCAAGGCGAGCAGAAAAACACCGGCCTTGAACTGGGGGCAAGTGGCTGGGTGACTGACCGCCTGCAGATATCCGCCAGTGCGGCGGCCATTCGAGCGCGTATTGAAGACAGCGGCACCGAGGCCTATGACGATCATCAGGCCCTCAATGTGCCCAGATACCGTGGCACCCTGCAAGCCGACTACAGCCTGCCGGTGCCCGGGCTCGCGTTGCTCGGCGGCGTGCAGTACAGCGCCAGCAAGTACGCTGACCGTGAAGGCTCCGTGCTGGTCAATGACTACGCACTGTTCAATATCGGCAGCCGTTACAGCACCCGAATCAGCGGCTACGACACCGTTCTGCGCCTGACCGTCGACAACCTGTTCGACAAACGCTACTGGCGTGATGCCGGAGAATATCTGGGCGACGACTACCTGTTCATGGGCGCGCCCAGAACGGCGAGACTGTCGGCCTCCGTCAACTTTTAGCGAAGGGCTCTGGTACGCGGAGCATCGGCACGCCAGTCGAGATGATCGTTCCGCGCGCTTCGGCGTGGGAATGCGGTCTGGAAAGGCATGCGACACAGAGCGCCGCACGATAATCGGATTATCCGTACAGGCCGACGCAGAGCGCCGCACGATAATCGGATTATCCGTGCAGACCGACGCGAAGCGCCGCACGATAGTTGCGGTTATCGTTCCTCACGCTCCAGCGTGGGAATGCAGTTCTCGACGCTCTGCGTCGTCAAGAGGACGCAGAGCGTCCGGAAAGACATGCGACGCGGAGCGCCGCACGATAATCGGATTATCCGTGCAGACCGACGCGGAGCGCCGCACGATAGTTGCGGTTATCGTTCCTCACGCTCCAGCGTGGGAATGCAGTTCTCGACGCTCTGCGTCGTCAAGAGGACGCAGAGCGTCCGGAACGGCATGCGACGCAGAGCGCCGCACGATAATCGGATTATCCGTGCAGACCGACGCAGAGCGCCGCACGATAGTTGAGATGATCGTTCCGCACGCTCCAGCGTGGGAATGCAGTTCTCGACGCTCTGCGTCGTCAAGAGGACGCAGAGCGTCCAGACAGGCATGCGACGCAGAGCGTCGCACGATAATCGGGTTATCCGTGCAGACCGACGCAGAGCGGCTCACGATGGTCGGGATCATCGTTCCTGCTACAGGCCTCAGTTCCGTATCAGTGCGCCCGCAAGCTTTGCTATTCTTCGCGCCCTGTGAGCGTCAGGCGCTCTTTTCAGCCATGTTTCGGGGGCTTCATGACGGCCATCGTTCAATCCACTCCGCAACCTTTCACCAAAGGCGACTACAAGACCCTGAGTCTTGCGGCGCTGGGTGGGGCGCTGGAAATCTACGACTTCATCATTTTCGTCTTCTTTGCGCTGACCCTCAGCCAGCTGTTCTTTCCTCCGGACATGCCCGAGTGGCTGCGTCTGCTGCAAAGCTTCGGGATCTTCGTGACCGGCTATCTGGCGCGCCCGCTGGGCGGGATTCTCATGGCGCACTTCGCCGACCGGCTGGGCCGCAAACGCGTGTTCAGCCTGAGCATTCTGATGATGGCCCTGCCTTGTCTGCTGATCGGCGTCATGCCCACTTACGCACAGATCGGTTACTGGGCGCCGCTGGTCCTGCTGGCGCTGCGCATCCTGCAAGGCGCCGCTGTGGGCGGCGAAGTGCCAAGCGCCTGGGTATTCGTGGCAGAACACGCGCCCAAGGGGCACCGCGGCTATGCACTGGGCGTACTGCAAGCCGGTCTGACATTCGGATACCTGCTGGGT
Source organism: Pseudomonas syringae pv. coryli str. NCPPB 4273 (assembly GCF_000972175.1). Lineage (NCBI taxonomy): Bacteria > Pseudomonadati > Pseudomonadota > Gammaproteobacteria > Pseudomonadales > Pseudomonadaceae > Pseudomonas > Pseudomonas syringae pv. coryli. Next base: position 47,267 of record NZ_AWQP01000024.1, on the reverse strand, counting down.
GCACTGACCGCAACATGGCTGGCGCGTGTCTTCAGCCCTGGCGAAATTCTTGACTGGGCATGGCGTATTCCGTTCCTGCTCGGTGGCGTATTCGGTGTGGTGGGCGTCTGGTTGCGCCGCTGGTTGAACGAAACCCCGGTGTTCATCGCCCTGCATGCCCAGCGTGAACATCTGCCGGCGCTGCCACTTGGCCAGGTGCTGCGCGATCATCGCCAATCCTTGCTGCCTGCTGCGCTGCTGACCTTTGTGCTGACCTCCGCAGTGGTGGTCCTGGTGGTGATTACCCCGACCGTCATGCAGCAGCGCTTTGGTATCAGTGCCAGCGACACCTTCGCCCTGAGCGCCGTCGGTATCGTGTTTCTCAATATAGGCTGCGTGCTGGCAGGCATGCTGGTCGACCGGATCGGCGCCTGGCGCGGCATCATGTTCTACAGCCTGCTGATGCCGATGGGCATCGGCGTGCTTTACACCAGCCTCATCGAGCAATGGATGCCGCTGGGCATCGCCTACGCGATTGCCGGGCTGGCGTGCGGTATTGTCGGTGTGGTGCCGTCGGTGATGGTCGGACTGTTCCCGGCGAACATCCGGGTGTCAGGCATCTCGTTCACTTACAACATCGCCTACGCCTTCTGGGCCAGCATCACGCCATTGATGCTGATTGCGCTGATGCCTTGGAATATCTGGGTGTGCGTGCTGTATAGCCTGATCATGGGCGCCACGGGCCTGATGACCGCTGCAGTATTCGGTCTGCGCCGTGGCGTGGTGGTGGATGACCTGGCAAGCGGTAAAGCCGGATAACTCCGGGGCGGGGGGCGCGGCGACCGCTGTTCTCGCACACACCGGCAATGCCCGCTGCTCACCTCTTGTGTGGGGTGAGTGGTAACTCGAACATGGCCGGAAAGTTCCGGGCGGCAGACGCATTCAATTGTAACAAGTGATTGTAATTCCGTTTAGTCAAGTCTATCTTGCCCGTCTCTATAGTGTTTACGTTATTTATCTAATGCGCTGTTGGTTCGTGCCTGCGCGAAATATTTTTCAGGCGAACCACTCATGATGTCGATAAAAAGGAATGCGTAATTATTCTGTATTTGCTGTAGGAGTTTTCCTCGGTATTTAAATATTAAAGATTTTTCTTACAGCTTACAGCTTTGTTGCGAAGCTTTGAGGGCTATATCGTGTTAATGCAAAACAAGACTAAATAAAATGATTTCTGTGCCGATTTACTGTTTGGGTCATGGAAGACGAATGTAAGAAACATCCTACAAATTTGCCTGTTAGGCAAAATGATGGCGAGGGGAAGTATCATGTGGGTGACAATGAGAGAGCAGGAGGTTCTTGGCCTGTTGTTGCAGGGATGTACGAACAAGGAAATTGCCAGGCAGCTCAGTATCAGTGACTACACCGTTCGCGATCACGTATCTTCGCTGCTAAGAAAGAATCAGGTAAGGACGCGTGCCGAGCTCATGGCCAGGTGCGTATCTCTATTGCTACCGGGGAACACTGCCCGACCCCCTACATCTGTCGGATTGCCTAGCGAGCCAGCACATACATAATGTGTCTTGTCGCAACCTGTAACTTGTTAATGCAATGAGCACTGCTGACGTTTGGCGGTGCAATCAATAATACCGTGCTGCTCTGTGACTGCCGTCAGCCACTGCTTCCTGGCTGTCTGCAGAAAGGAATATTCGAAACCTGCTCGCACGACGAACTGTAAACAATAAAAAAGGAGCCACTCATGACTGTTTGTTTTGTTCGGGGCGAGTCAGGTGCCGACACGTCGTTGCGGCTGGATCCGCAGCGGCCTGACTTTAATATGACAACGGACTTCCAGCATCTGACAACCCGGCAGTCCGCGCTTACGGTGACGCAACTTGCCGAGCAACAGGCAAAGCTGTCCGGCCCCGTTGGCCTGTTTGCCAAACTCTGTCGGCAGCTTCGTTCGCATGGGCGTCAGTCACCCTTGCTCGAAGACATTGCCCGGCTTGAGGGCCGCAAGCGTCAATGGCTGGCCGAGCGCGCCGTACAATTTGCACTCGGGCTGCACGGCCGTCGGTCAGAAGCCGAGAACCCGTTCAAGGGCCTGGTGCGAGAAGACCTGTGCTGCATCGTATTCGATGAGCCATCGCCGCACACGCTGGTCGAGCGTTATGCCGCCAGCGAAGCGCTGCGGGCTCAGGACAGTGAGTACTTCGTCAAACTCATAGCTACCACGCGCAATACCGTCGAACGGCGAATCGTCTTTCATGGTCTGCTCGAACACTTCGACCGGCTATTGCCCATCGAGAAGAGCATCTATCCGCTCAACTATCGAGCTGTTCAGCAAGCACACCTCGATCATGAAGAAGCCCTCTACGGCGCACTGATAAAGCAGCAGCCCATTGGCACATTGCTTGAGAGGCATACGCCTGAGTGGCTGTTGGATAACCTCTCATCGTTTGAACTTTCCATTGATCAAGCGTGTGGCTAATCAGGTCTCGGACGTGGGTATTTATACCAGTTGGTTGATGGGGTTTTTACAAGCGGTTTAGATTTTCTCTAACAGAACATGTTTAATCAGAGTGCGCGTTAGCGCGTTCGGTGAATGGTAAAAAGTAGTGGTTCGTGCAGAGGCTTTCAAGCCTGCGGCTTTCGCACGGCCGATGAATTTGATTTATAAATATTGGAGCAATACCTATGAAAAAAATAGCACCTTTGCTTGTGTTGTTAGTGTCGGCTGCCAGCCAGGCGGGCGATTATTCTGTTACGACTACCCGAACACCGACGTTTATCAATGGGCCTGGTCACAGTGCGTTTTCCCGACACCAATTGAGATTGGCTGATTACCCCCGCGGCGCGGCGAATAACTCTCGGTTGCAAAAGATTTCCTGGACCGCTACGTCTTTTCCGGAGAGTACGGGTGAGCAGGCAAAAATATGTTTCAGACGCGGAGGCGTACACGAGTCGAGCTGTATTCAGATTGATCCAGGTATGCCAGGTGACACTGATCAATTTAATAGCTTGGGGTTCAGCTATGCATCGGATGTTTTGATAAAACACCAAGCTGTCAATGGACCTTGGCAAAGCAAGCCTGCAGGGCCAGAAACAGTCACCTTTCATTTAACGTATTGATTGTCAATCCCTGGCGATAACCGCCAGGTATCTTTCGGGGCAGGAGCCAACGTCATGCGAGTCATAAGTTCCGGAGCAGATGCACTGATAGCCGCGCAACAACTTGATGATAAAAGAGCGGCAAAAAACATGCGCTCAATTGCCAATCCCACCCTCCGATCAACCTCTCCAGACTCTGCGGTGACCATCAGCGGCCAGGCCCTCCTGAAACACAGGGTGTTTGGGTTCGCGGACGCTGCTCGTTCTGCGCCCATGCTAGGAAAAGCCGAATGTGGAATGTCCATGCCCCAGGCGTTTTTTCTAACCCGGGATGATCGGAGTCTGTTGGGTGACGTTTACGGTTGGGCGAGTGATCAGGGAGCTGATTTGAGCTATGTCGATGACCTGGCGTTTCAGTTGGCTTCTTACAGGGAGAGTGATGATGGAGGGATCATGCTTCGTCATAACCAGGGCAAAACATATGACATGGAAGGCCACAAGGTGTTCTACAGTTTTACCGAGCCGCAGGCGGCCACCGCCAAACGTATTACCGAAAGCGATGGGTTAAAAACAACGCGGCTGGATCAGGGGTTTGTTCGCTTCATCACTGACAAGGACTACGGGTCCATCGGTCACAATAATTTTGATTTTATGGAAAAAGTCATCAACAGGTTTTCAACGGCGGGAGAAAGGGACGAGCAACTGGGTGCAGACTTCACTACTTATAAAAGCCAGAAGAGTGACTACATAAGGACGCTGTCCAAGGAAAAATACACGCCGGGCGAAGGAGACTCTCAAGAAACGGTCGCCGTAAAAAAATCCACCAAACCCAAGGAAATAACGCTGGAAAGCCTGCGTAACGATATGCGCGAGACGTTTCTAAAAGCGATGGGGGTCAAGAGTCTCTCATCCCTGTTCGACATGCTGTTCAAGGACAAGCGTTGACGGATCAGGCCTGTGCGCCAAGCGACTGGAGTTCTGGCGGCGCATCCTGAGGGCTGGCGACGCGGTTGCGGCCGGTGCTTTTGGCCAGATACAGCGCCTTGTCTGCTTCATGCAGCCACGACGAGGCATCCGGCATTTCAGGGGAGTAGGCGGCAATGCCGATACTGAGGCTGACCTTGAGATCGCAATGCAGGGTATAGGTCATTTCATCTATCGCCAGGCGCAGGCGCTCAAGGATTTCCTTTGCTTGAAGCAGACTGGTGTCGGGCAGAATGACGCAGAATTCATCGCCGCCACAACGCCCGATCAGATCGGAATCGCGCAGGTTTTCTATCAGTGCTTCGCTGATACTCTGCAGCACCGTGTCGCCCATCAGGTGGCCGTAAGTGTCGTTGATGACCTTGAAGTGATCGATATCGATCAGCGCGATGACGCACTCCTGATACGCGCCCTGATTACTGGCGTACTTAAGGTCAAGCAGGTCCTTCCACGCGCCATGATTGAGCAGGCCGGTGAGGCTGTCGGTGCGGCTGACCTTGCGCAGGATGTTGCGGTGTTCCCATAACTTGAGTGTGACCTGATGGCTCAGCCAGCCAATGAAAATAGGGTAGGTCACCAGTACCGGAAGGCAGGCGTAGATCTGCGCCATGTTGCCATGCAGATTGACGACAGGGTCGAGCGCGGCCAGCGAAATCAGCACGCCCAGTGCCTGCATGCACAGGCCTTGCAGCATCAGACGTGGCCCGGCGGCGGCCATGTTATGCATGGCCATCATGGCGAGCACCGTAACCCCGGGAACTGCGCTGAAACCCATCGCGCCAACCCAGAAACCGCCCATCATCGAATCGAAAAGCAGGTTGCGCCATTCAGCCTGGTAAGGCTCGCGCGACGTTCTTGCGAGCTGGTAAGCAACATGCGGCCACACCAGGCTATAGAGCAGCGCCAACAACCACGCCCAGTGTGCTGCATTCACGTAATACAAAGAAACAGCGACCGTCACAAAGCCAACGCTGACACCGAAGCATCTCGGGGCGTAGATCCGCTTGGCGAATGCCATCCCTCTGCGGTGATAGGTGCTCATAGATTCTTACCGGACATTACTTTCGAATCGGTCAGAAATCGACACCGCTTGACCGAAAGGCTGGAGTTTGAGCGTTCACTAGTGGCAAGGGAAGAGTATTTTGCCGAGGGGTGTCAAATAGCTACATATTGAGGAAAGGTTACTGTTTAAAAGTCAATTAAATGACAGAAACAGTGCTAAAACCTGTTCAAAAATATGACGAAATATACAATTTAATACACCGCTAATAACCGGGGCAGGGTGTCTGGTTGTTGGCAGACACACTGCCCGGCGAGTTCAGTAACGCGACGGTCAGGCGGTTATAACGGTGCCTTGTTTTTCTGAGTGCTGGTCATCCATGCAACGGCAATGGACAGCAGCGCAACAACAGCGGCGACATACCCTACGGCACCCAGGCCCAGGTGCTCGATGGTAAGGCCTCCGATGATCGATCCCAGGCCGATGCCGGCATTGGCGGCCGAAACATTCAGGGTCCCTGCCAGTGCCTGGGCCTGAGGCGCTGCTTTCATCACCCTGATCTGGCAGATCGGAAACAGCGCCGTATGTGCGATGCCCCAAATCACCAGCACCACGGCCAGCAGCGGCATGGAGCCTGCGGCGGGTACGCTTGCGGTCATGCCCAGTGCGAGCAGCAGCGCAAAGGCCATGGTCGAGCCGAGCGGGCTGCGGTCCACATAACGTCCACCCAGGGCATTACCGATCAGGCCGACCGCGCCGAAGCCCATCAACCACCAACCCACTTGAGCCGATTCGATGCCCGCGATGCGTTCCAGCGTGTCAGCCAGGTAGGTATAGGCACCGAACATGGCCGTGAACAGCAGGATAGACAGCAGCAGGTTGGCGAGGAAAAACGGATCGCGGAGAATTTTTGCCTGCTCGGCGAGGCCGACCTTTGCAGTAGGTTCGATACGCGGCATCGACAGTGCCAGCAACAGGGCCATCAACGCTGACAGCAGCGTCAGCGCCCAGAATGCGCCGCGCCAGCCCACGGCATCGGCAAATACCGTACCCAGCGGAATACCGAACAGCATGGCAGCCGAGATGCCGAGGTACACCTGCGCAACAGCCTTGCCAGCGCGTTTCGGTCCGGCCAGCAGGCTTGCCGTTTCACTGGCCGTGCCCCAGAACACCGGCAAGGCCAGTGCCGGAATGAACCGCGCCAGCGCCAGCACCCAGATATTGCTCGACACCGCCGCCAGCGCGTTGGAGGCGGCGAAGATCAGCAGGATGACAATGAACGTACGCTTGCGGTCCAGGTGCGAGAGCATGGCCGTCAGCGGTGGGCCAAAGAGCATCACCGTGAAGGCGAACAGCGTCACCAGCAAACCTGCAGTAGAAATGGAAATTCCCAGATCACGGGCCATTGAAGGCAACAGACCGATGATGAGAAATTCAGTGGTGACGATCACGAAGCCGGCGAGGGCCAGAATCGCGATGGACAAGCCGGCGCCGGTCGAGCTTTCGCCGCGAGCGCCGGAGGCAGTGGTTTCCAGAGAAGGCATTGTGCAGACCCATTAAAAATAAGTCCGCCAGCTTATTGCAGAAAAGAGCTTCTATCTTTGCCAAGTTTTCCCTTTGTTGTGGACTGGAATTCACTAATAAGGGTTTCGTGGGCGATCTGCCAGGGTTCAGGCCCTGGTCGAGCGGTTATCCGGCGTGTTGCGGGTGAATTGAGCCACATCGGACCGGCGGACCGGTCCGCAGATCACTGGCCGATGACAGTCTTCACCAGCGCAGCATGCTCTTTCGGATTCTTCGCATTGGAGACCACGTTCAGCACGGCTGCGCGGCTACCCGATGCAGCGACGATCGATGTGCTCAGTACCTGAGCGTCACTCATGGTCGCCGAGGTGTCCAGTTGACGCACACCAAGACCGTTCTTCTTGACGATCTTCTTGTCGCCCAGCTTTTTGAAGTCCTTGTAGCCGGTACTCTGCTGGGCAAGGATGCCGGTGACCAGCCCATCAAGTACTGCGCCGTCGTTATCGTTGGCCTGCACGCCCATTGGCATAGGTGTTTCGGTAACGATCAGCACGCGCTTTTCGGCCGCATTGGTGTAGAGCGACCCCGTCACACCCTGAGCCTTGGCTTTTGCATCAATCTCGGGCATCTCGCCCTGTACGTAGCCCGCAGGGATGGTGAAGGCCAGTTTGCCGCCCAGCAGCGAAGCCTTTTGCACCGCAGCAGCGGGCGCAGCGGCCTGCGGCTTGGTGGCAGCCTGAGCGCTGAGCATGCTCTGACATGCTGCCAGTGCGACACACACAGCCATTGCCTTGAAACCGAAAGAGCGCATGGAAATTCCTTTTTGTCTGTTGATGACGGAGGCGTTTGCCTTGAGCCATGTGATTGGCCAGGCAGGTAAAAGTGCCAAAAAAAACGACCAGCCCGATCACTCCGGCTGGCCGTCGTTTTGCCGCGTTACGCTTATTCGGCGATCTGCAGCTTGCGCGACTCGGTGTAGACGTAGCGCACTTTTTCATACTCGAACGGCGAGTTGAGCTGGCCGTAACGGAAACTGGTGACGTAACGGCGGTCAACGGCGCGCAACACGGTGATTTCCGGATGGTCGCTGCTGACTTCAGCCACGTTGAGGAAGTTGATCTGGTTTTCAGCCGTGTAGTCGAACAGCATGCCGCCGGTGTCACGCACGTTCGATGGACCGAACAATGGCAACACCAGATAAGGCCCTGCAGGGACGCCGTAGAAGCCCAGGGTCTGGCCGAAGTCTTCGCTCTGGCGCGGCAGGCCCATCATGGTCGCCGGGTCCCACAGACCGGCGATGCCGATGGTGGTGTTGAGCAGCAGACGGCCAGTGGTGTCCAGCGAGCGCTCGCCCTTGAACTGCAGCAGGCTGTTCAGCAAGTTGGAGACATCGCCCAGGTTGCTGAAAAAGTTGCTCACGCCGCTGCGTACGAAGCCGGGGGTGATGTAGCGGTAGCCGTCCACGACCGGCAGAAATACCCATTCATCGAAACGGTAGTTGAAGTGGTAAACCCGGCGGTTCCAGGATTCCAGCGGATCATAGACTTCCAGCGCGTTGATGGAGGCGCGCTCGAATTCACGCTGATCCAGCCCCGGGTTGAATTGCAGCGACTTCAGTGGCTGAGTGAAACCATCAGCATCGGTCTGACGGGCCACAGTGGCCGGGTGCTGAGCCTTGTTGCTGGTATCCGCGTCAGCGGCCTGGACTGTGCCGGCACAGAGCAGAGCGGCAAGAAGTAAAAGACGTTTAGCCACGGAAAAACTCCAGCATGGCGTCGGTGTTGACGCGGTAATTAAGGTTGCCGCAATGCCCGCCGTACGGGTAAACGGTCAGGCGATCGCCAAAGGTCTTGCGCAGGAAGCCGAGGTCACCCGAGCCCAGGATCACGTCGTCGGCGTTGTGCATGACGGCAATCTTGGTGTTGCTGTGCAGGTAGTCCTTGAGCGCGTAGAGGCTGACCTGGTCGACCAGTTGCAGCAGGCTACCGCCGTCGGTGCGTGCGCGCCACATCGGGATGACCTGTTCGGTCAGGTAGCAATCGAAGTCGCACTGCAGAGCACGCTTGAGGAACGGCGTCAGGCTGGTGCCTTCGGTGATCGGGAATTTCGGTGGCGTGATCAGACCGCGACGGTTGATCAGGTCGGAGGTGAACGCGATGTCAGCCGACGAGAAGCGGAACGAGGTACCGATCAGCATCGCCATCTGTTCGTTGGTCAGGTGCTGCTTGGACTGCTGGAAGTCGAACAGCAGTGCATCGTTGAGGTCGATGTAACCCTTTTGGCGGAAGTAGCGGGTCAGCTTGGCCAGCACCAGTTCATAGAACGTGGTGGTGTTGTTGATGCCCTTGACGTTGGTTTGTACCAGTTTGTCGAGGTTGCTGATCGAGGTGTAGAGATTGACCGGCGGGTTGAGCAGCAGGACTTTCTTGAAGTTGAAGCTGCGACGGGTTTCGTCCAGCTTGCTGACGAATGCAGCATTCAGTGCGCCGAGGCTGTAACCGGTCAGGTAATAGTCGGTTACCGGCAATTGCGCCTGCTGAGCCCGAATGGCCTGCATCACGCGATAAATGTCTTCTGCATCGTCGGTGGAGACGCCAGGAGTCGCAAAGCGCGAGGCCGAGCTCATGAAGTCATAGCTGGTGGGCGAAGACAGCTGCACCACGTGGTAGCCCGCGCCGTAATAGAGCTTTTTCAGGAATTCATTGATGGTGCTGTTATACGGCGCGCCGGTGCCGGCGATCAGGAAGATCAGCGGAGCAGCGTGGTCCTGTTTGGCCAGGCGATAGTGCAACTTTTTCACCGCCCAGAAGTTGTCGGGCAGGGTGAACTCGCGCTCGGGGTGCAGGTTCAGGGTGTAAACATCCTGATCGATATCTTCATCGTCAGGCAGATCGGGGCGCAGATCGGGCGGTGTGGTCGCAATGGTCGCTTCAAACGGATTAGTCAGCGGGTAGCCATAGGTGGCAGAGTCGACGTTGGTTGCCAGAGCGGACGCACTTAAACACAAGCCACCTATAACGGTGGCGAGGCGCAGAAAACGGAGCATGACTAAATCCCTTGGGAAAGAAGTGCTGATGAGATACGCAGGCTATGACCAAGGTGTAGTGCCAAAGTGCCCCATCCACCGGTTAACCCTGTAAATATGACGGAACAATACACGTTCTTTGGATTTTGCAATGCAGATATGCGGTTTATTTTTGTATGACTCGTGTATCTGCTGCCCCAAAGCGACGTTTGCACGGCTGGTGATGATGGGCAGGCCATGGCCTGGAGACGAATTTTCCGACTTGCGGAAAGCACAAAGGAGAGCCGTAGCTCTCCTCCAATGTGGTTCACGTGCTCTTTTTATTGTTATAGGGCGGCCTGTTATTGTTGTTGGCGACCAGTCCCTTTACAGCGTTGTTGTGCGACCCCCATGCGGGGTCAAGAGCAAACGTATTTTTTTGAGCGCTGATTCACTTTAATCACCTGCCTGCACAACGGCGTGATCCCACCGGTTCTGGAGCTACCTGACGGTAGTTTTATTGTTCTCGGTCCGGTCGCGAGGCCTTTCACTGAAAGGTCCCTGTAAAGCTGATCCACTCCAAAAAAATCTGTTAGCTGCGCCTCTGTCCGTTTTGTTCTTGTTGTGTCAGAGCCGTTACGTATTGTTTTTATTGGTTTGCTGCATCATTTGTTGTTTTTGTTGTACCAGAGATATAGCAGGACCCGTGCCAGTTTTTGAAAACTCTTTTAAATCAGTGGCTTGTGAATTTTGATGGTTGGCGCGTGGTCATAGAGCCGGAAAAAATGTTTCCGTGTTACCTGTTCGCGGTGGTGATCGTAAAGCTGCGGTAACACATCGTGTTTCCTTCGTAGCACGAGCCAGAGTGGTGCGCCGCAAGTCTGTGTCGTCTATACGACGATGGTATGGCGAAGGGCGTTCTCCTATGGGCATAAAGGTGTGCCCCTGCCGCTAATGGCCAGCTTCAGGCGTTTTTCGCTGTGCGTTGTCGTTGATGGCTCGTTGTTGTCGTTTCCCGTTGTCCCAGTGTCGCAGACAGAGCATGCCTGCCTGTCGTGCAGGTCGATGATCAGGGTGGCGTTGCGGTGCGTTTGATTGCGCGTGGCAGCGATAAAAACGTGCAAGGCGCCGCGTGCCCCAAGGTCGGGCGCGGGGGCGGTCTGGAGAACAACGTTAACCATGCCCCGACAACCGTCGGTGCAAACTTCCGGGGAAGCGACAATGATGATGCGAAAAATACTGGGGGCGGGTGCCGCTCTGGTACTTGCGGTCAGCTCCACGCTGGCGATCGCCGAAACCAAGACCCTGACCATTGGCTATGTGGAAGGCTGGTCCGACAGTGTCGCCACTACCTTCGTGGCCTCCGAAGTGATCAAGCAAAAGCTTGGTTATGACGTCAAGTTGCAGTCTGTCGCCGCGGGGATCATGTGGCAGGCGGTGGCAACCGACAAGCTCGACCTCATGCTGTCTGCGTGGCTTCCGGGTACACATGGCGAGTACTACGCCAAGTACAAGGATCAGGTCGTCAACTACGGGCCCAATTTCAAGGACGCCAAGATCGGCCTGATCGTGCCTGAATACGTCAAGGCCAAAAGCATTGAAGACCTCAAGACCGATGATTCCTTCAAAAAGAAGATCACCGGGATCGATGCCGGTTCGGGCGTGATGCTCAAAACCGATCAGGCCATCAAGGACTATGGGCTGGACGGCTACAAGCTGCAGGCCAGTTCCGGCGCGGGCATGATCGCCGAGCTCACCCGTGCCGAGAAGGACAAAAAAGCCATCGTGGTCACCGGCTGGGTGCCGCACTGGATGTTCGCCAAATGGAAACTGCGTTTCCTGGACGACCCGAAAGGTGTCTACGGCGAGGCTGAAACCGTCGACAACGTTGGCAGCCTGGGGCTGGAGAAGAAAGCTCCTGAAGTCGTGGCCTTCCTGAAAAAATTCCAGTGGGCATCCAAGGATGAAATCGGTGAGGTGATGCTGGCGATTCAGGACGGCGCCAAACCTGAAGCTGCAGCGAAGGACTGGGTCGCCAAGCACCCGGACCGCGTCGCCGCATGGACTGCCAAATAGTCGCAAAGTGTCTGAATAGCCCTTCTCAAGGCCGTCTGGTGTTATCGCCAGACGGCCTTTTGTTTTTCTGCCCCGGAGTATTTTCCGTGCGACCGACTGCCGGTGGGTCCAGGCCGTGCGAGAAGAGGTATCCACAGCTAATGTCGTTCTAATACTAAGGTCGTCTGGAGTGCGCGCCGGACCCGACTAAAGTGCGTTACGTGACATCTCATCTGTGCTGCGAGGACAAAAACAATGAACGACAGCATTTACCTCTCGATTCAAAACAGCCCCCGTTTCAAGGAGCTGGTCTCCAAAAGAGAGCGTTTCGCCTGGATTCTCTCGGCGATCATGCTTGGCCTGTATGCGGCCTTTATTCTTTTGATCGCTTACGGACCCCATATTCTGGGGGCCAAACTAAGTCCTACTTCAACCATTACCTGGGGAATGCCGATAGGCGTTGGGCTGATTCTTTCCGCGTTCATATTGACGGCCATCTATGTTCGCCGTGCCAACGGTGAATTCGATGACCTGAACAACGCGATCCTCAAGGAGGCTCAGCAATGATCCGGCGCCTATCAGCAGCACTTGGCTTGGCCGCCTTCGCGCCGACCCTCTGGGCGGCAGACGCGTTGACGGGTGCAGTGCAGAAACAACCCCTGAACGTCGCCGCGATCGTCATGTTCGTGGTCTTCGTCGCTTTCACGCTGTACATCACCTACTGGGCATCGAAAAAGAACAAGACTGCGTCGGACTACTACTCGGCAGGTGGCAAGATCACCGGTTTCCAGAACGGTCTGGCGATTGCCGGTGACTACATGTCGGCAGCGTCCTTTCTGGGGATTTCCGCACTGGTCTACACCTCCGGCTACGATGGCCTGATCTACTCGATCGGCTTCCTGGTGGGCTGGCCGATCATCCTGTTCCTGATCGCCGAACGCCTGCGCAACCTGGGTAAATACACCTTTGCCGACGTGGCCTCGTACCGCCTCAAGCAAAAGGAAATTCGCACCCTGTCTGCCTGCGGCTCTCTGGTCGTGGTGGCGTTTTACCTGATTGCGCAGATGGTCGGTGCCGGCAAGCTGATCCAGCTGCTGTTCGGTCTGGACTACGCTGTTGCGGTGGTGCTGGTCGGTATCCTTATGTGCCTCTATGTGCTGTTCGGCGGCATGCTCGCTACAACCTGGGTGCAGATCATCAAGGCAGTGATGTTGCTGTCCGGTGCGTCGTTCATGGCACTGATGGTCATGAAGCACGTCAACTTCGACTTCAACATGCTGTTTTCCGAAGCGATCAAGGTTCACCCCAAAGGTGAAGCGATCATGAGCCCTGGCGGGCTGGTGAAAGACCCGATCTCGGCGTTCTCGCTGGGTCTGGCCCTGATGTTCGGTACTGCGGGCCTGCCACACATCCTGATGCGCTTCTTCACCGTGAGCGATGCCAAGGAAGCCCGCAAGTCGGTGCTCTACGCAACCGGCTTTATTGGCTACTTCTACATCCTGACCTTCATCATCGGTTTCGGCGCGATCCTGCTGGTCAGCACCAATCCGGCGTTCAAGGATGCAGCAGGCGCCTTGCTGGGCGGTAACAACATGGCTGCGGTTCACCTGGCCGATGCGGTCGGTGGCAGTCTGTTCCTGGGCTTCATCTCGGCAGTCGCCTTCGCCACCATTCTGGCAGTGGTTGCCGGTCTGACCCTGGCGGGTGCTTCGGCGGTTTCTCACGACCTGTATGCCAGCGTCATCAAGGCAGGCAAAGCCAACGAGAAGGACGAGATCCGTATCTCGAAAATCACCACCATTGCCCTGGCGGTCGTGGCGATCTTTCTGGGTATTGCCTTCGAAAGCCAGAACATCGCGTTCATGGTGGGCCTGGCGTTCTCGGTCGCGGCAAGCTGCAACTTCCCGATCCTGCTGCTCTCCATGTACTGGAAAAACCTGACCACCCGTGGCGCCATGATCGGCGGCTGGATGGGCCTGATCAGCGCAGTGGTGCTGATGGTGCTGGGGCCGACCATCTGGGTGCAGATCCTGCATCACGAGAAAGCCATTTTCCCTTACGAATACCCGGCGTTGTTTTCCATCGCCATTGCCTTCGTAGGTATCTGGTTCTTCTCCATCACCGACAAGTCGAAAGCGGCGGAGGGCGAGCGCGCTCTGTTCTACCCGCAATTCGTCCGCTCGCAGACGGGGCTGGGTGCTAGTGGTGCGGTTTCGCACTAAGGCCAGGTTGTTGTGAACGAGAAGCAGCCTTCGGGCTGCTTTTTCATGGGCAATAAAAAACCCCGCTTGAAAAAGCGGGGTTTCTTATTGGCTACATGCGCTGCTGCGTGGAGCAGCAGGTCATATCTTGCCGAGCAACACCAGAATCAGCAGGATCACCAGGATCGTACCGATGATGCCCGACGGACCGTAGCCCCAGCTGCGCGAGTGCGGGAATACTGGCAAACCGCCAACTAGCAGCAGAATCAAAACGATGATAAGAATAGTGCCGATGCCCATGGTGAGTTCCCTCTTTACATTAGTGTTAATTAACAGATGCAGTTGAAACGTCATGCCAGACGGTATGAAGTAGCCTGCTTGACTCATCCGACTCTGGGCGTTAGAGAAAGGTTCGATCTATTTTAAATAATTTATTACATATTTGAAAATCATTGAAAATCAGAGGCTTGTCGTATTTTTGTCTGACAATAACTCGGGTTTTTTTGACCTGATGCAGTTGAATCGGTCTTAAAAACAATTGAACTAAAGACCCTGAAAAGTCTCTGCGCGACGCGAACTTTCTACCTGAGGCATGGCCCGCAAGAGGACACAATGATGGTTTATCGAGTGGCGGCGGATGCCGTGGTCGTGTTTCATCTACTGTTCATTGTGTTCGTCCTGTTCGGCGGACTGCTGGTATTGAGAAGGCCCTGGCTGGCGCTGCTGCACGTTCCTGCTGCGGCATGGGGGACAGCGGTCGAGTTTCTGCACCTTTATTGCCCGCTGACACCGCTGGAAAACACCCTGCGCAGCAACGCTGGAGGGCAGGGCTATACCGGGGGCTTCGTTGAGCATTATCTGATCCCGCTGATTTACCCGGCCGGGCTTACGCCGGGTATACAGCTTTGGCTGGGCGGCATCGTCGTGCTGCTCAATGTGTCGGTGTATGGCCTGTTGTTGCTCCGTTATGTGGCCCGAGCCAGGCGTTCATAAGGCTGCGGTTTGCTCCAGGCATTCAGCGTCTTGATGGTGGGTTTGTGGTGCTTCTAGTGTGATTACACTCAGGCAACTCCTGCACATCACAAGGCACTCGCTATGCAAAACCGCATCATGATTACTGGCGCCGGCTCAGGTCTGGGTCGTGAAATTGCACTGCGCTGGGCACGCGAAGGGTGGCGGCTGGCACTCTCGGACATCAATGATGCCGGCTTGCAGGAGACCCTTGCGCTGGTACGCGAGGCGGGTGGTGACGGCTTCGTGCAGCGTTGCGACGTTCGCGATTACAGCCAGCTCACCGCGTTCGCCCAGGCGTGTGAACAGCGCTTTGGCGGCATCGACGTGATCGTCAACAATGCGGGGGTGGCTTCCGGGGGCTTCTTCAACGAGTTGTCGCTGGAGGACTGGGACTGGCAGATCGCGATCAACCTGATGGGGGTGGTCAAGGGCTGCAAGGCGTTCCTGCCGATGCTGTTGGCCAGCAAGGGCCGGATCATCAACATCGCCTCGATGGCAGCGCTGATGCAGGCCCCGGCGATGAGCAATTACAACGTCGCCAAGGCCGGGGTCGTCGCGCTTTCCGAGAGTCTGCTGGTCGAACTGCATGACCAGGGGGTTGGTGTTCATGTGGTCTGCCCGTCGTTCTTTCAGACCAACCTGCTGGATTCCTTCCGCGGCCCCACGCCCGCCATGAAAGCGCAGATCGGCAGGTTGCTGGAGAAGTCGCCGATCACCGCGCGGGATATCGCCGACTGCATCTTCAGGCAGGTTGGCGAAGGCGAGTTCATGATCCTGCCTCACGAAGAAGGCCGTATGGCCTGGGAAATGAAACGCAAGCAGCCACAGGCGATGTATGACGAAATGACCGTCATGTGCGCCAAGATGCGCGCCAAGGCGCAGAAGGGGCATGCCTGACCAACCCGGATGCTCCGCGTCCTCTTTGCGACGCAGAGCGTCGAGAACTGCATTCCCACGCTGGAGCGTGAGGAACGATAATCGCAACTCTCTGCGTCGGTCTGCGCAGACAACTCATTATCGTGCGACGCTCTGCGTCGCATGCCTTTCCGGACGCTCTGCGTCCTCTTGTGTGGCACGGCGTTGCGTGTTCAAGGTTATCAAGGTCATGACTGCACTGTTTTCTGATAGGGTTGCGCGCATCTTGCAGCCCTGTCCCGAGAACCTTTCATGCTCAATTACCTGTGGTTCTTCCTTGCCGCTCTGTTCGAGATATTCGGTTGCTATGCCTTCTGGCTGTGGTTACGCCAGGGCAAGAGCGCGCTGTGGATGATTCCTGCGCTTGTCAGCCTGACGGTGTTTGCTCTGTTGCTGACACGTGTGGAGGCGGCTTATGCGGGCCGAGCGTATGCGGCGTATGGCGGGATCTACATTGTCGCGTCGATTGCCTGGCTGGGCCTGGTCGAGCGGGTCAGGCCATTGGGCACGGACTGGCTGGGTCTGGCTTTCTGCGTCATCGGTGCGACCATCATTCTGCTGGGGCCGCGTTGGTCCGCCGCTTGATTAACCACAGTCGCGAACGACATTTCCCACGGATTTCGCCGGAAAGTAAGACGTTTCCTTCAGTCTTTTCCGGTGCTGTTGCAGGACGTTACTGATTTGCTATCAGCGCATTGAAGCGCCGTGTCCCGCCATGCACCCTGCCTCTTTTGCGCAACGCAAGGGTGGGAAAAATGCTGGTACTGACGCGGGAAATTGGCGAAACGTTTTCCATCGGTGATGACATCACCGTGCAGATCCTGGGGATCAACGGCAATCAGGTCAGGCTCGGGATCAATGCCCCGAAAGACGTCAAGGCTCACCGCGCGGAAGTCTACAAGCGAATCGCCAGGACGCTTGCGCAGCAGGCAACAACGCCGCTTCGGTGAGCGGCGTTGTCAGCAAGCGATGTTGCAGGTGAATGACCTGACTCAGGCCCTGTAAGGGCTACTCGAAAAACTCCTTCGGCACGTCGTGCTTGAGCATCAGCTGACACTGCTGGCTCTCAAGGTCGAAAAAGATCACCGCCTGGCCCTTGGTCAACGCATGACGCACGCGCAATACCCGGGTTTGCAGCGGTGTTTCGTCGCCATTATCGGTGCCCTCACGGGTGACGAAATCCTCGATCAGGCGAGTGAGGGTGTCAGGTTCCAGTTGGTCGTAGGGGATCAGCATGGCGGTTCTCGTGTCGATGAGCGGCGATGATAGAACTGCGGTGCCACGCACCGCAATTCACAGGGCCTCAACTCTCTTCGCGATTCTGCCCGATCAGGCTGTCGACCGGTGGCACGCGGGTATCGGATTCCATCTGCGCATCGTGCTCGATCTGATGGCTGAAGCGCTCCAGCGAGCTCTGCGCAGGCTTGGCATCGCTGGCGAATACCGGTGGGCTGAGCATGTAGGCACCGAGCAACTTGCTCAGCGCTGCCAGACTGTCGATATGCGTGCGCTCGTAGCCATGCGTCGCGTCACAGCCGAAGGCCAGCAGGGCGGTGCGGATGTCATGCCCTGAGGTCACCGCCGAGTGCGCATCACTGTAGTAATAGCGGAACAGGTCACGACGCACCGGCAGCTCATTGTCCACGCCCAGCCGTAGCAGATGGCGGGACAGGTGGTAGTCGTAAGGACCGCCCGAGTCCTGCATCGCCACGCTGACAGCGTGCTCGCTGGAGTGTTGACCCGGCGCAACCGGCGCGATGTCGATGCCGACGAACTCGCTCACGTCCCAAGGCAGCACACCGGCTGCGCCCGTACCGGTTTCTTCGGTAATGGTGAACAGCGGGTGGCAGTCGATCAACGGCTCGGTACCGCTGTCGACAATGGATTTCAGGGCGGCGAGCAGTGCTGCCACGCCGGCCTTGTCATCCAGGTGACGGGCGCTGATGTGTCCGCTCTCGGTGAACTCCGGCAGCGGGTCGAAAGCCACGAAGTCACCGATGCCGATGCCCAGTGATTCGCAGTCGGCGCGGGTGGTGCAATAGGCATCCAGGCGCAGCTCGACGTGGTCCCAACTGATCGGCATTTCGTCCACGGCGGTGTTGAACGCGTGACCGGAAGCCATCAGCGGCAGAACGCTGCCACGGATCACGCCGGTGTCGGTGAACACGCTGACCCGGCTGCCTTCGGCAAAGCGGCTCGACCAGCAGCCGACCGCAGCCAGCGCCAGGCGGCCATTGTCTTTGACTTCCCGAACACTGGCACCAATGGTGTCCAGGTGCGCCGATACGGCCCGGTCAGGGCTGTTCTGCTTGCCCTTCAGCGTGGCGCGGATGGTGCCGCGGCGGGTCAGTTCGAACGGGATACCGAGCTCTTCGAGACGCTCGGCCACGTAACGCACAATGGTGTCGGTGAAGCCGGTAGGGCTTGGGATCGCGAGCATTTCCAACAGAACTTTCTGCAGGTATTTCAGATCCGGATCGGGGATATTTGCAGGGGTCATGGATGCTCCTTATGGAACAGTTGCAAGCCACGGGCTGCAAAGGCTGATGCGCCGTTTGCAGCCGTGCCCGCAGCTGCGATCAGATATGCACAGGCAGGCTGTGCGGAAACAACAGATCGACGAAACGTTCGGCGGTGGGTTGTGGTTCGTGATTGGCAAGCCCTACGCGTTCATTGGCTTCGATGAACACGTATTCAGGCTGATCGGCGGCCGGCACCATCAGGTCCAGGCCGACGACCGGGATGTCCAGCGCCCGCGCGGCGCGCACCGCGGCGTCGCTGAGCACCGGGTGCAGAATGGCCGTGACATCTTCCAGGCAGCCGCCGGTGTGCAGGTTGGCAGCACGGCGCACGGCCAGGCGCTGATCCATCGGCAGAATGTCGGCGTAGTCAAAACCGGCCTCGCGCACGGTGCGCTCGGTTTCCTGATCCATCGGAATACGGCTTTCGCCATCCGTTGCTGCCGCGCGACGTCGGCTCTGGGCTTCGATCAACTGCTTGATGGTGTGGCGGCCGTCACCGATGATTTCAGCCGGACGACGTATCGCCGCAGCCACGACCTGAAAGCCGATCACCACGATGCGCAAGTCCAGGCCTTCATGAAAGCTTTCCAGAATCACGCGAGTATCGAACTGGCGGGCCTGCTCGATGGCGCTCTGCACGTCGTCGATGGTGCGCAGGTCAACCGCGACGCCCTGGCCTTGTTCACCGTCCAGCGGCTTGACCACGATTTGCCCGTGCGCTTCGAGAAACGCCAGATTGTCGTCTGCGCTGCCCGCCCTTTGCTGTGCGGGCAGGCGCAGGCTGGCGGCCTTCAGGGCACGATGGGTCAGGCTCTTGTCCTGACACAGGGTCATGCTCACCGCGCTGGTCAGATCGCTCAACGACTCGCGGCAGCGGATGCGACGACCGCCATAGCTGAGGGTGAACAGCCCGGCATCCGCATCATCCACCTGCACGTCAATGCCGCGCCGATGGGCTTCCTCGACAATGATCCGCGCATACGGATTGAAGTCCGCCTGCGGGCCAGGGCCGAGAAACAATGACTCGTTAATACCGTTCTTGCGCTTGATGGCGAAGGTCGGCAGGTTGCGGAAATTCAATTTGGCGTACAGCGCCTTGGCCTGATCGTTGTCATGCAGCACCGACAGATCAAGGTAGCTCAGGCCGCGACTCATAAAGTGCTCGATCAGATGCCGAACCAGCACTTCGCCGACACCCGGCCGCGTGCATTGCGGATCAACCGCCAGGCACCAGAGGCTGCTGCCTTTCTCCGGGTCATTGAAGGCCTTCTGATGATTGAGGCCCATGACGCTGCCGATGATCGTCTTGCTGCCTTCGTCCTCGGCCACCCAATACACCGGGCCACCTTCGTGGCGCGGGGTCAGTAGCTCGGGGTCGATGGGCAACATGCCGCGCGCCAGATACAGGTTGTTGATGGCCTGCCAGTCGTTTTCATTGTGCGCACGGCGAATGCGGTAGCCGCGAAACACACGCTGCGCCGGGCGGTAATCGCTGAACCACAGACGCAGCGTGTCCGACGGGTCGAGAAACAACTGCTGCGGCGATTGCGCCAACACCTGTTGCGGCGCTGCCACATACAGGGCAATGTCGCGCTCGCCGGGTTTTTCGTTGAGCAGGTCCTGAGCCAGTGCGGCCGGATCAGGGTAGGTGTGACCGATCAGCAAACGTCCCCAGCCACAGTGCAGCGCCAGAGGGTCTGCATCTATCTGGCTACCGTCTTCAGCGAGTCGTGCCTGCAGACGTTCGTACGAGGGCGACTGGCCGCGCAACAGGCGCTGGCTATAAGTCGTCGCATTCTGTTTCATCGATCACAGTCCCTGTTCGCTGAGCCAAAGGTTCAGCGCTGCCAGTTGCCACAGCTTGGAGCCGCGCAATGGCGTGAGCTGGCCCTCGGGGTTGGTCAGCAGCTTGTCGACCATCGCAGGGTTGAACAGGCCGCGGTCCTGACTGGAGTCGGTCAGCAACTCGCGCACCCAGTTAAGGGTGTCGCCCTGCAAGTGCTTGAGGCCAGGCACCGGGAAGTAGCCTTTTTTGCGGTCGATCACTTCCGAAGGAATGACCATGCGCGCGGCTTCTTTCAGCACTTGTTTGCCGCCGTCCGGCAGCTTGAATTTACCCGGGATGCGAGCCGACAGTTCGACCAGACGATAGTCAAGGAACGGCGTGCGCGCTTCCAGGCCCCAGGCCATGGTCATGTTGTCGACACGCTTGACCGGGTCATCGACCAGCATCACGGTGCTGTCCAGACGCAAGGCCTTGTCGACGGCAGCGCTGGCGCCTGGCTGGGCAAAGTGATCGCGAACGAAATCACCGGCGGCGTCATTGGCAGTGCGCCACTTCGGCTGCACGGTCTCGGCGTATTCGGCGTAGCTGCGGTCAACGAATGCATCGCGGTAAGCCGCCACCGGGTCGCTCGCGCCGTCGACTTGCGGGTACCAGTGGTAACCGGCGAACAGCTCATCGGCGCCCTGGCCGCTCTGTACCACCTTGCAGTGTTTCGACACTTCACGCGACAGCAGGTAGAAGGCGATGCAGTCGTGGCTGACCATCGGTTCGCTCATGGCGCGGAACGCCGCAGGCAACTGCTCGATGATCTCGCGTTCCTGAATACGCAACTGGTGATGGCGCGTGCCGTAGTGCTTGGCGATCAGATCGGAATACTGGAATTCGTCGCCACGCTCGCCACCGGCATCCTGGAAACCGATGGAGAAGGTCGACAGGTCCTCGACGCCCACTTCACGCAGCAGACCTACCAGCATGCTCGAGTCGACGCCGCCGGACAGCAGCACACCGACGTCCACTGCAGCACGCTGACGGATCGCTACCGCTTCACGCGTGCTGTCCAGTACGCGGTCGCGCCAGTCTTCGAGGGTGAGGTTTTTCTCGTCTTCGTGCGGGCCGTAGGGCAGGGTCCACCAGACTTTCTGTTCGACCTTGCCGCTGGCGTCGATACGCATCCAGCTGGCTGGCGGAAGTTTTTCGACGCCGGCCAGCAAGGTGCGCGGCGCAGGCACCACCGCATGGAAGTTGAGGTAATGGTTGAGCGCCACCGGATCAAGCATCCCGCTGATGTCACCACCCTTGAGCAGGGCAGGCAGCGAGGACGCGAAGCGCAGGCGCTTGTCGGTTTTTGACAGGTACAACGGCTTGACGCCGAGGCGGTCACGGGCGATGAACAGCTGCTTGCTGTCACGTTCCCAGATGGCAAAGGCGAACATGCCATTGAGCTTGGGCAGCATGTCTGCGCCCCAGGCGTGATAGCCCTTGAGCAACACTTCGGTGTCACCGCCGGAATGGAACTGATAGCCAAGGCTTTCCAACTCGGCACGCAATTCGGGGAAGTTGTAGATCGCGCCGTTGAAGGCCAGGGACAGGCCCAGATTGCTGTCGATCATCGGCTGCGCCGAGCCGTCCGACAGGTCCATGATTTTCAGGCGACGATGACCAAGGGCAACCGGCCCCTGGCTGTGAAACCCCCACGCATCCGGGCCGCGAGGCGCCAGCTCATGGGTAATGCGTTCAACAGCGGCTAGGTCCGCTGGTTGATGGTCGAAACGTAATTCACCTGCTAATCCGCACATAAGTCCTTACCGGGTTTCCGTTGGGGAGGTGACTGAGAAAGTGCAGTCACCCAGAAACTGACCCAGTGAGGGCATGGTAGTTTTAGATCAAAAAGTTATAAGCGTTTGTTTTCAGCTGGTTGGGCTGCATTGGCTTGCGGGTTTTTCGAGCAAAGCAAACACGAGCTCGCTTTCACGAAATAAGTTGTGAAGGAATAAAAAAGATAACTCTGGGTACCTTTTTTGTATTTTTTTAACATGCGCCCAGAGTTATATTTTTTACGTCGAATGACACGGAGGTGGGGGGGGCAGAGCAGGCAATTGATAACGGAGCTTGAAGCAGATGGATGGGTTCTGGATCGTGTTTCTGGCAGTCACCCTAGTTTCAAGCATCCCGAAAAACTTCAGACAGTCCCCGCGCCGCATCCCAAGAAAGATTTGCCAGTCGGAACGGTGCGGGCCATCAAAAAGCTTGCCGGGCTGGTTTAGTCCAGTTTTGCCCTGACACCCTGTTGGAGAAAGAAAATGAAATACCCAATGTGCATAGAATGGGGAAACGACACCACGGCGTTTGGTATCCAGATTCCCGATATTCCCGGTGCCGTAACAGCTGGCGATACGTTCGAGGAAGCCCACGCTGCGGCGGTTGAGATTGCTCATATCATGCTGCAGGAGATAGCAGCCAGCGGTGGAACCATACCCAAGGCCGGAAACGTTGCCGACCACGCCAGGAATCCCGATTTCGCAGGGATGGGCTGGGGAATGATCGAGATTGACGTAACGCCTTATCTCGGCAAGACGGAGAAGGTCAACGTCACACTGCCTGGTTTCGTGATCAGGCAGATCGATCGCTATGTGCGGGATCACAGCATCAAGAGCCGCTCGACCTTTCTGGCCGACGCGGCGCTGGAAAAACTGGGTCGAGCATGACTGCCAATCGCAGCGCTCAATACCCGGTCATCTCCAGATACCCCACGCCTTCCTGGCTCCCGCTGAACTTCACCGGCCCCTCCCAGTAGGGAATACTCACGCCCATCCAGGCGGCCGGGTTCAGCGCGTCGGTGGTGATGTCCAGGTTTCGGTCGGGGACCCTGACTCTCCAGCGGGTGGGCACTTTGTGCTCGCCGATCGAGGTTTCTTTCAGTGGCTCAAGGCTGATCTCATTGGCGTGCAGCATCCGGGTGGTGCCGTCGGCGCTAATCCAGTTGCCGGTCAGGTAGGGGGCACCGTTCTTGTGGCGGATGCGATAGAGCATCAGGCGATCGCCGTCTGCCAGTTGCAGCGAAAACCAGTCCCAGCCGCTCTGGTTGGCGGTCAGTGGCTGGCTGCTCCATTCCCGGTCCAGCCACGCTTTACCGGTGACCTGATGTGTTTTGCCCTCAATGACCACGCTGCCTTTGGCGTCGAAGAACGGCTGGCTGTAGTAGTACGACGCCTGGCCCGCCTCCGATTTCTGGCTGTAGCCCTGTTCGCCCTGCAGCACCAGCGGTTTACTGGATGTCAGGTTCAGGTCGTAGCGAAAGTCCTTGCCGCTGGCCTTTAGCTGCATGGCAGTCAGTGGATCACCACTGCGGACATTGCTGGTAAAGGCCCAGTCATCGATCCACGCCGAGAAGGGGGCCAGCGTCACGTCGGCCTGACCGATGCCGCCGCGCGCATAACGCTCCGCCACATAATGACCGCTGCTTGAAGTCGCCGCCGCATGGCCGAGCCAGATCGTGCCGTCATTCCAGCCGCTGCCAGTCTGTTGGCCGGGGCGCAGGGCATTGCGAAACAACGTCCACTGCACGCCGAACTGCTGGCCTGCGTCATCCTTGAGGGTGGCGGTGATGTACCACCACTCGATACGAAAGCCGGGGTGCTGGCCGTGGTCCTGCGGGAATGAAAAGACCTTGCCGGGTGTCACCTGCGCATAGCTGTCGGCAGTATTGCCCAGACCGGCGAAACCGCTTTCAGCTTGCGGTTTGTCGTCGCAGGCAGCGAGCAGCCCGACGATGAGCAGCGGCATCAGCCATTTACTGTTCATTGGCGAATGTCCTGAGTAGATCCGCTGGACGGCTGCGGTACAGCTTCAGCAGCGGCCAGGCCGAGGCCAGCAAGGTCGCCAGCATCGCCAGCGCCATCAATTGCAGCAGTTGCAGCGGGAACACCTGCAGCGGCAGGCGCCAGCCAAAGGCGCGAACGTTGATCACCGCATCCAGGCACCAGGCCAGCAGCAGCCCCAGTGGCAGTGCGAGCACCAGTGTCAGGACCGCCAGCAGCCAGGTCTGTCCCAGGTTGAGCAGCATCAGTTGCCGTCGCGTGACCCCCAGCGCCCATAACGGGGCGAGCTGCCCGAGGCGGCTCTGGCTCTGGGTCAGCAGGCTGATGAACAGCGCCACGCCAGCGACGCCCAGTGTCAGGCTGTTGAGGGCGGCAGTGGCGGCAAACGTACGTTCAAAGACCTGGTTCGACCAACCCTTGAGCTGGCTCTGATCGATGATGTGACTATCGTCCAGCTTGAAACGCGCTTGCAGCCGCGTGACCAGCGACGGGATTGCGGCCTGATCGACCCTCAGGTTGAAACGCACCGGCACCGATTGCGGCCAGTGGGCGAGCAGGTGCCGGGCATTGACCAGCAGATGGCCCTTGGGATTGCCATAGTCGGCATAGATCCCGACGATGCGCGGGGTCCACTTGCCAGTGGGCACCGGGATGCTCAGCGTATCTTCCAGCCCCAGTTGCAGGCGGCGTGCTAATTGTTCGCTGAGCATGACCGTATCTTCATCGCGCAAAACATTCCACGGATCACCAGCGACGGATTCCAGCAACGCCCAGTGCTGGCGATAGGTGCTGTGATCGATCACACCAAACAGGTCCGCAGGCCAGCCCTGGACTTGCACGGGCACCTGCCAGTTGGGCAGCACGGCGCTGACATCCTGTTGCTGGCTCAGCCAGGTGTTCAGCGGCCCGGCCTGCTCGGGGTTCTGCGGGCTGACATACAGTTCGGCGGTCAGGCGTTGCTCCAGCCAACTGTTGAATGTCTGGCGAAAGCCCGAGGTCATGCTGCCTGCGCCGATGTTCGCGGCCATCGCCAGCAACAGGGCCATCAGCGCCAGGCTCAGGGCGGGCAACTGTTGATGGCAGTCTGCCAGAAACCACTGCCCGAGCACCGAGCGGCTGCGCTTCAACAGGCCGCCAAGCATGGCGTCCAGCAAAACCGGCAGGGCCAGCGCGGCGCTGAGCAGCAGGGCGGACATCATCACAAACCCCAGCATCAGACTGGTGCCGAACAACAGCGCGCTCACGGCAACCACCGCACCCAGCACCGCCACCCACGCCTGGCGCTGCAACCACCGCGCATGAGCTTGCTGCCATGCCTGGGCATCGGCCAGTGCCAGCAACGGCAAACGCGCAGCCCGTAACAGGCTATTGGCACCGGCCAGCAATGCGCCAAGCAGACCCAGGCCGATACCGCTCAGCCACCACCACAAACTGAGGTTCAACTGGCCGGCGACCTCCGCGCCGTACAAGCCGCGCAGGCTGGCCGCGACATCCGGCAATAACAGGCTGGCCAGCAGATAGCCGCTGACCACGCCAACAATACCGCCCAACAGCGCCAGTGCCCCAAGTTCTAAGCCCAGCGCAGCGATCAACAGACGTGCGCTGACGCCACAGGCACGCAGGTTGCGCAGCAGGCCACGGCGCTGTTCAAGGGCCAGGCCAATGGCGGCGTGGACAATGAACAGGCCGACGATGAAGGACAGCACTCCTAGTGCGTTCAGGTTCAGATGGAAGCTTTCGGTGAGGCGCTCCAGATTGTTTTCTTCGCCGCTTTTCTTGATCACCAGCAGATCATTCAGGGCTGCCGGCAGCGCAGGGTTCTGCCGGGCAAAATCCTTGGCCAGCAGCATTCCGGACAACTGCCCTGGCTGGCCCAACAACGGTTGCGCAAAGCCTATGTCCGTCAGCAAAAAACCGGGCGCCATGTCGGGCTTGGCGTGCAAGGGAGGCAGCGCGACGCCGGTTTCGGTCAGCGGCTGCTGGCCTTCCTCAAGCCCCAGCGCTTGCAGGGTCTGCGGCGCAATCCAGGTCATGCCCGGCGGCGTGAGAAAGTCCACGACCTGTTCGGCGTTCAGCGTCTGCCCGGCCAGTGCCGAGCCGGGCGGCAAGGTCACCGGCTCGATACCCATCAGTTGCAGGCTGCGGTCTTCACGCCCTTGAAGCACGATACGACCTTGCAGCATGGGCGACACGGGCCAGCCTTCGCGGCGCAACTCGATAAACAATGCCTGCGGGAACAGCCCGCCGCTGCTGGCAGTGATACGGGTCTGCGGCTCGCCGCCAATCAGCTGGCTGGCACGCTGGTAGCTTTCCCGCGCCTGGCTATTGAGCGCCTGCACGCCGGTCAGCAGTGCGGTGGCCAGCCACAGACCGGTCAGCACACTGAAAAACTGCACCGGATGACGGCGCCAATGGCTCAGCAGGGCGCGCAGCGTCCAATAGAAAACCCGCATCAGCGTTCGCCTTCGTCAGCCAGACGCCCCAGATGCAGCACCACCTTGCGCGACAGCCGCTGCGCAACGCGCGGGCTGTGGGTGACCATCAGCAGACTGGTAGGGCTGTCGGCGAGGATATCCATCAGCAGTTGCAGCACCTCGTCGCTGGTGGCTTCGTCGAGATTGCCGGTGGGTTCGTCAGCCAGCAGCAGGCCGGGTCGGGAGGCGAGGGCGCGGCCTATCGCTACACGTTGCTGCTGTCCGCCCGAGAGTTGTTCGGGATAGCGGTCCAGCAGTGTGGCCAGGCCCAGGCGCTCGATCAAATGCGCTTGCCAGGCTGCATCAACGCGCCCGGCCAGCCGTGCCTGAAACGCCAGGTTGTCGGCTATTTTCAGGCTGCCGATTAGGTTGAACTGCTGAAACACCAGACCGATCTCGGTACGCCGCCAGTTAGCCAGCTGGCTTTCGTTCATCAGGTCCAGACGCTGGCCTGCGACCTCGATGCTGCCATCGTCGACCTGATCCAGGCCTGCCACCAGATGCAGCAAGGTGCTCTTGCCACTGCCGGATTCACCCATCAACGCCAGGCTTTCGCCCTGTGCCAGATGCAGATCGACACCACGCAAGACATCCAGCGGTCCCTGTGCCGTGGTGTAGCGCTTGAATACGTTTCGCACTTGCAGCATGAGCAACCCAATCGTTCTGACAGACGCTCAAGAGTAGCGCCTGAGCTTGCTCGTAGGAAATATCGTGCGACGCTCCGCGTCGGCATGCCGTTCAGGACGCTCTGCGTCCTCTTTTCGACGCAGAGCGTCGAGAGCTGCATTCCACTGGAGCGTAGGGAACGATAGTCTCAACTGTCGTGCAAGCGAGGATGATCTGCGGATTTCAGTGCCCGACAGTCTGTTTCCCGCCGCCGCGAATCAGCCCGCGCAGCGCGAACCGGTTGGGGTGACAGGCCTCGGCCACGCTGCGTGGCAGGGGCAGTGGTTCGTTGTCGAGCCAGGCGGCGATCAGTTCGCCACACAGCGGCGCGGTGATCAGCCCGCGCGAACCGTGGCCGCTGTTGACGTACAGGCCGTCCAGCCACGGGCAGGCGATGTCCGGCACCTGACGCGCGTCCTTGCCCAGCGCGGCATAGGCCTGCATGAATGCCTCGCGGTCGGCCAGCGGACCGACGATGGGCAGGTAATCCGGGCTGGTGCAGCGAAACGCCGCGCGTCCCTGTAATTGCTCAGGCGCCAAATCGGCGGCTTCAAGGCGTGAGGTGAGGTCTTCCGAGATCTCCCGCAACAGCCCCAGATTGTCCAGATGATCGGCCAGGTTCGGCGTCAGATCAGTGCTGTTGAAATCGAAACTGGCGCCCAGCGTATGTTCGCCCAGACGCGCCGGAGCCACATAACCCTCGGCGCACACCACGCTGCACAATGCCGCGCTGGCCTGAGTCTGCGGCAAACGGGTGATCTGCCCGCGGATGCGTTTGAGCGGCAAATCGGCGCTCTGCGAAAACTGCTGGATATCCGCCGCCCCGGCCAGCACCACGACCGGAGCGCTGTCGATCAACCGTTCCTCACTCCAGACCTGCCACTGATCATCGACACGTCTCAGCTCCAGTGCCTGCTGATGAGTGATCAGGCGGATATTGGCGTGCGCAGCCTGTGCGTGACACAGCGCAGGCGGATGAACCCAGCCGCCTTCGGGGTAAAAAAGCCCGCCACTGTTCAGCGCAACGCCGCTCTGCGCTTCTGCCGCGGGCTGCTCCAGCAGGTGCAGGAGTGATTCGGGGAAGGCATCGGCCAGTTGTTTCTGGCGCAGCGCTTCCTTGTCGTCGAAGGTCAGTTGCAGCACCCCGCAAGCGTCCCAGTCGACTCCGCGCTGCAGGCGTTCAAGCAGCCTTCGTGTATGGCCGAAACCGCTGAGGATCAACTGTGACAGCGCCGTACCGTGCGCCGACAGTTTCAGGTACAGCACGCCTTGCGGGTTGCCGGATGCTTCCTGCGCCGGTGCGGCGTGGCGCTCCAGCAGGCTGACCTGCCAACCGCGTTGCGCCAGACTCTGAGCCGTAGCGCAGCCGGCCAGCCCCGCGCCAATCACCAGCGCTTTGCGCTCGCCGCCAATCGGTGCGGGGCGGGCGAACCATGGTTTGGCGGCAGGCGGATGCGCCACGTCCTCGGGCCAGGCGATAAACGCGCCACGCAGCACTTCCCATTTATGCCCGATGCCCGGCACCCGCTTCATCTTGAAACCCGCCGCATTCAGCGAACGCCGCACCCAGCCGGTGCTGGTGAAGGTGCCAATGGTGGTGCCCGGTGTGGACAGTCGCGCCAGTTCGGCGAACAGCTCGGGTGTCCACATTTCCGGATTTTTCGCTGGTGCAAAGCCGTCGAGAAACCACGCATCAATCTGCCCGTCCAGCTGCGGCAGCATCTGCAGCGCATCGCCGATCAGTAGCGTAAGCGTCACGCGGCCGCCCGCGAACACCAGACGCTGAAAGCCTTCATGCACAGCCACATACTGATCGAGCAATTGACCCGCAAACGGCGACAGCTCGGGCCACAACGCCAAGGCACGCTGCAGGTCGGCGTGGCTCAACGGGTATTTCTCGACGCTGACGAACTGCAGGCGCGCATTGGCGGGCGCGCACTCGTCGAACAACTGCCAGGCACAGAGGAAATTCAGCCCGGTGCCGAAGCCGGTTTCACCAATGATCAACCGGCCGTCATCCGGCAATTCGGTGAAGCGCCGGCGCAGGTCGTTCTGCACCAGAAACACATGGCGCGTTTCGTCCAGACCGGACTCGGTGGAAAAGTACACGTCGGAAAAATCGCGGGAACGCGGGTTGCCGTGTTCGTCCCAGTCGATCTGGGCGTGGCGGGTAATGGTCATGTCGGGCTCAGCGAAGGCAGTGGCGGCATTTTAGCCGTCTGCGCAGAGAAAAGTGCTATCAAGGATGTGCGGATTGACCGATGCCTGCAATCAATGGTCACAATCTCCATCAGGCGTTCTCTGAGCCCACATCAATCAGGAGCTGTGCATGTTTGAATCCGCTGAAATCGGTCATGCCATTGACGATGAGACTTACGAGGCAGCGTTGCCGCAATTGCGCGAAGCGTTGCTCGAAGCGCAGATAGACCTGCACGAGCAGGCTGGTCGCCAGATCATCGTGCTCATCAACGGCATAGAAGGCGCGGGCAAGGGCGAGACCGTCAAACTGCTCAGCGAGTGGATGGACCCGCGCCTGATCGAGGTGCGCACCTTCGATCAGCAGACCGACGAAGAACTCGCTCACCCGCCCGCCTGGCGCTACTGGCGGCAATTGCCGGCCAAGGGCCGCATGGGGATTTTCTTCGGCAACTGGTACAGCCAGATGCTCCAGGACAGGGTTCACGGGCGCTTCAAGGACGCCGTGCTCGATCAGGCCATCAGCGGTGCCGAACGACTGGAAAAGATGCTCTGCGATGAAGGCGCGCTGATCTTCAAGTTCTGGTTTCACCTGTCCAAAAAACAGATGAAGCTGCGCCTCAAGACCCTCAAGGATGATCCGCTGCACAGCTGGCGCATCAGCCCGCTGGACTGGCAGCAGTCCAGGACCTACGACAAGTTCGTGCGCTTCGGCGAACGGGTCCTGCGTCGCACCAGCCGTGAATACGCCCCCTGGCATGTGATCGAGGGTGTGGACGCCAACTACCGCAGCCTGACCGTCGGCCGCCTGTTGCTGGAAGGTATGCAAGCCGCGCTGAACAAGGCCGAGCCCGAGACCGCGGCGCTGACTGTCGGGCCGCTGGCGATTCACAGTAACGAGCTGACCCTGCTCGACAGCCTCGACCTGAGCCTGAACCTGAGCAAGGACGATTATCAGCAACAGTTGATTACCGAGCAGGCGCGGCTGTCCGGCAACATGCGCGACAAGCGCATGAAAAGCCACGCGCTGCTGGCAGTGTTCGAAGGCAACGATGCGGCAGGCAAGGGCGGTGCGATTCGACGTGTGGCGGCGGCACTGGACCCGCGTCAATACGCCATCGTGCCGATCGCCGCGCCCACCCAGGACGAGCGTGCGCAACCGTATCTATGGCGTTTCTGGCGGCAGATACCGGCGCGCGGCAAATTCACCATCTTCGATCGCTCGTGGTACGGCCGCGTGCTGGTCGAGCGGGTCGAGGGTTTTTGCAGCGAGTCGGACTGGAAGCGCGCCTACTCGGAAATCAATGACTTCGAAGAGCAGCTCACCGACGCAGGCGTTGTGGTGGTCAAGTTCTGGCTGGCCATCGATCAGCAGACCCAGCTGGAGCGTTTCGAGGCGCGCGAAAAGATCCCGTTCAAGCGCTACAAGATCACCGAAGATGACTGGCGCAACCGCAAGAAGTGGCCTGACTACCGCCAGGCAGTCGGCGACATGGTGGATCGCACCAGCACCGAAATCGCGCCGTGGACATTGATCGAGGCCAACGACAAGCGCTGGGCCAGGGTCAAGGTGTTGCGCACCCTCAACGAAGCGCTGGAAGCGGCGTTCGCCAGGGACAAGAAGAACTGATGGTCTGAGCGTTGCGGTGGCGTCGGTTTTACTCGGCGCTACCTCTTGCAACCGCCCGGCGGGCGCGTCTTCTGCCTGAGGATATAGATCGTCACCAGCACTGCGCTGGTCAGCATGAAGACCCGTGCCCAGGGTGAGGGCACCAGGTAGCACGACAGGCTGATGCTCAGCCACATCAGGCCGATGGCGTAGACCTTGCCCTTGAGCGGGATGCCGTTGCCTTCGAGGTAATCACGAATCCACGGACCGAGTTGCGGGTGGTTGACCAGCCAGTCGTAGAAGCGCGGAGAGCTGCGCGCGAAGCAGGCCGCGGCCAGCAGCAGAAAAGGCGTGGTGGGCAACACCGGCAGGAAAATGCCGACCACGCCCAGTACTACGCTTAGCCAGCCTACCGCTACAAGCAGATAGCGCACCGGCCTATGACGGCTAGTGCGCGGTGAGCCTTGCGCCATAGGCGCCGACTCAGTGATGGCGGGGCTTGAGGATCGCCGGCTTTTCGTCCGGTGCCTGGCAGAGCAGGTACAGGGCGGTCAGCGCTTCGGGGATCTGCACGATCATGTCGTCCATCAGGTTGGCGTCCTGAGCGATGTCGGCGAACTCCGGCTGTTCGTCGAACAGGCCCGAACCGACCATGATCGGCAGGAGCATTTCGCTGACTTCTTCCTCGGCACTTTCGAACCAGGCGTTTTCACGCAGGAACACGCCTTCCATGAAGCCGATGCACCAGCCGCGCAGGTCGGAATCATCCGGGTCGTCGCCCAGGTCCAGATCGCACGGCAGATCGAACTCTTCATCGGACGCCAGTTGGCGGGCAATGTGTGCTTTGAGCAGCAACAGCGTGGTTTCGATTTCTTCACGCTGGATATCGCTGCTGTACTGCGGCGTCTCGGAGAACAGCGCGTCGATCCACTCGCGCTCCGGCACCTCTTCGGCGCAGATGGACAAAGCGGTCAGGTAGCCATGCGCGGCCACGTAGTCCAGTGCTTCTTCGTGCAGTTCATCTGCATCGAGGAAGACTTGCAGGCGGGTTAATTGCTCAGCGAAGGACATGGAAGCGCTACCTTGAAAATAAACGATGCTGGATTCTAGGCCCTGAGCGTCCGTGGCGCCAGCGCGCAGGCCAATTGCAGTTAATTTCGACCGCTCATGTCCCAGTCATCCATTGCTCCCGAGTGCTCGGGTATACTCCCCCGTTTTGCAGTGCAGCAGGATATTCCGGGGTTTTTTATGCTTGAGCAGGCACAACGCGTACTTAAAGACATCTTCGGTTACGACAGCTTTCGTGGTCGCCAGGGTGCCATTATTGAGCGTGTAGCCAGCGGTGGCGATGCGCTGGTGCTGATGCCCACCGGTGGCGGCAAGTCCCTGTGTTTTCAGGTACCGGGGCTATTGCGCGACGGGCTGTGCGTGGTCGTGTCGCCACTCATCGCGCTTATGGACGATCAGGTTGCGACGCTGGATGAACTGGGCGTATCGGCCGCTGCACTCAACTCGACCCTCAGTGCAGAGCAGCAGCGCGACCTGGCCAATCGCATTCGTCTGGGCGAAGTCAAAATGCTCTACCTCGCCCCGGAGCGTCTGGTCCAGCCACGCATGCTGTCGTTCCTGCAAAACCTCAAGATCGCCCTGTTTGCCATCGACGAAGCGCACTGCGTGTCGCAATGGGGTCACGACTTCCGCCCTGAATACCTGCAACTGGGACAACTGGCCGAGCTGTTTCCGGATGTACCGCGCATCGCGCTGACTGCCACCGCCGACAAGCGCACCCGCGAAGAAATCGTCACGCGTCTGCACCTGCAGAACGCCGAGCGCTTTCTGTCCAGCTTCGACCGGCCCAACATCTTCTATCGCATCGTGCCCAAGGAACAGCCGCGCAAACAGCTGCTGGCCTTTCTTTCCGAACGCCGCAGCGATGCCGGTATCGTCTATTGCCTCTCGCGCAAGAAGGTCGATGAGGTCGCCGTCTTTCTCAGTGACAACGGCTACCCCGCGCTGCCTTATCACGCGGGTCTGCCGTCCGAAACCCGGGCGGCCAACCAGAAGCGCTTTCTCAACGAGGAAGGGCTGATCATGGTGGCAACCATCGCGTTCGGCATGGGCATCGACAAGCCCAACGTGCGTTTTGTCGCGCACATGGACCTGCCCAAATCGCTTGAGGCTTATTACCAGGAGACCGGTCGGGCAGGGCGTGACGGTCTGCCCGCCGATGCCTGGATGGCCTACGGTCTGCAAGACGTGCTGATGCTCAAGCAGATGCTGCAGAACTCCGAAGGCGACGAGCGTCACAAGCGGCTGGAGCAGCACAAGCTCGATGCGATGCTGGCCCTGTGCGAAGAAACCCGTTGCCGTCGACAGACCCTGCTGGCCTATTTCGACGAAGACATGCCCAACCCGTGCGGCCATTGCGACAACTGCGTCGATGGCGTGCAGACCTGGGATGCCACCGAACCTGCGCGTCAGGCGCTGTCTGCCATCTACCGTACCGGCCAGCGTTATGGCGTCGGTCATTTGGTCGACGTGTTGCTCGGCAAGTCCAATGACAAGGTAGAGAGCTTCGGTCATCAGCACCTGTCGGTGTTCGGCGTCGGCAAAGCGCGAACCGAGTCCGAGTGGCGCTCGCTGTTCCGCCAACTGGTTGCACGTGGTCTGGCGGACATCGATCTTGAAGGCTATGGCGGCCTGCGCCTCAGCGAAACATGCCGCCCTTTGCTGCGTGGCGAAGTTTCTCTGGAACTGCGCCAGGACCTCAAGCCACAAACCACATCGAGAAGCAGTTCCGGCAGCCCGGCCAGTCAACTGGTGCGTGGCGAAGAGCGCGAGCAGTGGGAAGCCCTGCGTGCCCTGCGGCGCAAGCTGGCCGAAGAGCACGGTGTCCCGCCTTACGTTATTTTCCCGGACTCGACCCTGCTGGAAATGCTGCGCAGCAAACCCGGATCGATGGCCGAGATGGCCAAGGTCAGCGGCGTCGGTGCGCGCAAGCTGGAGCGTTATGGCGAAGCCTTTCTCGAAGTGCTCAGCGGCAAGGCCGAGGCACCACGGGTGGTCGCCGATGTGCGTCACGAACTGATCAGTCTGGCGCGGGCGGGCATGACCCCGACGCAGATCGCCGGTCAGTTGCAGTGCTCGGAAAAGAATGTCTACACCCTGCTGGCCGAAGCCATCGGCAAGCAGCAGTTATCCATCGAGCAGGCGCTGGATTTGCCGGAGGACCTGCTGGGTGAGGTGCAGGACGCCTTTCTCGATGGCGAAGGGGAACTGCCGCCGGTGTCGGCGATTGCCGAGCAGTTTGCCGGGCGGGTGCCTGAGGGCGTGCTGTATTGCGTACGTGCAGCGCTGCAATCGGAGTTTGAGGTATAACGGCGTGCGGCGGAGCGTCACCGTCCCGTGCTTGCTTGAACATAAGGACCATGCTTAGCTCGCTAATAATTAGTTTTAATCACGAGTTTCCTTATGCCAATGACTGATGAACATCGTTTCGGGATGCAACTCGGACACCTCACGCGAGGCTGGCGTGCCGAGCTGGATCGCAGGCTGGCCGATCTTGGCCTGTCTCAGGCTCGCTGGCTGGTGCTGCTGCACCTCGCGCGCTTCACCGAACCGCCCACTCAGCGCGAGCTGGCGCAAAGCGTGGGTGTAGAAGGCCCCACTCTGGCGCGTCTGCTCGACAGTCTTGAAAAACAGGGCCTGGTGCAGCGTCAGGCGGTGCTCGAGGATCGACGTGCGAAGAAGATCCTGCTCAGTGACACGGCATTGCCCTTGATCGAAAAAATTGAAAACATCGCCAATGTATTGCGTATCGAGCTGTTCGAGGGCGTGAGCGAAGAGGATCTGCGCGTCAGCATGCGTGTGCATTCGCAGATTCTCGCCAATCTGGAAAGATCCTGAGACGAAGCTGCGCATTCTCAACCATAATCGTTAAACGGATACTGACGTCCATCTGATTACGTGAGAAGCCTGCCGTGGTTTCCATAAGGGTTCGCATGCTGAAGAGTTCACTGGCTGCTGTCGAAGGTGCAGGCCGCAAGGCGCGCGAGGCGTTTGGCAAGGGCGTGTTGGCGGTTTCGTTGCTGACCTGCTCTACGCTGGCATCTGCGTTGGGCCTGGGTGAAATCACCTTGCACTCGGCGCTCAACCAGCCGTTGAATGCCGAGATCCAGCTGCTGGAAACCGGCGGTCTGAGCAATGAAGACGTGGTCGCCAGGCTCGCATCACCCGAAGCGTTCGCCAAGGCTGGAATAGAGCGCGTGTTCTTTCTCAATGACCTGCGCTTCACGCCGGTTCTGCGTGGTGACCGCGGCGTGATCCGGGTGGTTTCCAGCAAGCCGGTCACCGAACCCTACCTGAGTTTTCTCGTCCAGCTGGCGCGGCCGAATGGCGATTTGCTGCACGAATACACGCTGCTGCTCGATCCTGCCACCTCGGCGCAAGGCCTGGCCGCTACGCGCAGCCGCAACCAGCAGCGCTCGGCCACCTCCGCTTCGGAAAGCCGCATGCCGGTCGCGCCACCGGCGGCTGTGCAGGGCAAACGCTATACGGTTACCAGTGGCGACACGCTCAATGGTATCGCCAGCCGCTTGCAGGGACCGGGCAACAAGGTGTCGGCAAGCCAGCTGGCGGACGGTATTCGTTCGCTCAATCCGCAGGCCTTCGCCGCAGGTGCCGGTTCTGCGCTTAAAGTCGGCCAGGACCTGTTGCTGCCGGACGCCGCAGTGCTGCCGACCGCCGCAGCGCCTGCCGCAAGCGCTACGGCGCCGTCGCCAAAACCTGTCGAATTGCAGCGTACCGCCGAGCAGTTGTCGGCCGCTGCCATCGAAAACCAGCAATTGACTCAGTCACTGGAGGCGCTCAAGGCGCAGACGCAGGAATTGCAGGAAGAGATGAGTGGCAAGGACAAACAGATCATCGCCTTGCGCAGTGATCTGGCCGCTGCGCAATCCGCTTCCACGCCAGCTGCACCGGCAACAGTCACGCCAGTACCTGCGACACCTGCAGTTGCGCCTGCCGCGCCTGCTCAACCTGTTGCTGCATCGGGCAGCGATTCATTCCTCAGCCTGCCGATACTAATCGCTGCCGTATTGATCGTGCTTTTGCTGGTGGCGTTTGCTTATTCGAAACGACGTCAGCAGCGCAAGGAATCAGCGGCGCCCGCCGCCACCCCGGATGACCAACTGATCAAGCCCGCTCAGGCATCCATGCTTCCGGTGTTCGAAGTGCCCGCTGTTGCGCCGCAGCCCGTGGTCCAGAGCTCATCGACGCCGGCACCGGCCAAGCCATCGCCAGCACAACGCTCGCCTGGCGCTGCTCCGGATGCGCTGGATGGCGTGAGCATTTACATCGCCTACGGACGCTTCACCGAGGCGATGGGTATTCTGCGCAGCGCCCTGGAAACCCAGCCCGAACGCGATGACATTCGCATTCGCCTGCTGGAGTTGCTGGCGGAACAGGGCGACGGCACTGGTTTCGTTCGCGAAGAACAGGCTGCGCTGGAGCACGGCGTCGATCCGCAGACCATTCAGGACATCCGCGATCGCTTCCCGCAGCTCAAGGCTGCCGAGATCGCTCCTGTTGCGGCGGTCGTCCCGGCTGTCGCGGTGGCAGCCAGCACATTGTCTTTCGATAAATCCGAGCCTGAACCTGAGCTCTACCTGCAGCCCGAAGCTGAGCCACAACCCGCCGCGCAGCTGGATGAAAGCGCCGCTGCGGCGCTCAACCCGCAGCACGCCGATGAGTTTCAGTTGAACCTGGATGACCTGTCGATGGACGCCGACTGGGATCTGGTCGACCCGTTCGACAGCCCGCCGACGCGCGTCAAGCCTGCCGCTACACCAGCGCCGGCTGAAGTCGACCCCGGTTTTTCTTCGGACCTGACCCAGTTGCCGGAAGTCTTCGAGCTCTCGGACGAACAGTTCCTCAGTGATTTCTCCGAGCCCGAGGTGGTTGAGCCAGTCGAAGTACTTGCGCCATCTGCCGCCGACGGCCTGAGTGACGATTTCCTCGACAGCTTCATGAACGATGACGCTGATTTCGACCTGCTGGATCTGGAAGAACCGCCGCTCAGCCAGATCAATCAGGCGCAAGTGCTGATCGAGGACGGCGATCTCGAATCGGCCCGTGAAATCCTCCAGCAGATCATTGACGAGTCCGATGAGGAGCATCGGCGCATGGCGCGCGAGCTGTTGGCCAACATCAGCTAAGTGGCGCTTTTGAGGAGCGACCGGTCTGGCGTTTAGCGAAAGATCGGTCGGATCCCCCGGCATGTCGGATAGGCCACACAACCCCAGAATTCCCCCGCGTTCTTGCCGGTGCGCGCCACCTTGATCACCATGGTTTTCCGGCAGTGCGGACACGCAGGCGCCGCAGGCTTTGCCGTGGGTGTTGGCGGCGCAGGTTGACGGGGCTTCTTGTCGGGTTTGGCGCGGCGGGTTCTGACCGGCGCTTGCGGCTCAGGCGAGTGCACTGCAGGCGTAACGGGCTCCGGGGGCTGTTGCTGGCTCGGTGTGCCTCCTGCAACCCGGCTCAATAAACCGCGCAGTGTCTTGATGAGTGATTTCAGCGCAGAGGCCGTGTTGCGTGCCATGGGAGTGCCTTGGGTCGGGTCGCGATCAGGGCAGCATGGTGCAGGCATCCTCGTCGTGGCGCAAATACCTGGTTCCGCCGCTAAGCAGGCCACGCCTTGGATAGGACGCGGAGCGTCCCGAACGGCATTACCACGCGCGCACCACTTATCGTGCCCATCGCTCCGCGTGGGCATGCCGTTCATGACGCTCTGCGTCATCTTTTTCCGTGAGTCTTCGAATGGGCATTTATTATTGCCTGACAAGTTTTGGCGTCCTCAGACAAGTAACGCTGTTGGCAACTGTCACTGGAAACAGTGGGTAGGGCACAAGAAAAACACGTCGAGTGCAATTAAATAGCCACTACGCAATAATTCAACGGCATAATAAAATCTAAAATAAACTCAATGGATTCAAGTGCCTATCACCGAGATATATGTGTTGCGATGCGTTTTCCTTATGTTTCAACTCGTGTAACAGGATTGAAACAAATAGGTTGCTAAGTTTCAAAGTGCGGACTATGTTCTGGAATCGCTCAATCAAGAGCCAACCAGTATCAGGTGTGCAGGGATGCAAAAGTCGAAGTGGGTGAGTGTTGTCCGTTATTCGTTCAAGCCTGTAGCAACCGGCGCGTTTTGTGCGCTGTCTTTTACAGTTGGCTGCTCGGCTTATGCTGACTATGTCGAGCAGGGCAAGCCGGGTGACGCTGCCAGCTGGCGCTCGGCAGAATTCCAGAGCGACTGGGGTCTGGGCCGTATTCAGGCTGATCAGGCCTACGCCGCTGGCATCACCGGGGCAGGCGTCAAGATCGGTGCGCTGGACTCGGGTTTCGACCCGTCCCACCCGGAAGCCACGCCGTCCCGCTACCACGCAGTCACCGCCAGCGGCACCTATGTTGACGGCTCGCCGTTCAGCATCACCGGTGCCATCAACCCGAACAACGACACCCACGGCACGCACGTCACCGGCACCATGGGCGCGGCGCGCGAAGGCGTCGGCATGCATGGCGTGGCGTACAACGCGCAGATCTACGTCGGCAATACCAACCAGAATGACAGCTTCCTGTTCGGCCCCAACCCGGACCCGCAGTACTTCAAGGCGGTGTACGGCGCCTTGGCGGATGCCGGCGTGCGCGCCATCAACAACAGCTGGGGCAGCCAGCCGGCCGACGTGACCTACGCCACCGAAGCGGGTGTGCGCGCTGCTTACGCACAGCACTACAACCGCGGCACCTGGCTGGACGAAGCGGCGAATGTCTCGCGCAAAGGCGTGATCAACGTCTTCAGTGCAGGCAACAGCGGTTACGCCAACGCCAGCGTGCGGGCGTCGCTGCCTTTTTTCGAGCCGGATCTTGAAGGCCACTGGCTGGCCGTGTCAGGTCTCGACAGCAGCAACGGTCAACGCTACAACCAGTGCGGCCTGTCCAAATACTGGTGCATCACCATGCCCGGTCGGCTGGTCAACAGCACCGTTCCCGGCGGCGGCTACGCGCTGAAGTCCGGCACTTCCATGTCCGCGCCGCATGCCACTGGTGCTCTGGCGTTGGTGATGGAGCGCTTCCCGTACATGACCAACGAGCAGGCGTTGCAAGTGCTGCTGACCACCGCCACTCAGCTCGACGGTTCGATCACCCAGGCACCGACCAACAGCGTCGGCTGGGGTGTGGCCAACCTGGAGCGGGCAATGCGCGGTCCGGGCCAATTGCTCGGCACCTTCGACGCTAACCTGGGCGCAGGTTTGACGGATGTGTGGAGCAATAATATTTCCGATCAAGCGCTGATCCAGCGTCAGGCCGAGGACAGCGCCGAGCAGGCCACCTGGCAGCAGACGCTGATCAGCAAAGGCTGGCAGAACGGCGTTGCCAGCACCGCCAGCCAGCAGGATCAGGCCGATTATGCCACCGGCACCGCGCGCGCCGCCGCAGCGGCACAGCGTCAGTACCAAGGCAGCCTGATCAAATCCGGCGCAGGCCGCCTGATTCTCGACGGCGCCAATACCTATCGCGGTGACACACTGGTCAATGGCGGTTTGCTGTCGGTCAATGGGTCGCTGGTGTCAGCCGTGCAGGTTAATGCTGGCGGCACGCTGGGCGGCAATGGCCAGATCGGCGGGCTGACAGCGCGCAACGGCGGTATCGTTGCGCCGGGCAATTCCATCGGTACATTGCAGGTCAATGGCAATGTGACCCTCGAGCAGGGTTCAACCTACACGGTGGAGCTCTCGCCAACCGCCAGTGACCGCATCGTCGCTACCGGCAGCGCTACCGTGTCAGGCGCCAACATGACGCTGGCTCTGGAGAATGCAACGCCTGTGGCCTTGAGTTCTGCTCCGATCCAAAGCGTGGTAGGTCGTCAGTACAACGTGCTGCAAGCCGCCAATGGCATCAATGGCCAGTTTGGCAGCGTGTCCTCCAACTATGCCTTCCTCGGTGGCCGACTCAACTACGCAGCCAATGCGGTCGCACTGAACGTCGAGCAAACTGCCGCTTTCAATAGCG
The DNA here is from genome assembly GCF_000972175.1 of Pseudomonas syringae pv. coryli str. NCPPB 4273. Classification (NCBI taxonomy): domain Bacteria; kingdom Pseudomonadati; phylum Pseudomonadota; class Gammaproteobacteria; order Pseudomonadales; family Pseudomonadaceae; genus Pseudomonas; species Pseudomonas syringae pv. coryli. The sequence continues at coordinate 7,340 of NZ_AWQP01000024.1, read as the reverse complement.
TCGCGCATACCCCCAACCAGGCTGCTGTGGCGACTGCCGCCGAACAACTCGGCGCCGGTAATGCGGTGTACGAAAACCTGCTGCTTACCCAGAGCGCTGCCTCGGCACGCGACAGCTTCCAGCAATTGTCCGGCGAAATTTACCCGGCCATCGGCAGCGTGTTGATCAACGACAGCCGTCAGGTTCGCGATGCGGTGGGTGAGCGCCTGGGTGCCAGCGTGTTCGGCACCGATGGCAACACTGCCGCACAAGACAACGTCTGGCTCAAAGCCCTGGGCGCATGGGGCAAGACCGACTCGCGTGACGACACCGCGGGTTACACCTCCTCGATTGGCGGGCTGCTGGTCGGTGTCGATGGCAACCTTGCCGATGACACACGTCTGGGCGTCGTTGCGGGCTACAGCGACAGCTCGTTGAACATGGGCTCCGGCACGCATTCCCGGGCGTCGGTGGACAGCTACCATCTGGGCGCGTACCTCGGCCATGAAATCGGTGCGCTGCGCCTGACCCTCGGCGCCGCACACAGCTGGCATCGCGTCGACGCGCAACGCGACGTGCAGGTCGGCGGCGCAGCGGGCAAGGAGAAAACCAAACACGATGCGCAGAGCACGCAGGTGTTCACCGAGGCGGCGTATCGCATTCACCTGCAACCCGCGACGCTTGAGCCGTTCGCCAATCTGGCCTACGTCCACCTGAACACCGATGGCTTCACCGAGAAGGGCGACGCCGCAGCACTGTCTGCCGGTAGCGATAACCGTGATGCGGTACTCAGTACCCTGGGCCTGCGTGCCCTGAAGAGCATCGCGATCAGCGACCGTCAGAAGGTCGACCTGTCCGGCAGTCTCGGCTGGCAGCACAACCTGAGCAACACCGATTCCGAACAGCATCTGGCATTTGCCTCCGGTGGCAGCAGCTTCGCTATAGAAAGCTCGCCACTGGTGCGCGATGCCGCGCTGGTCGGTGCTCACGCCAGTCTGGCGTTGAGCAAGGAGGCAAGGATCAGCCTCGATTACAGCGGCCAGCTGGCCAGTCGTGAGAAAAGTCACGGTGTCGGCCTGAGTCTTAACTGGCAGTTCTAAGCAGTACGCAACCCTAAACCCAAAAGAACGACGCGCATGCAGATGTATGCGCGCGGAGATTCGTGCGCGTTAACTAAGGACGGTAATTTTCATGAAAGATGCATTCAGCACTCGACACACCTCTGTCAAACCCCTGAGACAAGCCATTCGGGCGGTCAATCGCGCTTCCTGCGGCGCGCTCGCCTGCTACCTGGCGACACTGGGCGTGGCTCATGCCGCACCGTATGTGGAAGCGGGGCAGGCGGGCAATGCCGCCAGCTGGCGCAGCGCCGAGTTCAATGCCGACTGGGGGCTGGGCGCGATCAACGCTGATCAGGCCTATGCCGCGGGCTACTCGGGCAAGGACATAAAACTGGGCATCTTCGACCAGCCGGTCTACGCCCCGCATCCCGAATTCTCCAGCCCCAACAAGGTAGTCAATCTGGTCACCAGCGGCATCCGTGAATACACCGACCCGTACATCCCGGTGAAGGCGGGCGACGCTTTCCGCTACGACGGCGCACCGAGCCTGGACTCCGGCGGCAAACTCGGTAACCACGGCACCCACGTCGGCGGCATTGCCGGTGGCAATCGCGACGGCGGGCCGATGCACGGCGTGGCCTACAACGCGCAAATCATCAGCGCCGACAACGGCGACCCGGGCCCGGAAGACGGCATCGTGCTGGGCAACGACGGCGCGGTGTATCAGGCTGGCTGGAACGCGCTGGTCAACAGCGGCGCACGGGTCATCAACAACAGCTGGGGCATCGGCATCACCGACCGTTTCACTAAGGGCGGTCGCGATCCAGCGTTCCCGCACTTCACCGTGCAGGACGCGCAAGTGCAGTTCGACCAGATCCGCCAGATCCTCGGCACGCGTCCGGGCGGTGCGTACCAGGGCGCTATCGATGCCGCACGCAGCGGCGTTGTCACCATTTTCGCTGCGGGTAACGACTACAACCTCAACAACCCCGACGCGATGGCCGGGCTCGGCTATTTCGTACCAGACATCGCCCCCAACTGGCTGACCGTCGCTGCCCTGCAACGGAACCCCAACGCCGCCGCGGCCGTGGCCACGCCGTACACCCTGAGTACGTTTTCCTCACGTTGCGGCTACACCGCCAGCTTCTGCGTCTCGGCACCCGGTACGGGCATCTATAGTTCTGTCCTCAACGGCACCAGCCTGGCAGACCTGACCGTCGGCTGGGCCAACAAGAACGGCACCTCGATGGCCGCGCCTCACGTCGCAGGCAGCATGGCTGTGCTGATGGAGCGCTTTCCTTACATGACCGGCGCGCAGGTCGCCGACGTCCTGAAAACCACCGCCACCGACCTCGGCGCACCGGGCGTCGATGCGCTGTACGGCTGGGGCATGATCAACCTCGGCAAGGCGGTCAACGGCCCGAGCATGTTCGTCACCGAAGCGGATATTCCTGCCGAGTTCGGTATCGACGGCGCCTACGGCGACAGCCAGTTTGTGGCTGACCTGCCTGGTGTCGGTGCGATTGTCGATGCCGGCAAACCGACCCAACGCACCTGCAGCGGGCCGCAATGCGGGCTGGACGTATGGAGCAACAACATCTCCGGCCACGGCGGCCTGACCAAACAAGGCATCGGCACCCTGGTGTTGACTGGCGCCAACAGCTACAGCGGCCCGACGCTGGTCAATCAAGGTCGCCTGGCCATCAATGGCTCGCTGGCCTCTGCGGTCACCGTCAACAACGGCGGCATACTGGGCGGCAATGGCAGCGTCGCAACACTGACCGCCAACCAGGGCGGCACCGTCGCGCCGGGCAACTCCATCGGCACGCTGCAAGTGGCGGGCGACCTCAACCTGGCTCCGGGCTCGACCTACGCGGTTGAATTCTCGCCCACCGCCAGCGACCGCATCGTGGTCGGCGGCACCGCGACCGTGAGCGGCGCCAACATGGCCCTGTCTCTGGAAAACGACAACCCCGCGCTGCTCAGCAGCAACCAGACCAGCAGCGTGGTCGGTCAGCAGTTCAACGTGCTGCAGGCGGCTGGCGGCGTTCAGGGTCAGTTCGGGTCTGTGACCGATAACTACACCTTCCTGGACGGCAACCTGGCCTATAGCGGTACAGGCGTGACACTGGCCCTTGCACGTAACGGCGACAGCTTCGCCAGCGCGGCGCAAACGTCCAACCAGCGCAGCGTGGCCCAAGCCATTGAGCAACTGAGTGCGGGCAACTCGGTCTATGAGAGCGTCATCCTCAGCCAGGACACTGCCAGCGCACGCCGCGCATTCACCCAGCTGTCGGGCGAAGTGCATCCGGCCATCGCTACACAGCTGATCAACGACAGCCGCCAACTGCGCGACGCCGTGGGTGACCGTCTGCGCGTAGAAGGCTTGTACGAACAGCCAGCACCGGGCACTGAAGACAACTCGGTGTGGGTCAAGGCGCTGGGTGCCTGGGGCAAAAACAGCGGCAGCAGTGACAGCGCCAGCTCGACCTCATCGCTGGGTGGCCTGTTGGCAGGCGTCGACGGCCTGATCAGCGAGCACACCCGTTTGGGCGCGATGGCAGGTTACAGCGACACCTCGCTGAGCCTGGGCGACGACACCCACTCGCGGGCATCAGCAGACAGCTACCACCTGGGCGCCTACATCGGCCACGAACAGGGCGCACTGCGTCTTACCGCAGGCGCGTCGCACAGCTGGCACCGCATCGACGTGAAACGTGACCTGCAATTCGGCGCGTTTTCCGACCGTCAGAAGGTCAAGCGCGACGCCCAGTCAACCCAGGTGTTCACCGAAGCCGCCTACCGCCTGAACTTGCAACCGTTGGCACTGGAGCCATTCGCCAACCTGGCTTACGTCCACTTCGACAGCGACAGCTTCACCGAAAAAGGCGGCGCCACAGCCCTCAACGGCAGCGACGACACCCGCGACACCGTGCTCTCGACCCTGGGCATGCGCGCCGGAAACCGCTTCAACCTCAACGACACACAAAAACTCGACGTCTCCGCCACCCTCGGCTGGCAGCACAACCTGAGCGACACCTCGTCGGAACAACACCTGGCCTTCGCCAGTGCCGGCAACAGCTTCAACGTGCAAAGCGTCTCCATGGACCGCGACGCCGCCGTAGTCGGCGCCCGCGCCAGCCTGGCCCTGGGCAGGGATGCACGCATCAACCTGGACTACAACGGTTTACTGGGTGCGCGGGATAAAACCCACGGCGTGGGTCTGTCGCTGGATTGGCAGTTCTGATGGGGGATGCCTGCGGGGGGTAGTGGCCCCGCAGGCTCTAGACACCTAGCATGCCCATCGCTCCGCGTCACATCCAAGCCATCACGGCCTGATAACTCACGAATCCAAGCTTTTGGCCAAATACCGTGAAGCGCACCGGGCAACGCTTCTGCCCGCAGGGCAAGGAGCAAACTTGTTCGCGATCTGCCGGGAACCGGCAGTAAAAACAGTGCACGCCGTACTTCATTTGCGAGCTAAGTCTTAGGTTTGGGCTGGTTGTGCCTTCCCTTAAAACTAAGCTCACTGAGCAACCCGGATTCCCTACGATCACCTTAATAACCAAAATGGCACAACAGCTCCGGTGATGGATTTTCGAAAATCCATAGGCTTGGGGTAGATGTACACTTTTTCGACTTTAGCGTCGGGTCGCATCATGGGGAGCTGGCTCCTGAAAAGAATCGGGAGCACAGCATTGAGCTTCAATTGTCGGTTTAGAATGTGGGGTTCATGAGGCGCTTACGGTTTTTCGGCTCTTTCGGTTAACTTGAACCCGAGGACGCCGCAGAGCTGTTGCGCTGCATGCCTTTCCATTTCACCAGTCGCTTCTCAACGATGCCGACTATCAGTACAGGAGGGTAGTGTTGCGGGCTTTGTTGACGATGCACAGGCTTTTCTTCAGGCCGTTGCTCGATCCTGGAATCCAGCCTACGACGGCGTTGACCGGATAGCGCAGAACTTGCACCGCGCTGCAATCTTCGCCGCCTTGTACTAAGCCGCATGATCATTCAGATTTGGCGACCTGCATTACTCAATTCTCACCTGACCAATACCACAGAGTGTCGCCCCATTTTGAGTCGCTGATACTCGGCATGATTTCACCTTGTTGGAAGTGACGTCTTGAATTGGCTTGGGCCGGGGTGAACCAGTAGCCTGTTTTGCTGCAGGGTTCGCCAGCGACAATGCGGTTGATTTGGGAGCCAGCTTCACCATTGTAATTTCTAGCGTATTCGACCAAGTCTTTTGGATAAACCATGTGGTCTATTTGGCTATCGTCGATGCCGTAAAGAAAAGCAATGGCTCCCGCCTCGAAAGCCCAGTAACCAACGTAACTTCCCTCATCACCATCCAAGTGTGAATCGTGCCAAGGGGCCTGCTTGAATGCTGGATACCACTGCTTGCAAAATCTTTCAAGCAGTTGCGACGCTTCCTTTTGCTCATCCGCATATATAGCGTGAATCAAGGGAGTATAGACATCATGATACCATTCATCTACATCTTCACGCCCGGTTAGAAACTTGCGCAGTAAGTCCTCGTAAAGAGTATCTTCACCGTTGTACCCTGCGCCATCGAGAAGCCGGACAAACCTTTTTAAAAGGTCTGTTCGATGAAGCAGGATGCATAGGCTGAAAACTTGAACGCATTCCTCGAATTGATATAGCCAGTCGTCAATTGCAAGGGGCGATATATTTTCAACACCCTCAAGAATTGAAAGCTTGAGTTGATGATCCTCAAATGCAGACACAACGTCTTCAAGTAGTGGCACTAGCACGGGAATTTTCAATCCCGCTGTATAAGCTACAAATAGCTTCTTTAATGCCAAATCTCGAAAATGGCTAGCCCTTAATGACGCTTCTTCTTCGGGCGAGTCAGACTCAAACTTATTTTTCTCAAAAAACAATTTCGTCTCTTTGATGTATTCTAAGAAATTTTTATACGTATTGTCACTGAGGAATTTTTGTCTCTTCTTCATAATAAGGTCACTCAATATTCAACGAAGATAATTTCCCATGTTTCGTCGCAAGAGATTTTTTTCGCTTGTTTACAAAGGATTTAACCTCTCGGTCATCATAATGAAATGCGGAATGATTGGCGTGGGTAGTTTCGTCACTATTATTTAAGCGAGCAATTGCATGATCTTTTGGGCTTTCTTTTGGATGATATAGAGGAGTGTAAAATAAATGCCGACTGTACGAGCCTAGGATCTGATAGATCAATGTTTTGGGTACTGCGCTTTCAATATTGGCTCTTATCCACTCCACGCTCATTTGAACAAGAATTTGCGTTGGTTTTTTTATAGATTTATTTTTTTTAACAGTAGGCGTTTGAGAGTTCTTGGATCTAGAAAATTTGCCACTCTTCTTTGCAGAAGGGGCCTCTTGCTCAAGGTCCAACGGCTCCAGCAACTCACTAGGATCAGTAACACCCGAAACACCTAATTTTGATGCGACACCAGGCTTCCGTGTGTTATTGGCTTTACGCATAAACTTCGGACCGTCCTCGTCGCGACTCGCCTTAGCTTCAACAATGGCGAAATTTTTCCCGTAGTTTGTAGCAGGATCGGCTCGCCACACAGCATCAATACCGGTTCCATTTGCACCATCGGTCAATTTGTACAGAACATGACGAGCCTTAGGACTACCGCCCTTCGACAGCTTCCCCATCTTGCTCGCACTCGGCAAACCTTCAAGCCACTTCCCATCCGAGCCCTTGTCATGACCATCCCAGTCCTTGCCCCAGCCAAACTCCACGGCGCAGATGTAATCGGCGATGTGCTCGCCGCTGACACCCAGACCTTCGTTCAGAATACTGGAAGGCGATTGCAGGCCAATTCTTGAGGCTTCTACCTGATTGGAATGGGTGTTGCTCGCGCCCTCTTTGCCCTGTGCTGCAACGGCTGCGTCTTTGTTGCCGGGTTTTTCGGTTCTTTTCGGGTGGTTTGAACCCGAGGATGCCGCAGAGCTGTTGCGCTGCATGCCTTTCCATTTCATCAGTCGCTTCTCAACGATGCCGACTATTGCTGGCATATTGTCGCGGGAAGCGGCGAGGACAGTGACCACGGAGGTTTTGGCCCAATTGGGCAGGTTCTGGAAGGTCGAGGAGCCTTTGACGCCGGTGATGATTTGGTCCACGTCAGCCGTCAGTTTTCCAGCGTTGAATACCTGCTTGAGCAGTTCTTCCGGGCTGGTCTTGATTCCGCATTCCTGCAGCACGAAGCGCAGCAGGTCAAAGAGCACCGGGGCGTAGCGTTCGGGGTCTTTGTTGACGATGCGCAAGCTTTTCTTCAGGCCGTCGCC
>NZ_AWQP01000023.1:0-116445 GCF_000972175.1 Pseudomonas syringae pv. coryli str. NCPPB 4273 | reverse complement strand
TCGTGAGTTTATGAACCCCGTCTTGACCGAGCAAGTTTCTGAAACGCTTGCTGTAATTGAACTCAGGAAAGAGCAGGGCACTAAACCTGAGCGTATTTGGTTTCTTGATCGTCAAGAAAAAGGCACACCGTCAATGGCTGAATGGATGGGTTATTAATGCGCCTTGTTCTGTCGTTCAACGTGCCACTTTATTTTTTATTTTTGATACCTTTTATTTTCATCTGTATTTATCTCATGGTGCGTAAATAATGGACAAGTCTCAATATCAGATTCTCCGTTATTCAGTCGAGGCTGAAATTGCTAATTTTAACTCTGGCAACATTGATGATTCTGCTTTCGCTAGCTCGCTTATGCGTCTGTTTCTACAGGCTGCATCAGCTGAGCAGGTCAAGTCTCAAATAGCCAAGCGCCAGTTTCTCACGTTTCGCCGTTTACCAAATCTCATTCCGCCCAGCTGGGCATATCGCAATCCGAGCCTAAGTTCTCGGCTGCCTACACTGTAAGGGGCTCTACCATGTCCATGACACTACTTATCGAAGTAACCGGCATTCAGCGTTCTGGCGTTGCTGCCAAGTCTCAAAAGCCGTATACGATGTTTCAGGCATTCGTTCATTTGCCTAACATTCCGTATCCACAGAAGACTGACTTCTATGCCTCCACACCGGCCGAAGTTCCTCAGCCTGGCACTTACGAGTGTGATGTCATTGCCGATGTTCGTGATGGCCGTCTTGAGTTCACCTGTGATCCTCGTCAAGGTCGTCGTAAGAATATTCCGCCTCTTTCTGCCGCAATGAATAAGGCGGGTTAATAAGTGCCGACCCAGTCAGTTTTAGTATGCAGTCGTTTCTCAACTTCGTCAGAAGGCGTGACTTCATGCGATTCTCAGACTTGGTCTGAAACTTATGTTGTATCACCAGAACAGCAGGCTCAGTTAGAACTGCTTATTACCGGTGGATTTGACACCGAGATATACCTCCAGTTTTTTTGGGGAACAATCGGTTTGTTCGTAGTAGGTTTTGCAGCTGGAATCATCATTTCTCAAGTGCGGAAAATCCGCAGGAGTTAACACAATGAAACAAGCAATCCAGAAGTTCCGTTCCGTTCCTTCGTTCCGCCGTTCTGTTGTCGGCATCACTGGTGCTGTTGCAGCACTCGCTGGCACTGCAGCTTTCGCTGACGCTGTCACTGATGCTCAGGCAGCCCTCGCTGTTGCTCAGACTGGCGGTGAGAGCGTTGGTGGCTCCGTTGTCGCAGTCGTCTGCGCCCTGGCTGTCGTCGGTGTCATCATCGCACTCGTCCGCAAGGTCTAACCAGCCTTGATCTGGTCTGCGCTGGTCGGTGTTCTTATGGCCAGCGCACTGGTTTCAGGTATCCGGTGCGCTGAGTATCTCTAACTTCGGCCCCGTTTACGGGGCTTTTTTATGGATACTCATCATGCCAATAAAGTTTGTTTTACGTTTTCTTTTTATCTTCTTTTTTTCTTATTCGTCATTTGTTTCTGCTGCTTATTATGGTTGGAACGGTCCAGCCGGATCTGGCAAATCGTCTCCGCAATCTGCGTGCCTTTCTGATCTATCAATTGGCATTTCAACCACTCTATCTGTTGTCATGCAGAGCCCTACTAGTGCTCGCTGTATTTATTCTTATACCGACAAGGATGGTAACCCCCAAGTCATTAATGGCAGCGTAGTTAACCTCGATGGTGATTCATGTCCTTCTGGTGAAGTTTTCAACCCTTCTAATGGTACTTGTCAATCATCCAACCAGAAGTGCCAAGATGCCAAAGGTGCTGTTTCAAAGTCATATTCTTGGAATCAATCTAGTGACACTCCGCATCCTCCTGATATCGGCGGTTGTGGCACTTCTATATCCGGTGTGGCTATTTGCCGCGCCTCTGGTTCTGGTGCAGGCTTTACCTGCACTGCCGATGTAACCATTACAGGTGATCCCTATGAAGCCCCGGCTCCTGATCCATCCCCCGATACCGGCACTGGCTCTGGCGGTGACACTGGCACTACTCCTACGCCTGGCACTGGATCTGGATCAGATTCGGGCACTGGCACGGGTACTGGTTCCGGCTCTGATACCGGCTCAGGCGGTGGTACAGGTACTGGTAACGGTTCTGGCTCTGGTTCGGGTTCCGGCTCTGGTACGGGCTCAGGCTCAGGCTCTGGTAGCGGTTCTGGCTCAGGTTCAGGTAGTGGTTCTGGTTCTGGTACTGGTTCAGGCTCTGGTAGTGGTACCGGCTCTGGATCAGGTAGCGGTTCTGGGTCTGGCTCTGGTTCTGGCAGCGGTTCTGGCACTGGCAGCGGTGGTAACGGAACTTGTACATCCGACTGTGGTGAAGGTGATGGCCCCTCGACGACCAAGCTTAAAGCCCCCGAGCAAGGTTCTTTAGATGGTGAGAATGAAAAATGGCAGAAGAAAATCGACGATTCTAAAGATGAAATTAAGGACGGTTTAGACAAGCTCAAAAGTGTATTTTCACCTATCGGTGATCTTTCCCTTGGTGGTGGTGGCACTCTTTATTGCCCACCACCCGTTACCGTTCTCGGCAAAAGTATAAGTTTCTGTTTGGATAAATATTCAGGCTCTCTCGACTGGATTGCTCAGGCAGTTCTATTTATGTGTGCGGTTATTGCCCTATTTATTGTCTTTGCATAGGTGATTTATGGATCTTTCGTGGTTAGCTGCATGGCTTGATAGTGCTAATACTTTCTTCCAGTACATCTGGGACTTCATGGCTAGTGGTATCTATCAGTTCTTCAAGGATGCTCTCGTTATCATAACGAAAGCGCTTATCTACTCTTATTTGCAATTCAAAGTTATTATGCTTGACATTGCATACACTGTCGTTAAAGAGATATCCGAAGAGAGCGGGGTGGTTGCGCTTGTTAAGTCCGCATGGGGAAGTATCCCCGGCGATATCCAGTCTACACTCGCGTTCTTTAAGATTCCTCAAGGCTTAACTATGATCTTCTCCGCTATCCCAGCTCGCTGGGCAATGAAGTTTATTCCCGGAGCCAATTAACATGGCCATAAAAATTCATCACGGACCCAATGGTTCATATAAAACGTCTGGTGCGGTCTGGGATGACGCTGTTCCCGCTGCTAAGGCTGGGCGATTGATCGTCACAAATATACGGGGTATGTCTAGTGAAAAGTTCCACAGCTTGTTTCCTGATCTTCCTGATACTTTTGATCTTCTATATATCGATCACGAGTCCCAAGAAGGTATGGAGCGAATTAGAACTTGGTTCCATTGGGTGTCTCGAAACGCCTTTATGATTTTCGATGAGGCCCAAACCCTGTTCCCCCAAAAGTGGACAGATAAATGGGTTGAGCGTTACGACTATCCTGAAGGTATGGATGCAGCCAAGGCTGCTGACCGTCCTATGAACTTCCTTGATGCCTGGACACGCCACCGGCATTGGAACTGGGACATCATTCTTACGACGCCGAATATTAAGTATGTTCACACCGATATTCGTCAGACCTCTGAGGCCGCTTATCAGCACTCTAACCTGATGTTGCTTGGTAAATGGCTAAAGTTCCTTGTTGCCAAAGACTACAAGGAGGCTATGCATTCAGCTCAAGAGAATAGGGCACCTACCGATGGATCAAACATCGTTGCACTCAGAAAAATTGACAAACGAGTCTTCCAGCTCTACGACTCAACAGCAACCGGCCAGCATCGAGACACCATGGCGGGCAAAAACGCGCTCGCATCGCCTCGCGTTGTTATTCTCCTCGGAGTATTGGTTGCTATCTTCAGCACTATTTACTGGCGTAACGGGGCTAGTGCTTTCAGCAATCCGTTATCTGTGGGATCTCCTAAGCCCGTTACGTCGGTTTCTCAAAGTCCTGTTCCTCAAAGTCCTGTTAAAGCTCCTAACGTGGCTCCTGATATTTTACCTAATAAGCAAGTTGTGCCACTTCCTAGCGTAACTTCTGATCCTTTTGGAAGTTATGAGATAGTCATTAAGGGAAGTATCACTAGTGAGACTCGCGGCACTATATTCGTTTTTGAGTTATCCAAAGGCGACCGTTCTTTCACTCAGACCACACGTGACATGCTCGCGGCCGGCTACGCTATTTTTCCACATGGCGGCTGCGTGGCTGAACTGCATTACCGTGGTGAGCAACGTACCGTTGCCTGTCTTGGCTCATCGTCCAGCGGCGGTGGCGAGAAGTGGCTCGGTGCAGAGCGACGAGCCGCCGCCGCTGGACCGAATCCTTCATCCGTTCATTCGTCCACATCAACCCCAGGTACACAAACGCCAGCCTCGAAAGGCGCCAGTTTTACCGTCGTTGCTGACAGCAGTCGCACGGCACGTACCATCAACTGACAGGCAGCCGGTTATAACTCGACTAAACTGTCAGCATTCGTTAATTAATGGAATTCTTAACCTGTTGATTTCAAAGGCTTTCCACTGATTAGCCACTAATCAACGGAAAAAACACCTTGAGATGGCATGGTTTTCCGGTGATTAATGACCAGGTTTCCAGGAAGGGCAGATCGCAACGAAGGCGACGACTACCGGATGTAAGTGGCCTCGTCTGAACCTGTTAGATTTTTCTAATACGCTATTTGAGGTATTGGGCGAGCAAGTTGTGTTCGCTAAATTTTTCCTGAAAATATGTATCAGCAATGCTCGGTTGGAAGTAACCCCATTCGATGATTTTTCTCAAGTACTTCAATGGTAGATCAATGATGAAGTCAACGAATGCTTCATCTGCTTCGTTTAAATTCCAGCGGTGAAAACACTGCGTATGAGTAGCGCTGGTGTGAATTCTTGCTACGCCCGGAAACCATGGCGCGCACCCGTCGAAGGAGAGGCGCCAGGGTGAATGAGATGCTACATTCTCCCGCATACGGCAAGATAGGATTAACCTATGTCGTTGAACTGGAATGTTGCGTGTGAGGATAAATCCGAAGACCTTTCCTGACTGTCTGTCCATGGCAAAGCTAAGATAGTGGGGCAGGATGCCGCTGGTACTCGGTGGCGTCCCAATGCCTAATCTCACATAACGGAAGTCGATTTTTGAAATTTTGTTATAGCGGCTCAAGCGCCATCCCCCTGACGAATGCCTTGGTGTGTTTGTGGTTGAAGGTGCCCAGCGCATTTCGGATCTGCCGCGAGTACGTCTGGTCGTGACTTTTGTAAATTTGGCTGCAGGACGTTCCGAGAAATTCTGGATCCCATCTGCACGCCCACCAGCTTCGGACATATTCGGTCTGGTTGTTGAGCTCCTCAATCTCCTGGCGGGTGACATACCCAGTTATGATGCCCATCATTATCAAAGCGCAGGTGCGTTCTGCAGCGTTGGCCTGAAGTGCACCAACTTTCATGAGAAGCTTGAAACGCATATCTGTCAGTGCGACGTCTCCGGCCCTGGGAGTCGTGACGAATTGAGTCGCGAGGCCCGCGCCGTAGTGGGCGGCGTGCAGCAAAAACTCCATGATGTACTTTCGCGCATGAAAGATTGAGAATTCTCGAGTTCCTGCGCTGTGAGGATTGGAGACTAGCTGCTTCTCGAGTTTTAGCATCAGCACCTGTACCTTCAATCCTGCCTTGATCACAGCGTCGAGCGCGGAACCAGTTATGGTTAACCGTAGCGGGACTGGTGGACCGGTCAAGAACTGTAGATAGCTGGATTTTCGTCTGCCGTAATCTGTCAGGATCTTTGAATGCTTTGGACAGATGGGTGCTAACAGGTACCGCCACGATTTCATTAGGACGATTCGACCATGTTGGCGGAGTGCGTTAGCGATGCAGTCGGCACAGGCGTAATCTCCGACAGTGTGCGGCACCAGCCAAAGGCAATCAGCACGAAAGCGCTCAAAAAACGCCACTTTCTTCAGGCCAAACGCATCCTTAATGCGTGATTCGAAGACGGGCGGTGACTCGAAATCCGGATCACGCAACCGAAGTTCCGCAAGGGGGTGGGGTTTCAGGTTCAGAATCTCGTCAATCGCACGCCATTGCGCTGCTGTGCGAGGTTGCAGCCGATGGCACCACGATGAGAACGACTCTTCAGCTATCGGTAAGGTCACGGAGTGATTTGGCATTGGCATATACAATTTCTCGATAGGACAGTTTGAACAGCTTGGCGCAGACACCAGTTTCTGCTGACAAAATGGTGCGCCTGACGCATTCTCGGAGGTATTCGAGCAGGCGCGCAGTGTTACCCCGGCTGAGCTTGAAAAGTGATTTCGCGTAGAGTGGCAAATCGACATCGAGTTCGTACGTCCTGTAGACGAGCGAAGAAATGTCCTTCAAGTAATTCCGGAACAAGTCATTAAAGCGCCATTCTTCGATACAAATCGTTCGACCGTTTGGCCGATGTGATGCCCACGACCCTTTGATGTGATCAGAAGGGCCGGCGAGCACGATGCGTAGTGAAATGGGTGGCGCAGTAAGCTGACTCCATTGGTGCATATGCTTGCGTTTTTGCTCTAGGCTGGCTACGCCTGCCAGATAATCTTCTATGAGCATTATCGAATGGGCCAGTATGCCTCCAAGCGCAAAGACTTCTCGGGGCAATACCTTATGGTAGTGCCGAGTCGCGAACCGAAACCCAAAATGGTGCAGCAGATACTCGCTTGGCAGATACTGGTCGTTGATCTCCGGTCTGGCCAACGTGAAGCACGCTGTGCCATTTGCGTGGCCCAGGCGTTGTGATGTCTCAGCCAAAACGGTAGAAACGCCCGAACCCGACAAGCCGGAAAGATAGATCACGGGGTCGGCTTCGGTCTGCAACGCCGCCATCATTTGTTGAATGGCAGCCTCCACCTGAGGCGTACGCAGCACCAGGTGCTGGTCTACATCAAACGCTCGCCTGATCAAACTGATATTTTTCATCATCGGTCAGAGGGGGAGTGGAGCAGGATAGAGACGCCGAACTTGGCGGCGAGCAAGGGGGCGCGATCGATAATCTCGGCGGTGATTTTCTCGACACCCGAAAGAATTGCCTCGGCCGCGCAGACCTGGATGATCTTTGCTACGGCGTCCATCAAGCCGGCGGACAAGGCAAAGAGCCGCGTTGCCAGTTCTTCTGACCACAGATTCGAGGCTATCTTCAACGGAAGCACGCGTTCATACCCAGCCAAAAAAGCGCGAAAATCACCATTGAGGGACCACATGGGCAACGGCCACTGCATGTAGCGACGTTCGAGTTGGGGGTCCAGACGTAGCGCCTCGCTGGCCTTGTCGATCCCAAAGGCAAACACGCTCAGGTTATAAGGATCGCCCGAAAGGTTTTTGAGCAATGACAGATTGACCTTTTGCTGAAAAGCGGTAAGTGTCAACGCGTCATGGATTTCATCGATTACGATTCCGCGGATATTCTGTCGTTCTACCGTTAGGGTGAATTCTTTGGAGGCGTCATATGAGCTGAACTTCCTTTTGATGGGTAATCCAAACGCCTCAAACAGTAATTCGCGGAAATTATAGTTATTCGGATTTTGGCGCAAGCTCATGAATACCAGCTTCTCTTCTTGACTGGCATTGTGAGCCTTCAGTTGCCTGATGATGCTGGTTTTTCCGAATCCACCACTTCCCCATACCAACATGCAAGGTGCTTGAACTTTTCGCTTTACCTTCAGCATGTAACTGGAGGTCTCGATAATTGATTGTGCTGCCGGGTAATCAATAAATACATCTTCCAGGCAAAACAAGACGCGTTCTTGGTCAGGCAATGTGGGGTAATGCTGCAACGATTGACGCAGGTGAGGATAAAGATGGGTTGGTGTTGTCATGAATCAGTCCTTGGTGTCAAAAAGCGTAGGTGGTCGACTGTAATCAACGCGCTCGATTACTGGGGCCGCGACGGGCACAGAGGAAATTTCTTTTGGCATATGCTTCGGCACGCCGTTGGATAAATGTTCGCGGTGGTGGGATTTAGCTGCTGACTGTTTTTTCGCATCACGCTTGCTTTTCTGAGTGTTACGTTTGGCTTGCATCACAAGCTTGTTGTTGTGAATCAGTTGAAGTAAGGCTTCTGGATCTGTGACCGTTCCCGGTGGGAGTTTTTTGTTGTATGCTCGATTGGTTCGATAATATTCAAAATTGACGTAATCATGGGAGGCCCGGGCAAGGGGCGCTAGAACGTACTCCGCTTTTAACTTCACCCAGATTTTGGTCATGTCGTAAGGGTCAAACTTGACCACAACCTTGCCTCGACCCTGGTGTGCCATCAAGTCGCGGCAATAATAGATGCCCGCATTGATAGTTATTCCGTTATTGCGTATGGGCTTGTGCTTTTCAGGCAAGAAGTCAAGATACAAATTACGTTTATTGATTGCCACGGGCGGCAGTTTCCCACTTTCGCGTGAGAAGTAGTTTGTCCAGGCATCTTTGGGCGAGCAACGGAGCGTCGAATGGACGGTCCCGTGATAAATCAGGATCTGCCCTGCAAACCAAGATCTGAAATCCTTGAAAGTCATGGCCGCGCGTGCTTCGCTGTTGTATTCACCGCGCTGCTTGACGTTTGAGTAGGTCGTGCCGGGTAGAAAATGCACTTCGGTGGTCATCAGCGTGCCGATGAGGCTTTCAATGACTCCCCCCATGTGTTTCTTGTAAACCCTACGCCAATGAGCTGTACATCCGTGAAGGTCCAAAGCGGCCTCCAGGATAGGTGAACGAAACTCCGCCGCATTGTCCATGCCGATGAACTCCGGCATGCCGTAGTAGGGGTAATTGATCCCATAGGTAGGCGAATTAGGGGAATCCCTGTTTTTGGGAAGGGCAGCCATGCAAACGGTTTGTTGGACCGAAACGAGGCTTGGCGAAAACATGCTGAGGTAAAACCCGAGAATCACCCGGGTATGGACATCCACCAGCAGCGAGACCCACGGCCTGCCAATGATCTTGGTTCGATCCTGCTCGTCACAAAGGATGATGTCGACGCGGGTATGATCCATCTGAGCATGATGCAGGGGGTAATCAGTATGGACATAGCCCGGACGGGACTCAAACACTTGGTTGGTTGCATCAGCCCCATATTTCATGCGGAACACGACTTTGGGATCGAGTCCCTTTATGAAGCGTTGCACCGTAGACAACCCTGGCGGCTTCAGGCCTTTCACATGGCACTGCGCTTGCGCTTGCTTCCAGACATGGGAATAAGATGCGGAGGCCCCGTGGAAATGGTTCCTAAAGCACTCCTCGATAATCTTGATGATTTGCGGAGAAATGCGCTGGCTACCCTTTTTAGGCCCAGCGGAGGATTTGACAATGCTGAGCGCTCCAAGCTTGTGGTTGAACTGCGATACGAGTTTGTAAAAAGCCGATTTTTTTAGCGAGAGCTTGCCAGCTGCTTCCAGCAACTGAAGGCTTCCGTCTAGATACCCCTTGATGATGCCTGCGCGCTCCCCGGCCAGGATCAACCGTGCAGCCTCTCTAGGGTCGGTTGGGTCGTATGTAGACACCTTCTCCATCACCGAATGATCGTCGGGTACCATTTCCAATTCCGCAACCGTCACCACGTGAGTTTGGCCTGTTTCCGAAATCCTGACTTTTACTGAGTCTTCACCTTCTATCGCCGTGATCATCGCCAGCTTTCCGAGCGCGATTACGGCGGTACCTGGTGCCACGGACACCCTCATTTTTTTTCCTCTAGATCTGGTTTCACGAAGCTTCGGATCAGTGATTGGTCCGGTCTCTTTCGTGTGGAACAGAGGCTACAGGGCAAAAACAGGCATACAAACGGGCAAAAATGTAAACTGGATTAATTTGTATAAATGTTGTAAAACAATAAGTTATAAAGCTTTACACTTATTCAAAAAATTGCGCATTGTAAATGCGAGTGATCCTCTGGTTTGATAGGCAACTGCACCAGGAGGATAGATGGCGAGACGCACAAAGCCGCTGGCGGAATATTTTCGAGTGATGGTGACCGCAGCAAGCCTAGCTGACGAGATAAACGTCTCTCGCACTGGATGGGGTCTGGCACGGTGGTTTGAAGCCGACCAACACCTGCCCAGGCATTCGGTTGATGAAAAAAGTTGGCGCCGGTTCCTCGACGGTCACAAGCCTCATCATTCTCGCCTGGAAAAAATCTTCGCCGCAGCGCCAGCGGTCAAATCTTTTTTCGATCACCCATTTTGGGCTGCCCTCAGCCTGACCTGCACTCAAGCTGATAGCGTCCGGATACTGAAATCCTTTGGCTGGATACGCCGGCAGAATGATAGGTTCTGGTTTGAAGGGCCCTCGGAACTATCTGCCCTGGATCGACTCGCCTGTCTGCTGGCCATGCTCAGCTGTGAGAGAGCTCCCTATCATCATCGGGAAATTGGACGCCGCTTATGCGTCGAATATGTCGACCTCACTAGCGCTCGGCTTTGGAAGGACCATTCTGCGGACCTGTTGCGGCTCATCAAAATGAAACTGGAAAAGGCAGTGGGTACGTTATTTGGCGTGACCGATGTGGAAGTGCCCATAGCGTTCAGGTTTTGGGGCTTGGTCAAAGACGATTTTTTCAGGAATGAAAGCATCGCAAGTGTACGCGCATGGCCCGCATGGCGTGAGGCCGTGTACACTTTAAACTGGGAAGATCAGTTTCGCTTGGGAGACTTCATCAAGCATCGAAATATGCCGCTGCAGTCTCAGATTGACGAGTTTGATCGGCGCGTCTATAGAAAGGTACGCGCTCGTATGTACCGAGCCCTTAACAAAGCACGAGCAACTACACCTGCCCTCTGATTGCGGTTTGCATCGTCTCCGAGACATTTTTGAGTAAACTGCGGATCTGATTCATCTCCGTCTCGCACTGTTTGACTTCGAGCCTTAAACGCTGAATGACTACACATAAATCGCTCATAATTCTTGTCGGATCGTCTTTTTCTGAAACAAGATAATTGATAGCGTCTTCCATGCTGGATTTATCATCAAGTTTCTCATAAAAATCGGCTTTCGAAAGATAGGAGGGCATGGGGGTAAGAAATTTGTCACCAACCAGGGGGGATTCTGGCTTTGACTTAATGATCTTCAAAAGTTTTATGATTGTTGCCTTCGAGCCCTTGTTGCCCATTGCAGTGCGAATAGCCTCCAGCGTCGGCGTTTTGCCAAGAGATTTCAGGCGCTCTAGAGCGTTTTCAACATCAAGCTGTGTGATCTTTCTGTTCATAAAAAACTCCGACAGTTATTTTGTCTTAGCAGATTTTAGCATTTATGTGCAGATGCCAATTCTATGTGGCGATGTTGAAGCACTGGTTTAGACATCGCTTATAACAAAATAGTAAGCGCCCGCGTACATCCGCTGCGGGAGAAAGTATAACAGGTGAAGCCCTGTAATCCTCTCTATGCACCATTTAATCCATCACCGGGTGCCAACAGACTCTGCGTTTTCAGTAATTCTATAATATACCCTTTGGTAAAAGCTTAAGGACAGTTTTTCGGCGGAGCGATTCAATACGTGAGTTAAACCCTTCTGCAGCCTACATTGTGCCTTACCGATAGCATCTAGACAAAGCGGGGCCAAGTTGGAGTAGAGTGGTGTCGTCTGCAAAAAAGAACCTGTGGCACTGGCGATCTACCAAAACGGGCTCGCTCCTGGCCCTCTTGGTCAATGTCATTCAGAGCTGGATTACATACCGTTTCTTCGAGATTGATGCATCCGCGATGGCCATATCTAATGGCGCTGTTGCCGTCTTCATCTTTTTAGTCGACTACCGCGACGACCGCTTTCTCAAAGGTTTCTTTCTGATTGCGTATGGCGTGATGATCCAATTTTCCTGCGACTTGGTATTCAAACAAGCATTGGAAGGCTCGCATTGGGCAGATAACGTCAGGATGCTGCTGATGATCACTATCGGTTCTACCAGGGCAGGCGGGAGCTTGATCGCCACACGTAGTTATCGCAGTTCAACCTACCTGGACTCCAATACAATCAGTCCAATGGTGAGGCGGCTTTCGGTCAACTCGGCACACTCGAACGTCACGTGCATGGGCTGGATCGCAAACTGGACCGATTGATCAAACGGGCGGGACTGGCGAGCGCTTGCCTGTTGTTCGCCGGGCTTATGCTATTGATCTTGCTGTTAGCACGCTGAGTCAGTGCGCAAGTGTCGCTGCAATTGGAGACACAGCCATGCCGGGGCAGTTAGTCAGTCCGCCACAGCACGCCTTCGGGGAGACTCAGATGGCTAAGCGGCGCTTGAAACCCTCCAGCCCGGTCTTGGCCACTGCCGAATAGGGCGCAGCTGCGGCCTTGAGTTCTTGCCGCATGCGGTCACCTAGCAGCCGCAGCCGTGTGGCAACACCGGCTGCGGGCGTTCCTCTAGCTGAAGCGCGGCGTCCGGCGCCTCCAATGCGTCGATCGACTTGGCCAGGTCAATGATGAGGTCGCCAAGGAACTCCATGCTACGCAGCACGCGATAGCGGTCTTGCAGCAGCTTAAGACGGTTCAGTCCGTACACCAGGATTAAGGCTGCACCGCGCTGTTGCTGCTTTGGGGTACCGGTCGCCACAATCAATCCCGTGGGGTGCGCGGGCTCAACGCTATACAGCAGATGAGCAACTGGGACGTCATTGCAGGGGCTGGGGAGCAATGGCTGTTCCCGGGAGAAGTCTGGCGCTGAATACTTTCCGCTGTATGCGTTCGACGCGGACCGCGAGTATCGGCCTGTTCCAGTTTTGGAGAGCATTATCCAAGTTCTGGCTGAACGGGGGGGGGGGGGAGAGGGCTTTTGGTTTGGCTCCTCTAACTCTTATCTAGCCGGCAGGGGGCCAAAAGACGTCCCAAAGCAAAATCCAGTGTAGTCATGAATGCTGTCAAGCTTGAGGCAGTCGACATTTTGCATGGATGACAGAGCCGAGCCGCCTCTTTTTTGCTTTTTGGGACGCGGCGGTAGCTAAGCCAGGCGTCAGAAGGTCTGATGGGGGGCGTGATGCAACCAAAATGCAGGAAAAGCCTCGCCTTACGCGAGGCGCTTTCATTGCGCCGAAGTTACCAAGGTCGGCAATACCTCAGACGCTTTTCCGATCAGCATGAGTTCCCGGCTACCTCCGAGCGATACGTCCACCAGGTTTACATGTATGACGGTGGCCCCGGCTGTGTGCGCGATCTCTGGGATGTCGGCGGCAGGGGTCACGACCCCTGATGTCCCCACAGAGATCAGCACGTCGCATTGACGAACCATCGCCATGCTCGCCTTCCACGCCCCAAGTGGCAGGTCCTCCTTAAACCAAACGATGCCTGGTCTGAGCCGTCCATTGCAGCGCAGGCAGCGCGGTGGTTCGATCTCCAGGACCTCAGCGGGATCGGTTGTTTGAGTCATTGTCAGCTTTGCTGGCCGGGCACATGCAAAGCATTTTGGCACTTCGAGACTGCCGTGTAGGTGGATGACCTCTTTCGTACCTGCGCGCTCGTGTAGGTCATCAATATTCTGAGTCACCACGGCCAGGTGGCGCTCGGTAGCTGCCAGGCGAGAAAGAGCCAGGTGCGCGGCATTGGGCTCCGCGCTCTTGGCTTGCTGTCTTCGCCACAAATAGAAGCCCCATACCAACTCCGGGTTCTCACGGAACGCATCCGCCGTTTCCAACTGCCTGGAATCGTATACGGACCATAGTCCGGACTGCTTGTCGCGAAAAGTGGGAATGCCGCTTTCGGCAGAGATCCCAGCGCCGGTAAAGACCACAACTCGCCGCGCGGCACGTAGTGCTGCGGCAGCCAGTGCCATGTCTGTCATAGTTCCTCTATCCTCTGCTGCCGTGGACTGCCCCAGAACATCTGCAGCGGGGCCTATGCGCCGCAGAGAGTGGACAGCATTTCGGTACGGCGCCTACTTCTGCCATAGTGGGCCATACAGGTTCGCCGCTCTCTTATTAATGTCATTCGGTCCGTACGAAGGAATGTGGCTGTACAGGGACTTGGACGAATAAAGCACCCTCGATCGCTTCCTGAACCGCAAATCCAGATCTCCTACCTTGTAGCTAGCCACTGCAGTTCGATAGACAACTGCGCTGTCCTCCGTGGCCACGCCCTCAAACATCACAATACTCTCCAGCTTCTCAAGCACCCATTCGTGTCGGCCGCTGATGGTGGGCGGACACATCATCTGTACCTGTTCAATTACCACGTCCTTCACGACCAATAGATAATGGCGGAGCTCGTAGGCACATTCGATCACCGCAGCGCGGTTGCGCTGGCCGGTGCGCATGCAGGTGATTGTGACGATGAAGCATAGGCCTTCTATTTCCCCATGGGTCCAAGAACGCACCTCCCGGTAGTCGGGGTCGTAAACAAAAATCACTCAGAGCACCGTGGTAAGTAGACGAGGGCCGCTCCGACGAGCAGCAGAGGCTGCCCATACCGTAGCGAGCAGGTACGATCGGGCGTTTCGCTAGGTTTCCCCAGCCGAGCGCAATTCTAACGAAATGAACACTATAGATTGTAGCCCTATAGTGTTCAAAAAGGCTTCATCGTTCCTTTTGCGAGGAGCGGTCATGGAAATCAAACAAGCCTTTGGCGTCGCACTCCGCAACGCGCGCTTGCGCAGGCGGCTGACACAGGAAGATTTTCACGGCATCTGTAGTCGGACCTACATGAGCACGCTGGAGCGAGGCATGAGAAACCCTACTATTGACAAGGCTGCGGCGCTAGCCGAACGGCTCAACATCCACCCTTTAACCCTATTGGCAGAGACATTCCTAGTGCTGGACCCTGATGCGGACCTTGCGTCTCTGCTGAAGAAAGTCATCCAACAAACGGAGGTCTAATCATACTGGCCGGGTGGAAGTCTGGCGGTGGCACATAGAGATCTTTGAAGCCCTCAGCACAGAACTCCGTCATCTGGACGGCCTCCGACGCGCTAATACCGAGTCAGTCAGGACTCGCCGGTGCTGTGTGCTCTTCCCGCCATGAACACTATAGTGCACACTTCGGGGCGTACGTGCAGGGCAGCACACGCGCACTTTTAGGGAAATAGCATAGACATGCGCACAGCTGCGTATGCCTAAGTCGGCCCCTTCTACTCAAAATGCCTATGGTCGACGTTGCTATTTCCCATCTTGAGAACAAGCAGAGCACACCAAGCGAGCCAAACACCGAGGCCTTCATGCATCGGTATTTTCGTCCCTTTGACATTGACCGAACATGCCCCAAGGGCCGCAGATCCTGGTTGGAGTACTCCGTACTCTCCTAGCCGTAATCGATCGACATAACGTGCAGTGCATAGGAATCTAGGCGTTACGCGTATTGTTGTATCTACCAGCGATAGTGTCGCGCACCGTACAGCCCCCCGTCCTGAGAACGGCGACGCTTATCCCAAAAACTTGCTTCTGACAGCGCTCAATAGAACATGAAGATGAGATATCTGGTCACCGGTCGGGACAGTTAGCGATTGTCTGCGCCTACCTTGAAAACCACCTGTGATCCGTCTTGAATCGAGGGACTGATTCAATCAGCTGAGCCGCCAAGGGGAGGGGGCTCGGGCATTAACACAGGGAAGCAGTCATGCAGACAAGTACCGAAGGTATCTATTGCAGCAGTCTGGTCGCGGTTGTCGAGGCGGCCTTTTGACTCGGTTACGACCCTTATGCTTTGGCAGCTCAAGACAAGCTCGATGTGGCGAGATTTTTGGAGATGTCGCCTTTGATGCTACGGCAGGGCCCGGAACGAGTTATCGATAAGTCTCTGCTCGTAGCCAAAATCATTAATGGGCGATGGCCGATTCATGAACTCAGCGGCCCATTCATTCAAGATGCTCAACTCACCGCGTGCCTCCCCGACGACAGCTGATGCGCCAGCCTCGTTAAGCAGTAGGCGTCGAGCCGCCTCACGGCATCTGTACTATAAGGAGTAAGCATGGTAGGTAGAGAGCGAAGGTTTTCTGTACACGACCTTCTGGTCGCGTTACTACGCGACCAGAATATTCACGACGGCTTCTGGGGGCTGACGGTGCAGTTTGAAGCAGAAGGGGCGGCTGTACCGATAGCCGGTAAGCCCGGAGAAAATTTGCCTGGTCTTGCCGTCGCAGTGTCGGGTGTAACTCTCACTCCTGCGACGGAGGGCGAAAACGGTGCCGTTGACGCTTCATTGGTCAACCCCCCGCGGCCAGCTCCTGTTAGGAATCGAGCAAAAGTGAAGACTCTTCAGTAATTGGCTTCCAGGGCTGCAGAGGACTTTAGGGCGAAATACCGTCTTGCGAAGACGGAGCGCTAAGCTCCGGTCAGTATTGGCACCAGAAGTTCGACATCCGTTTTTGGCCGATTGCCGCCTTTGGTGAAGGGCCGCAACCGACCCATAGCTGCCTCCAAAAGACCTTTGAGTTGCCGGTTGAGCTTCAGAATTTGTTTGCAGAGTTATTGCGCTGCGCGCAGAGGATGCGGGCGGCTATCCGGCTAGGACCTCGTCAGCCTTTCAGTCATAATAGTGGCCTAGGCCATTTATCGGTTGACTACCAAAACGCATTAGAGGGGTGGCTGAAATGAGTATGCCGAGTGAACGCACCCGAAGTGTGATCCAAACAGAAGCGTTTTTGCGAGAGTTGTCAAAGAGCCCGCTCATTCCTGAGGAGTACCGTAATGAAGCGAAGCGCCTTCTGCGACATTACCCTGAGTCGTCGTTTGTCCTATTCGCCGGCAAGATGGATGACATTATTCAAAGTGCAGAGCCTGGAGATCCCAGGCGGGAATTAGCCATCAGCGGTTATCACCCTATGTTTACTGCGGAGATAAATCTTTAGGCCAGTGCTTTAACAAGGTCTCCCGTTTGTAATGCAGACGCGCTTGCCAAGTCTCTTATTGTCTTTGTCGGTCCCGATAGGAGATGTCGTGTGGACCCCAAGCATCGAGTGCCCACCGCCTCAACTGGGGCTAGCTCGTCACACTGCGGACACGACTGTCAGTTTTGACCGATTGCTGTCGTTGGCGACCGACAGCTTTCGGTCCAGAGTGTGTAAAAACGTATTCGATCAGCAGCATCGTAAGGCGCTGGGTCAAACCACGTTCTGTGTAGATTCCCGACAGACCGAAAACCATCGAATGATGGGATCGTCTAAAACCAGTGCTCGTTCATTTTCGAAAGAAACTCTGGGTTAACCGGCGCGCTGGATGCTGAGCCGATGACCGAGTCAATCCCACACTTCGGACACAAAACGGTGGTATCCAGATCGACCCACTCTGTGATTTCTGCGGACGAAAACACACTTAAGCAGTAAAAACAGCCACAACGATCACTTGCTTCAATTTGGGCTCGGTGATTTTTACAAAATCGGTGCGCTGAAATTACATCCATGGGTAAGCCCTTCAACTTCAAATTCAGTAGCATATCGTGCTTACGTCAGAGTACGTGAAGACCCGGCTAACGTTGCTATGATTGCCCAAAGTGTTAACGCAGGATTGCCCATGAAACGTTTCATTCAGGGTGAGCATCGCGGACAAAGCAATTTGCTTCCCGAAATCCTTGACGACTACGTCAGTGACACAAATCCGGTGGGAGTAGTGGACGTTTTCGTCGACGAACTCGACCTGGTCAATCTACGTTTTGAAGGCGTCATTCCAGCCGATACCGGCCGACCTGCTTACCACCCCGCAATCTTGCCGAATATCTACATATACGGCTATCTCAACCGCATTCAATCGAGCCGGCGTCTTGAACGAGAAGCCCAACGCAACGTCGAGTTGATGTGGCTGACAGGGCGTTTGATGCCCGATTTCAAGACCATCGCCAACTTCCGAAAAGACAACAGCAAGGCCATCCGAGGCGTCTGCCGCCAATTCGTGGTGCTGTGCCAGCAGTTGGGACTGTTCGGAGAAAATCTGGTTGCCATTGACGGCAGTAAATTCAAGGCCGTCAACAACCGCGACCGCAATTTCACCAGCGCCAAGCTGAAGCGGCGGATGGAAGAAATTGAATCGAGTATCAATCGGTACCTGACTGCGCTCGACGAAGCCGATCGGCAAGAACCCTCGATTGCTCAGCCCAAGGCTGCTCGTCTGCAAGAGAAAATCGACAAGCTCAAAGCTCAGATGAAAGAGTTACGGGTCATTGAAACTCAGCTCAACGAATCGTCGGATAAACAGGTTTCACTGACCGATCCAGACGCCCGCTCCATGATGACTCGCGGCACGGGCATCGTCGGTTACAACGTGCAGACAGCGGTCGATACCCAGCACCATTTGATCGTTGCGCATGAGGTGACCAACGTCGGTTACGACCGCGATCAACTCAGCTCGATGGCCAAGCAGGCCCGCGAGGCGATGGCGTCAGAGACGCTGTCGGTAGTGGCTGACCGAGGTTACTTCAAAAGCGAAGAAATCTTGGCTTGTCACGATGCAGGAATCACTGCCTAGGTGCCCAAGCCGATGACCTCTGGAGCCAAGGCAGACGGGCGCTTTAATAACGATGCCTTCATCTATGACGCGGCAAAAAACGAATACATTTGCCCGGCTGGAGAAACACTGATCTGGCGCTATACCAACGTTGAAAAAGGCCTGACGTTGCACCGTTACTGGAGTTCGAAAAGCCGGGGCTGCGTAATGAAACCGCAGTGCACACCGAGCACGGAACGGCGGGTTCGGCGCTGGGAGCATGAAGCCGTACTGGAGGAAATGCAGAATAGGCTGAGCAACGCGCCGGAAATGATGCGGATCCGAAAACGAAAGGTTGAGCATCCCTTCGGGACACTCAAACAATGGATGGTCGCCACGCATTTCCTGACACGAAAGCTGAACGGAGTAAGTGCCGAGATGAGCTTGAACGTCCTCGCCTACAACCTGAAGCGGGTCATGAAAATTCTCGGTATCAGCGGTTTAATGAAGGCGCTGTCGGCCTGAAGATGTCTTTATTTTGGCCACCCTGCACGGTAAAAGCGACGCTGGGGCTCCTAGGCCCTAGTGATGATTAGCAGGACTTGTTGCGAGCAATTACTCAGCTAATAGCCGTCGGCGCTAAGCGCCGAAAGGTAAGCGTCCGCCAAACACACCACCGCCGGTACGGGTGCCATTTCTGATGACCATCATCAACTACCTCCAGTTCTGCTTGCGAGGTTTCGGTCGATTCTTGCAGTGTGTCGCCCGAGGCATTACGACCTTCGCTTGCCCCGGGGACACCTGAACCTAGACCGGCTCGTGCCGTCTCAGGCGACCTGGTACAGACGGCGTTCGACCAGCGCGCTGCCACGCAGGCGGCGTGCTGCTTTCGCGCCAGCGAGCACGGCCAGATCCAGCAGCGGTTCGAGGATGACAACGGTCATGTAGGCGCTGCCGAAGGTAAGGACTGAAAGTGCGTTCTCTGCCGTGAAGCCCTTCCCGTAGAAGGCCCAGAAGGCAACCCAAGCGACGATGCCTGACTGGAAAACAGTGGACAGGCCTAGTGCCTGGCGATAGCTCAGGTCCACATAGGGCGTATCTGGCGCAATGATACGCCGCGCTAGGGCAGCAACTGCCAACAGCGGTACCAAAAGGGTGGTGACGTTCATGCCGTACTGCGGAAGGTCGAATTGAGCGAAGAACAAACCCTGGATCAGCAGGCCCAGAGCGAGACCTGCCGCCGCGGGCGCGCCGCCGAACAACAGGAACAGCGTCGAGCCGATTATGAGATGCACCTCGGAAACGCCGACCGGTTGGTGCGGTAGTAGCTGAAAGAAGCCAAACACCAGCGACGTGGCGGCGGTGGTGCGAGCTACCAGCGAGACGGCACCTCGTTCGCCAATGGCGTCCGCGGCGAGTTTGATGGTGTAGGTGCCGACGCTTGCGGCGGTAACATAGCTCAGCCAGAGTTTTCCGGCTTCCACCAGACCAGGTTCGATATGCATGACGATGACTCCTTGGCCGCCTCGGCGGCTTGTTAGGGGAAAAATAGAGACAACAAAGAAATTGCTTCGACCTCAGCAGGCGGCTCGACTGATCGCTACGGGCTCGCGATGCGGCAGATGCTCGTGGGTGTGCCCGTGGGCCGGCGGGCAGCTTGCATTGACCAGTGCCACCGGTTGTCCATGGGGGGTATTTAGGTAAGCCTGCCGCCATTCCTCGACCCGCTGTGCGATGTCTTCCATACCGGCCAGGCCGAGTGTGGTGACCATTCTTTCCATCGCCGTGATCCATTGCCGGTAGTAGGCGTCATTGACGCTTTCTCCGGGTTGCGCCGGTGCAGCCTTGATCTCTTCGCTGAACACCTGCACCCAGTCCTTCCAGGGGAACAGGCCGGCTTGGTGCAAGTGCACCAGCAGGGAAAAAGCCTGGGCCTGCCAAGGCTTGTCGAATGCCGGGCCTTTATCGTCGAGAGGGAGACCGACGGTTTTGTAGTCGTGGTGCATGCTCGTGTTCATACGGCCTCCAGGTAGTTGTCCCAGAGGTCAATGCACACACTGTCCGGCCGCGCGACTCCCCACAGTTCTTCAGCGCTGAAGCTCACTGCATAGACCTGCTGCGGCTGCTCGCCCAACCCGTGGGCCATCGTGTCCGGGGTGGCGAACGCTCCATGTGCAATCACGATTGTGCCAACCTTACCGCGCGCGTAGCGTGGCAGTCGGGTGTGGTTGGTAGGATTTAGGTTCTTCGTCCGCACCCGGTCACCGACTCGGAACTGACCGGGGATATCTTCTTTTGCCCGCGAGGAGGCGCCGCCGAGCACTACGGCCTCGACGATGTCCGGTGTTAACACCGTGACAGGCTGTGTCGGTGGGCTCGGTTTGGCCGTGCCCTGCAGTTCGGCGGCGCTAATGACGCCTTTTTCCGTCAGCAGGGTCTCAAAGGCGTGCAGCCAGTGCTCGTAGTAGCTCGCCTGCAGGTATTCGGCCGGTTCCATGCGTTCGATGGCGTGGCGGAATTCGTCGACGTTGAAGTACCCGCCGACGAAGAGTGAGGCGAAGAGCGGAAAAACTCTACGCTCCCAGTCATGATGGAAGATGGGTTCGTGCTCTTCCGTGAGCACTGGGCCGAAGCCATGCATACCGCCCAGGTCGTGTATACCGTTCATAGGGTTTCTCCTTCTCAGATTCAGACCACGTCATCCGGCTTCTTAGGCAGGCCGGTACCGATCATGGAGTCGCGAGTCACGAGTTCGATCAGTTGCTCCTCGCTCCAGCCGTCAGTGCCCGCCGGACGTTCCGGTAGTACCAGATAGCGCAGCTCAGCGCTGCTGTCCCAGACGCGAACTTCCTTGTCATCGGGAATCGTCAGACCGAACTCGGCCAGCACGCTGCGCGGGTCGATGACTATTCGTGAGCGATAAGGCGCAGACTTGTACCAGGCTGGTGGCAGACCCAGGGTCGGCCAGGGGTAGCAGGAGCACAATGTGCACACCGTCACGTTGTGCACGGCCTGGCTGTTTTCCACTACCACCATGTCTTCGCCCTGAACACCGGAAAAGCCCAACTCGGCGATGGCTGCGGTGCCACCTTCCAGCAGCCGATGTTTGTACACGGGATCGAACCAGGCCTTCGCTATCACTTGGGCGCCGTTGCGCGGGCCGACCTTGTGTTGGTAGGTGTCCACCAGCGCGTCCATGGCCATGGAGTCGACCAACCCCTTTTCCGTCAGCAGGGATTCGAGCGCCTTGACGCGCAGCTCGATGGCCTCCGGAGGCTCAGTGTGATCGTGATGATGTTCGTGTGTGTGGCTCATGTCTTTGCCCCCTGAGAAGTTGATGAAATCGCCACCAGCATTACTCACTGGTGAAGATCCGTTCGCCACGCGTCGAAATGGATACTTGGGATAAAGGTGTACTCATCGGTTGTTTCCTCATCTGCCTATACGGATAAACAGCAAACTTTCGACGCGCGACGTTTTGTGAGTCTGCGGTGGAGCAGGCTTACAGCGTCTGCCAATCGACAGAAGCCTCGAATGCGGCTGCCGCTTGATAGAGGGTGCCTTCGGCATAATGCTTGCCGACCAACATCAGACCCACTGGCAGCCCGTTCACCAGGCCACAAGGGATCGACATGGCCGGGTGACCCGTAATGTCTTGAGCGGCAGTGTTGCCGAGCATCTCCAGCGCCCGGGAGACGTTCTCGGTGATCGAGCAACCCGGTTCAGGCAGCGGCTGGGCGATGATCGGTACCGTCGGCATGACCAGCAGGTCGTAGGTGTCCAGCGCCTTGTCATAACCGGCTCGGGCAACGCGTGCGATGTTCTGCGCCTTGGCGTAGTAACGGCCGTTGTAACGCTCCAGACCAAACTGGCCGACGAACATGCAGAGCTTGAGCGACGGGGACAATGCATTCGCCTGATTGCGCCAGCCGGCCTGTTTGTCCAGTAGCCTAACGTCGTACAGCCCCTTCCAGTTAAAGCCTGCGCCATTGCCGTGCATCATCTGCATTGTCAGGCCTTCGCAACCGATAGGGCTCCACAGCGATCCCGCCAGGTTGTGTTCGGGAACGGATACTTCCTCCACGACGGCGCCCAATGCCTTGAATTTTGCGATGGCGCCGCGTACTTTCTCTGCGACGCGTGGGTCCTGGTTGGCGAGTTGAAAGCCTTCCAGCAGGATCCCGATCTTGAGTCCGCTTACGCCTCGCTCCAGATAGTCACTATAGCCGTCGACTTTAGGCGCAGCCTGGCGTGGATCGAGTCCATCCGCTCCGGCCATGACTTCGAGCATGAGTGCGTTATCGCGTACGTTGCTTGTCATGGGGCCGACGTGATCGAAAGTGGCTTCAATCGCCATGACACCGGTGTAAGGCACTAAACCCCAGGTGGGCTTCATGCCATAAATGCCGCACCACGCTGCAGGAATACGGGCAGAGCCACCCTGGTCACCGCCAATGGCCAGATCAACCTCGCCTGTGGCCACCAGCGCCGCGCTGCCGGAGGACGAACCGCCCGTTGCGAAACCATGGCGCAAAGGGTGGTGCACGGGAGCTGGGTCTGAGGTATGGCTACCACCGGAGAGGCAGTAGTGTTCACAGGTGGCTTTACCAAGGATAGTTGCTCCGGCGTCCAGCAAGCGCGTCACCACGGTGGCGTCAAACGAGGGTACGAAACCCTCCAGTGGCGCGGCGCCGTTCATCATGGGGACACCTGCTAGAGAGATATTGTCTTTGAGCGCGACGGTCTTGCCGACCAACTTGCCTGAACTGGCCCCCATCACCTCGGTCTTGTAGTACCAGGCGTTTAGCGGGTTTTCCGTGCTTGAAGGGCGATGAACAGGACCGCGCTCGTAGCGCACTGGAGGGGTAAAATCGGGTAACTCGTCGACCAGGTCGTACGCCTCAAAACTTGACTGCATGAGTGCCAGATATTCACCGGCTTGTTCTGGAGTCAACTCTATATTCAGCCGACCGGCGATGTCCAGAAGTTGATCAAGGGAGGGGCGAACAATTGCCATAGTGGGATCCTGTCATTAGTCCAAACAGCCCCTATACAAGGCGCTTTGGAAATGGGTTGTAAGATTTTTTTGGTGGTTGCCGCGCAAATTAATGGTTCGGCGACGGCAACGCGGTAATTGGGGTCGAGCAACTAAAGTAAGCTGGAGCCTTGACTGCTGCTTGGTTGGGCAGGACAGGTGCTTGGTTGAGCAGGACAGCCCGATATCGGATGTTTTAGTTCAATACTGTGTTCGGCGCGTCGGGATACAAGTAGATCCTCTTGCTGACGGATCCAAGGTAGATCCGCCTGCGCTCTCCCGCTTGGCTGAACAGGACGCCCGTTATGCCTATTACGCTCAGAACACTTTCAGGAGCCGCAGGTTGAGGCGCGCATCTTCCTTGAACCCTTGCTCGACCTCTATGTCCTTGCCGATCTGGGCTTGGATTTGCAGTGTTGGCCCAATAAAGTGCGTCACGGTGAAACGAGCATAAGAAGTGGAAACGCCGTTGTGCTGATCAATGCCGTCCACGGTGGTCGCGGAACCGCTGATGTATCCAGCGCCGACTGCGAAGGTGGTGCTCGGCGTCCAGGCGTAGCGCACCGCAGACTGGTACTCGTAGCGAGTGTCTTCTTCGAGTTTTACGCTGGTCGATCCGTAGTCATTATTGGCTGATACCCAAGACGCCTCAGCCACGGTGTCCAGCGCCCATTTCTGGGAGAAATGGTGGATGTAGGCAGCCTGTAACGTGGCACGCCAGCGGTTCTCTCCGAGATTCAGGGCGTCGTTTTTGTCGTAGCTGCCCACTGGAATATACAAGTAAGGGGCCAGTGCAAAAACATCTTTGTTGGCGGTGGGTAATGTCCACTTTAGCGGTGCAGAGATGATCGGGTCGCCAATGCCGCGAGTGTCTCCAAGGGCGCCAATATCGCCCGAGGCGTTCATCTGACCGAAGGGCACCAGAAACTGGGGTTCCCAGGAGAGGTTCTCCGAAAGACCAATAGCGCGGACGTAACGCAGGATGCCTATGTCCGAACTGAGCTTGGCATTGTCGGAAACCTTGTGGCCATTCTGGTATTGGTCCGAGCGATCGGCATGTTGATAGTAGAGCAGCAGGGCATTGGCGCCGGCCGGCAACGGCTCGAAATCGCCCGGAGCCACTTCGATGGCCTGGGTTTTGAAAAAGGGCAACATGCCCAGTACGAGTAATGAGTGGTTCAGCTTCATGATCGAATTCCTGGCAAAAAGGGTCCCCAACCCCATGCGCTGGAGGAGAGGGACCAAAACTGTTCGGGAAGAGCTCGGTGTCAGGGCGGAATCTGCATCAAGGCCGACCCGGTATTCCTGGTCGTGTCGGGTGTCAGTTACTAAGGCACCGCGTCGCGCAGCATTCCAGTCTGCGGATGGCAGTTGAGGTACTCGAACAACTGCTGGCTGCCATCCGATACCGATACCTCGTGGTACAATCGCAGCTTCGAAAGGCCTCCGATCACGCGGAAGAACGTGGTGAAAATACGTAGGTGAGTGGGGTGGGATTCGGCCCACCGCTCCAGTTTGTCGAGTGAACGCCAGTGACCGATGTCATAGGCGATGTCGAGCAAATTGCCGTCTAGGTCGATGTTGCGGACGAAGCGGTTGCTGTAGCAACCCAGTGCTTGCCCCTCGTCGCGCAGGAAGTCCATGCCGTCCTGCAGTGGCGGCAGCATCTCGTTGAAATACAGCGCGCGTTCTTCCTCGCCAGCTTCGACCCAGTCTTGTCCGGAGCGGATTAGCGTCAGATTGTCGTGACCACGCACCACGACCCTGCCGCCCTTGGCGGGGTCGCCGGAAAGCACTTGTAATTCGCTGGTCGGCTGCATCCAGTCGGTCTGTGAGACCGCAAAGCGGTCGCGTGCAGAGCCCCAGTAGCCGTGCTCCTCGATTTCGCCGCTGATGCCGTCCATGACGGCGCCGATGCCAGGCAAATCTTCCTTGAAGGCATACAGCGTCTCGAACTGCTCGGCGCGCGGTGCGATGACCTCGCGGAAATACCCCAGTCCCTCGTTCAGGCGCGCGTCATCACTCCACCAGTCGGCCACCGGCGGCGAGCGTAGCCACTGGCAATAGGCAACTGGATCACGCCAGTAGCCAACGACGATGAAATTTCCGTAGCCCTGATTGTCGAGGTGGTAGGTCATGTCGTGGTTCCCCGGGCCATTGGCGAGGGCGAAGCTGGACACAATGTGGCGCATGGTCTCTAGAGCGGCGGTGCGCTGTTCTTCGCGAAATTGCACGCCGAGGTAGGCCATCACGACTTGCTGAACGCTTTCGTCAGCGCGGCCGACAAACATCGGGAAGGGGGGCTGGTAGTCGTCGTGAACCCGGCGGGACAGTGTCCGGGGACATTTGAGGTGTTTATCGATTGCAGATTCCATGGGGGCTCCGTTATTGCCGTCTCAGGCGGACGGTTAGTGGTTCAACATCCCAGTGGGTGTTGTCGTTTTTTGCTGGAACAAATCTTTTGGCGTTGCAGCACCAGCGCCCCGAGCTCCAGTAGGTAAGTGGCAAACTCTTCAGGTGCTATGTCCCACCGCTGCAAATACCAGAATGAGTCGGACAGTCGTTGCTGTTCTTGTGGATGCATGGGCCACCTCATCATTTGCGTTTGGAGGAACACGGTGTGGAGTAAAAGTTATCTAGGGGCGATGAGATGCGCTTGGCTCGAATGGACAACCGTTTGGTTAGGAAGGACAGCCACAAAAAGGGCTGGGAACTCTGATGTGCAGTTATGGTGCGGGATGCTGCGACGAGGAGCCTGTTTGTCTCAAGATATGGCACCGGGATCGCTTTGGCGTATTAGGAGGATCTCCCTAAACAGCCCTCTAGCTCGGGCGTGTAAGGTGTTGGCCAGTGGTCTGTACACCCACATTCGCAAGTGAGGAGAAGGATGGCCTGCTTATTGCTGAGCTTGCTGGCAACCGGTACTACCGCCGTTTTGTTTAACCGCAGCGAGGTGAAAGCGATGAGCCAGACCAGTCAGTACTCGACCCTAGCGGTCACCGCGCCACGTCGTTTTGAGTACTGGAAAGAAGTGGTCTGTCATCACTGTCTGGAGGCAGACAGCAAATCGTTGGCGCAAAGTGATTTTGATGGTGCACTGGAGGTTCACAGCATGGGGGCGTTGGACATCTGCACGTTGTCCGCCCCCCTGCACTATTGGGAGAGGTCCGCCCAGCACCTGCGCAATGATCCCAACGATGATCTGTGGCTGGGTTTCACTCGGCGTGGTTATGGTGAACTGGAACAGGGAGAGCGTAAGGCAAAGCTGGTGGGGGACAGTTTGTTTCTTTATGACGCATCTCAGGCATTCCGTTTCAGTCTGGGGGGGGCCGAAAACCACCTGGTGCGCATTCCCCGGCAGTTGCTTAGCCAGCAATTGCCCAATATAGCAGAGTGCACCGCGGTGGTCCTCGATGATCGTCGCCCAGGGGTTACCCCGTTACGGGAGATGTTACGTCAAGCAGCGAGTCCCACTTCTAGCCTCCAAGATACGGGAATATCCAGCCGTTACTCCAACATGCTGCTCGAGCTGCTAGTGATTAGCCTGGAACTCCAGGACTTGAAGAACACGCACGAAGAGCTGGATCTGTATGGGCGGATCATGAATTATATCCATCAGTATCTGACCGAGCCGGACCTATCGCTTGAGCGCATTGCTCAAGCCCATCATGTCTCTACTCGGACCGTCACGCGCGCTTTCGCCAGGTATCAGAAATCTCCGGTCGCGGAGATCTGGAAGGAAAGGCTGCTTGCCAGTCGGGATGCCCTGGAGCGAGGTCAGGTGCGTAGTATTTCCCAGGCGGCACTAGATTTCGGTTTCTCTGATTTTTCCCATTTCAGCCATGCGTTTCGCAAGGCATTCGGTTGTGCTCCCCATACGCTTTTGCGTCGAGCTTGAAACAGACCGCATTCACCAAGCCTGAAACCAATCCTTGAAGCCATAGGATCAACACCAAGGGATTGAGGAATGCGCTCTTGGTGCAAATATTCAATGGGGCGCTTTTAGCCCTTGGATGTGCTTTGGGTAGAAACAACTATCAATCAACCCTGACTTATTCTATTGACCACGCCTGCTGCGTGGACTGCCAGGTGAGGAGGGCTACGCGGATGACAGGCTGGTGGGTTTCAGGACGCAATGGCAGGCTTAGCAGTTTCCGGTGCGACTGCAGGAGCGCTTGGCCAAGCTCGGTCTATACCTCAATGCCTCGAAGATTCGGCTGATCGAGTTTGGTCGTTTCGCTGCGGGAAATCGTAGGAAGCGGGGGCTACGCAAACCGGAGACGTTGGCCTTCCTGGGCTTTTCGCACTGACGTACTAGGCCGCTTCACAGCGGCAAGAAATGAGTACATAGTTAAGTACATCAGCAAAAGACTACGCTTTGAAATCTAAGCTTTTCAGACAGCTGGAGAACAAATTATGATCTCGTCCGCTGCGCCATATTTGCTTCCACTAAGGCCTACTGAACGCCTGGAAGCCACGGAAAAAGCGGCCTTGTGCCGCTTTTTTCGTTTTCTGAGTTTTACTGAATCTATCTCCAGCAACGGCTTTAAGTACTTATTTAAGTACACCGCTGGCACAGGCTTTTATCATGTCTCGCCCATCAATTTTCGTATAGGTTCATCTACTGTGGGGTTGTGCCCCCCTCCTAAACCGGGTCCTTCAGCACCAAAGTGATGAAGTGCTCAATCTTTCGCGAACCGATGCAAGTTGCGTAATTTCTTTGTACGAGGTGCCTGAGTCTTAACTCCGTCGCAAACGTATGCGTCTGGCCATCACGCCTTGCGTGATTAAATCGGTTGCCACTTATGCGGCAGCAACTGATCGATTTCACTCGCCCGCTGCGTCGGCAGGCGTGTGAGAACATCCTTCAGATATGCATACGGATCATGACCATTCAGGCGCGCAGACTGGATCAAACTCATGATCGCTGCCGCCCGTTTGCCGCTGCGTAACGACCCCGCAAAGAGCCAGTTCTTGCGTCCAAGAGCCCATGGTCGGATCTGGTTCTCTGCCCAGTTGTTGTCTATGGGTACAGCCCCGTCATCGAGGTAGCGCGACAGCGCTGCCCAGCGTTTGAGGCTGTAATCGAGCGCTCTGCTGATGGCCGAGCCTTCGGGCACCAGGTCACTCTGGGCGATCATCCAAGCGTGCAGCATGTTCATCACCGGTACAGCTTTTTCTTGCCGTATTCGGCGCCGTAAATCCGGCTCCAGATCGCGAACTTCGCTTTCGATTTCGTACAGCAACTGGATATAACGCAGGGCTTGCTCCGCAAGCGTGCTTTTATTCGTAGAGTGCAGTTCAAAGAACTTACGTCGCGCATGACAGATCTTGGATGTTCACTAGGTTGCGGTCTACTTCACAGGCTACCTGAGCCTGTTCCTCAGCAGCGCTGACAATCACCAAGTTGCGCTCGTTGATCTGGTTAACGCCTTCGCTGATCCGTTCAAGAGCTAGCCCTGCTTCCGTCGCTAACGCCTGGGTGCTTTGCACGATAGTCCTACATGGCATGCACCGCTTCGTCGACTCCGTTACGAATCCGATCGATCATGGCTTCAATTTCACCTGTTGAAGATTGGGTACGATGAGCCAACGCGCGAACTTCATCGGCCACAACTGCAAAATCTCGGCCTTGCTCACCTGTCCTAGCGGCCGCGATCGCAGCGTTCAGGGCTAGCAGGTTGGTCTGCTCGGCAATGCCACGAATGACCTCCAGAGCCTTGGTGATGTCATGAATCTGTCCAGCGAAGGCCTCCACGCGCTGGGTGGAGTCTGTAATTTCAACGGTTACAGTGTTGATGGCCGTCACGGCCTGCTGCACCTGTTTCTGGCCCTTTGAGGCGTCTTCAGCCGTCTGACTTATGAGCGGCTGTTGTCTGAGCGTCAGGGGATTTAGTGGGGGGTTGCAAGGTATGGAGACGACGAGCGCATCGGAGCCACCGGCGCCGGCAGTGTGCGTAAGGTCCCTCATGGAATACCCGGCCCTGCAGGTCGACCTGCTGCGTACTCGCTGGCCACCCATTCCCAATACTTGCGGATTGAGGTTTCAACCTCTGATTCCCGCACTAGATGCTGCCAGCGCAACGCCTCTTCATTCAGATCTTGAAGGCTGGCGAGCTGATCGAGCAGTTGCGCACCCGCAGCGCCGAACCGCGAACGCGCCTTATCCCAAAAGCCGTAGGACAACTCGTATTCGGTCAGCGGCACGATCGGGAGTCGATGGTTCTGCCAAAGGTGCCAGAGCAGCCCCAAGCCTACACCTTGGCGCTGATGCACGACCTCGACCTTGTTGATATACATCCGATCGCGCAACGCATTGACTGAGTAATCGACATGGCCAAGTCGTTGATTGTCTCGCTCGGCCACCAGGTAGGTCTGAGTCCCTGGAAAGGGAAACTCACCGCGTTGCGACGCGGCGCTGTGGTGAGTGCGCACCGAGATTGTCGACAGACGTTTTGTCAAGCGATCAGCCGCTCTACGTTGAAGGAAATACCGGATCGGATCAAACATAGCTACAAGCCGCCTCTGCGAGGGAGACTAACGATAACGTATTTCTTATACTGGTAATAAGCGACAAGTGCTCGATCCGTCGTAGTGAGCGGGGAAGTCCAGAGACGTCAGGTGGACCATAATCTCCGACTTCCAGAGGTCAATGTTTTACCGTCGCGTGGTAGAAACGGCCTGGATGCTGCATGCGTGGTGGCCGTTTATCAAGCAGCCGAGACTGCGGCGGGCTCTAGCAGCTTGGCGCGCATTAAATGAATGCGGGCCCGCTCGAATTTACCGGCGCGCTCCAGCTCGGCGGCCATCTCCAGATCTCAGTCCACCAGTGCCCGAAGTTTGGTTACTGGGTTGGTCTGGGTCTGTCCTAACCAAGCAGCCGCTCATGCCGGAATTTAGGAAAATCGTCACGTAGAATCCGCTCAAAGGCACCCCAAGCTCTGACGTCTATGTCGGAGTAGCCCAGCAAAAGGATTCGATATCCGCATCCGCCAAAACCAAGGAACCCGTTCATGAAATCCCGACTTTCTTTCAGTTCATCCTTTCTGATTATGTTGTCGCTGACAGGATGCGCAGCGAATATGGATGCTCCAAAGCACGATCAGTCTGGGGAAAGCGCACTTTACGGCAGTTGGCATGTTACAGGCGTAGCGATATCAGGCTCTGGCGTGCAGGCACTGGCAGATGATGATCCCAGCTTTATGGGGCGACATCTCAGTTTCAATCACGACCAGCTTGCATGGAAGGCGTCAACAGACTTGACGGAAGATGTGTGCAAGGCGCCGATTTTTCATAAGCTTCCGGCGATGAGTGGAACAGAACCGGAGCCGCAACTTCGTAAGCTTGGCATCGAAAAAGCCGTACGCTATAGCGTTGAATGCAAATCTGGAAGCTGGGGTCCTTTCGATAAAGAAACTCCGGTATTTTTTCTAGCCAAAAACGGGTCGTTAGCTCTTTCCTGGTATGACGGCGGCTTGCTGAAGCTCGTGCGAGACTGAGCTCGGAAAGGAGCCATGAGCTACCCACACAAGCAGTGGTAAAGACCAGATTTAATCGGAGCAATTTGGTTTCCACTACGAGTACCTCCACATCATCAAAGCATTGAATGATGTGGAGGGGTTGGACACACTGCTCCTACATGGGCCCCTGGGAACTTTGCTGCAAAAATCGAAGGCAGAGAATTCTGCTTGAGCGTTGCTCAGCTTGAGAAATTTCATCCAGAACAGTGATAATCCACTACGCTACAGAACTGACGAGGAATTGAGTCAGACGACGAGTAGGAACATATATGCCCTATGTACTTGCCGCTGACGCACGGGAAGTAGATCTGAGCATCCCTAACTCAATTAGAGATATCAAACTCGAGGATTCATATGTGGACCCAAGCATCGTGAAAACCAGAATGCGATAGTCTGCATGGCGTCTTCAACCACATCGAGGACACCCCCCATTTCGATGAAGCCGTGCACTTGCCCTGGGTAATGGCGGTGCAGCACCTCCACACCGGACGTGGCCAAACGATTTGCATAGGCAAAGTCTTCGTCTCGTAGGGGGTCAAAACCTCCGGTGATTATTAGCGCAGGTGGTAGATTGGAATGATCTGAGGCAAGAAGCGGGGAAGCTCGCCAATCAAGGCAAGCGCTTGGGTCAGGTAGGTAGCTGGAGACCATTGTCCTCATTGCCCGTCCCCCCAGAGGTGGAGTTTCAGCTTGTTCGATTCGAGATAAGCGTTGCTCGCCTTCCAAACTATTGTCGACGCCAGGATAGATGAGCACTTGGCAACGTAATTGGGGGCCTGGTACTTCTCGATGGGCGAGGCACGCCACTGCAGACAGGCCACCCCCGGCGCTGTCTCCGATAATACCGATACTACTACTGTCAAGTCCCAATTTTTCGGCGTTATCAAGTATCCAACGACTGGCAGCAATTGCGTCTTGAGGGCCAGCCGGGAAAGGATGCTCCGGCGCAAGCCGATAATCTACGGCTACCACAATACAGCCACACGTGTCGGCAAGCCGGCGACAAACCTTGTCATGGGTGTCAAGGCTGCCGATGACCCAACCGCCGCCATGAAGGTAGATCAATCCGCTTTGAGGATCGCTATCCACTCCTAACGGCCTGTATACACGAATAGGTATTTCTCCGGCTGGACCCGGAACAGATAGATCATTCACTTCCGCCATCGGGCGGCCCTTACCCCCCAATTTTTCGCCAATCGCGTCATAAAAGGGCCGCATCTGCTGAGGGCTCATATTATCAAGCGAAGGGCCACCAGACTTCGCCATAGCGGCCAACACCTTCTCCAGCTGAGGATCCATTAACATACTCACTCCTTCTCAGTTCCGCCGCTGAGCGTAACCATCTGGCAAATCTGACGGCGCGCAGGCGATCACGCTTTCATTATCCTGACCGCGGTCCTCGATAAACGTAACTGGAGCGAATTCGTCGATTACCAGTTTGGGATAGGTGGGTCCCGCATCGCGATATTGATGCATCAAATCAAGGTTTGCGTTCTGATAACAGACGGTTTTAACTGGATCCAAGCCTATCCAACGCGGGAAAAAGATGATGCCGTGCAAATGCTTCTCCGCGAAATTGATCGCGACGCTTACCGTTGTTCCAGTAGGCTCATCCCAGGAAATTTTGCACACATCGTCGCTGAGCCGAACGATATGAGCTAGCTGATCACGAACCCATCGCCCACCGACCATGCCGCTGTGGATACGGTAATCGATGGTGCGAGCATTCTTCAGGTACATTTCATACTGCCAACCGTTTTCGTAGGTATAGATGAAATGCTTCCCCAGAAAACGAGTGAGCTGCTCGGGCTTGGTGGACTCAAATAAATCGGCCATTGGATAGCTCCATGGTTAAAGCTGGCTTGGCGTTTGACGAAAGCCATATTAAAAATCATCCACGCTATTCACCAGTACTTTGTTTCTCTAGACTGATACTTTTCAGGTATGGGTGTGTGGCATGGAACTGCGTCATCTCCGCTATTTTGTGGCTGTTGCAGAGACAGGGGGCTTCACTGCCGCTGCCAAACGCCTGCACACGGTCCAACCTTCCCTAAGTCGACAGATCCGTGACCTTGAGGCTTACGTTAATACGGAGCTGTTTGAGCGCAATAGCCGACACGTC
The DNA here is from genome assembly GCF_000972175.1 of Pseudomonas syringae pv. coryli str. NCPPB 4273. Lineage (NCBI taxonomy): Bacteria > Pseudomonadati > Pseudomonadota > Gammaproteobacteria > Pseudomonadales > Pseudomonadaceae > Pseudomonas > Pseudomonas syringae pv. coryli. Next base: position 83,511 of record NZ_AWQP01000023.1, on the reverse strand, counting down.
AAACTGACTGCTGCGGGCCGAGTTTTCTTGGACGAGGCTCGCTTGACTTTGGCACAGGCTGATCGTGCTGTAGAGCGCGCACGGGAGGTGTCGAATAGCCAAGCTTCTCGCTTGACACTGGGGTTCGTGCTAGGAGTCGAGGTAGAACTGTTAAACCATGTACTTAATGCTGTTCACGAAAAAATAGAAAATGTCGAACTAGGTATGCAGAGCCTATCTTCTCCGGCCCTTATCGCAAAACTTAAGGAAAGGCAGATCGATGCCGCGTTTATCCGTCCTTCACCCCAGGCGGCTGGGCTCAAAATCCAGATACTAAGGCGTGAAAAACTCATCGTCGCAATGCCTAAGGGTCACCCTCTGGCGACGGAGAGCAGCATTCAGCTCAATCAACTACTAGGTGAACCATTTATAAGAGTTTCGCGTGAGCTCTCCCCGGTACTTCATGATGTCATTGAAGCGTTCACCAGCCTGCACGGCGTCGAGCTACACAACGTTTATCATTCAGAAAATCTTATGATGGCCCTCTCTCTGATCAACTCAGTCGGTGGCATCTGTCTACTACCAGAGTATTCAGTCCAATTATTCCCTCAAGGAGTAGTAGCACGATCGCTCGTCGAAGAGTCGCCATCAATTGAACTTGCCTTAGCGTGGCACCCGGAGAATCGGTCTTCCACATTAGATATGTTCCTGAAAGCTTTCCAAACTCAGGCTACACCAGTGCCATCCAAAAAACAGGGCTGATCTGTAGAAACAACCGCCAAAATACTCTGTAGTCACTTAACCGCCACCTGGCACGTGTAGATGCATGGCATTGAGGTAACCGGTTGCATAGGATCGGCAAGATCACCGGTGCAAGGGCAGGTAACGCACCTTGCCGCCCTTGCCGTGAACCTTCAGGCGCTGGATTCCGCAGCGTTCCTGAGTGTCGCTCACCTGCAGCAGCTGATCATCAAACAGGTCCGCTTTTACAAAAAATGACCTCGGAAACCACCACTGGGCAGATTTCAGTGGCTCGACATCTGCAGCAAGGTAGAATGGTGGCTTATAGCCATAACAAGGCCTTACTAGTGCATGCTGTGGAATTTCTATGTTAGACGCTAGCCTGATTGACCGAGAACTCGAGAAAAAAACCAGCGCTGCACGTTTCTCTGAGCAGTTGGAACTACGTTATCAGAGCGATATCCATACTACCCGCCGGCACCACCTGATCCTGTGCTTGATCTTGGGAAGTTTCACATTCAGTAGTTTTTCACTATGGATAGTGATCATAAATCCGAAGGAGCTGGCATCAGCAATTTTGCAGATGGTCGGAACATGCGTACCAAGCACTCTGCTGGGGGTGTTGCTTCTAAAAAGGTTATCGGAGCGCTGGAGAGAGTACGTCTCCATGTTGCCTTCATACACCGGATTTATAATTGCTTACAACGTAGTAATTAACGGTGAGCAACCTGTTTCGGGTGAGCAGTCACTGTTCATGTTTTGTTGGCCGCTGATGCTTATTTATGTTAACACGTGCATGAAAAGTCCTTTCAATGTTGCCTTGGCCTATAACATATTTTGCTTGACCATCACAGCTTGGGGTGTGCATATAGCCCCGATTTCCCTGAGCGCTGGCGGCCTGATAATAACCGCTATAGGCTCCTCATCCTTTTTCTCATTGCTTGGCAACTACTGGTCCAACGCCGAGGCCAGGCGAAGTTACCTATATTGGCTGCGCGAAGAAACCAGAGCCTCTACTCTCACCGATGCCAATAGTGACTTGCAGCGTCTTTCAGAGACCGACGCGCTGACCGGTCTGGCTAACCGTAGGCACATCCAACCGCAACTGGACGCACTTACGACAAATCATTTGGATGGACAGTCCGAGGGTGCGGTACTTTTGATCGATATAGACCATTTCAAACGCTTTAACGACCATTATGGACATCTCATCGGCGATGAGTGCTTGAGAGCTGTTGCCACTGCTCTAGGCAGTTGCTTCATTTCGCCTTGTGCCGTAGCACGATTCGGCGGTGAAGAGTTCATTGCCGTTTTGCCAGATACCTCCCATGATGAAGCCCGCAGGATCGCTCACCACGTATTGCAAACCATACGTGAACTAAACGTCGCCCACCTAGGACGCACAGACGGCATCTCGATTATCACTGTCAGCATCGGGTTAGCGCACAGTGCGAGTAGTGAGTTAACCGATAGTACCTCACTCTTGGATCAGGCTGACAAAGCGCTGTATCGAGCTAAAAGAGGTGGCCGCAATCGTCTAGAGGATACAGGATTTATATTTCCACAAAACGATGAGTCGCTTCTGAGATTGGAGGATATCCGAGAGGCCTTAGCAACAGACCAATTTGACTTGCACTTCCAACCGCTGTATCAACTAGAACCTTATCAGCTCAATGGCTATGAGAGCCTTATTCGCTGGCAGCATCCCAAGCTCGGAAATGTGCCACCTGATTTATTCATCGCAATGGCAGAACGTAGTGAGCTGATTAATGATGTAGGTGACTGGGTTTTGGATAAAGCCTGTGAACAGGCCAGCCGCTGGCATGACGCTGTAAACATATCAGTAAACCTTTCACCTATACAGCTTGCCAACACCGATTTTCCAATGAAAGTGGCAGGTGCATTACTTAAGCATGGTCTCGCGGGGCATCGCCTAATATTGGAAATAACCGAAGGAGTTCCTCTCCGTATAAATGATCAACTATTGAGTACAGTTTCAGGTCTCAGCAACCTGGGCGTACGACTGGCTCTGGATGACTTCGGTCAAGGTCATGCCAATCTAGCTTATCTCCTGAAACTTCCATTCCATTCTTTGAAGGTTGACCGTCAGGTACTGAGAATTGAAGACAAATCCCAACGCGAGCAGGTATTGCTGGCCCTTTTGAAACTAGGGCATGCCTTTGGTCTCAAGGTGTTGGCGGAAGGCGTTGAGACCGCTCAGGATCTCGAATTACTGCGTAATATAGGCTATGACCATGCTCAAGGCTATTATCTTGGACGTCCTCAACCGGATACATTTTCTTGTAACTCATTGCCCCCCGTACAATCGCTGGCTCCCATTGTCAGCTTCATATAGTTTCGGGTAACTGACTGGACTTGCCATTGAGGTTATCGGTCAATTTTATTGGAAATAGGATTTCTCGAATGCGAGGGCCTTGGTCAATGAAGCCCTTCTATTAATACTTTACTTTATAGGTGGGTGAGTCCTCAGGTCTATTTTCTCCCCGATCGTATATCCTCGTCGTGCTGATGTTGGCATGGCCCAGCCAAGCCTGGATCTTGGCGATATCCGCCTCGTGCTCTAGGGCATATGCGAGCAGGCTGCGCTCGATAATTACATGATTTCTTTGCTGAAGAATTACTGCTAACACCATCGCGCGATTTTTTGAAAATCGTGAACCATTGTTTGATGGTTCGGCATAGAAAGTCTGAGGCAACCCGGCAGAACCTCGGAATAATCAAGCAGAGAATTCCAGGGTAAAGCGTGAGCCAGAAAGAGCATTTTCCCACTGAGGTTCACCTCCCAGCTGCCTGCTCAAGCGAGAGATGAGTTTCATGCCCAAGCTAGCGGGTTTCGTCTGCTGCCAACCCTCAGGTAACCCCGGGCCACGATCACGAACTTCCAATCGTAGACGATCGCCGTTGGGCTTGATGCTGATGCTTACATCGCCTGGTTTCTGTGGAGAGGCGTATTTCACTGCATTGGTGACCAGTTCGTTCACCAGCAGGCCTAGAGGAATCGCGTCATCTGTGGGAATCATTACAGGAGGAGCTTCGTATGTCAGGATTTTGGTCGACGCGGAGCTGCTGAATTTCTCGCAAAGTTCCCTCAGAAAATCCTCCAGGTTCAGGCTTCGCACTTCGCCCGTTTGCCACAAACGGTCATGCAGTTGCGCATTGGTCAATACCCGCGTTTCTGCATCGTCGAGTGCCTGTCGAAGGTCTGCGGACGGTGAGCTGTTGCTCTGCACGCGCAGCAAACCCGCCACAATTGCCAAGCTGTTCTTGACCCTATGACTGACCTCCTGCGTCAACACATGCTGGTATTCAAGGGCTTGTCGTAATTGCTCTTCGTTAGCCCGCAGTGCGTCTTCATAGCTCTGACGTTGCAACGCAACGCCTAGGAGATTGGCAAAGGCCTGCATAAATGCCAGATCGGCTTCGGTGAATCGGCCATCGAGCGGACTGTCCACTTCGAGTACGCCATAGGGCTCATCCGCGACTAGTAAAACCACATTGATCGCCCGCTTCACGTTATGGTCAGCCAGGATTCGTGGTGTGCGGAAACGCGCTTCTGCCTGCAGGTGGTTGGAAATGACCGCTCGTCTCGTCTGAAAAGCGAAACCCGCCGGGCTTTCTAGATCGGCTCCTGCGCGTGCATGCCCTACGTATCCAGGTTTCCAGCCCACACCGGCGATCATTAAAAAGTCGCCCTCTTGCGGCTGAAAGGCCATGACCTTGCAGAGCAGGGTGGACATGCCTTCTGCACAAACGGGTAGCCTCCTGAAGCAACAGCCCTGCCTCGTGGGTTTTCAAGGCGAGCAGTCCAAAATCTGCCGTCAGCTGCTGTTGACGGAGTCGGTAAGCCAACTCTTCGGCGTTGGCCGCTCCTTGCTCGGGGGGGGACGGGCGCAGCATTGTAATGATCAGCGGACATTAATGACCTCTATGACGGGGGGCCTTCGTTTTGATTGAGAGCCTTTGTCATGGCCGTCCAGATCCGTCCTGGGAGTTAGCAGTGAAGCCTGACGAATACGAGGGATTTTAAAGGGATGCGCTTGGGCCGTAAATCCAGGCAAATAGGTTTTACCCGAACCCTGGCGTCTAGAATGGGTCTGACTAGCAGATATTCGTTTACCCTATACCTTCTCGGCGCCTGTACTACGCGGACGCACCGCTGCGTAGCCTATGCTCGTAATGCCACCCTACCTCTTTGGATTAAGCCGGTATGTTCATACCCCCTGCTGATGAATTCGTTTCTTCCTCAAGGGGAAAGCTGACTTCGGACGCTCTACCCATGATCGGTGGGGGCCAAATGGGTGACCTGGTGCGAGGAACCGATTGGTCTCTAACTCCTCTGGGCGCTTACAACAGCTGGCCAGCCTCTATGCGCACGGCACTGTCGCTGGTGTTGAACGCCAAAGGCATCGCTGCATTATATTGGGGAGAACGGCAGTGGCTTCTGTACAACGATGCCTATGGTCTCGCGTTGGGGGATCGGCATCCTTCGGCTTTCGGACAGCCTATGCCTGACGTCCTGACGGACATTGGCCCCGTCCTCGGTCCTCAAGTTGCCGAAGTGCTGAGGACTGGTAAAGGGTTTGCCATCGAGAAGTTGTCCATGACCATGAACCGGCATGGCCATGATGAGGAGACCGTCTGGACCTACAGCTTTTCCCCCATACAGGGCGAGAGCGGTGGTTTTGCCGGCGTCCTGCTCCTTGCTACCGAAATGACTCAGCAGATCCTGGCCGATCGTGAAAGGGATAAAGCCGAAGGAGATCGCGCGCAGGCGGTTGTACAGCTGAAGGAGCTGAATGCTCGGCTCGAAGCTGAGGTGACTCGGCGCACCGAGGATCGAAACAGGCTGTGGTTACTGTCTTCCGACATCATGATTCGGTGCACATTTGAAGGGTTGATCACCGCTGTCAACCCCGCGTGGACTGTTTTGTTAGGTTGGCAGACGGATGAGTTGATTGGTCGGACCATTTTCGAACTGATTCACCCCGAGGACCTGGACCATACAATCAAAGCAGTAAACATGTCGGCTAGTGGACATGCTTACAATCGCTTCCGTCACAGGGACGGCAGTTACCGAAGGATTTCATGGTCGACCCAGCCGGATGACCAGCAAATTAACGCGGTAGGACGTGATTTCACGGCTGAGTATGACGCCGCGCAGGCTCTGGCTAAAGCAGAAGAAGCATTGCGCCAATCTCAGAAACTCGAGGCCATTGGTCAGCTCACTGGCGGTGTAGCCCACGACTTTAACAACCTGTTAACAGTGATCAAATCCTCTACGGATATGCTCAAACGGCCGGACATTGCCGATGAGCGTCGGGCTCGGTATGTGTCCGTTATCTCGGACACCGTTGAGCGGGCGGCGAAAGTAACTTCACAGCTTTTGGCTTTTGCCAGGCGTCAAGCATTGAAGCCCTCAGTGTTTGTCGCCTGCGACAGCGTAAAAGCCTTGGCAGGGATAATAAGTACCATGGTGGGTCTCAAGTAGAGATCAGTCTTGATCTCCCTGAGCAAAATCATTTTATCCGTGCCGACACCAATCAGTTTGATACCGCATTGGTGAACATGGCTCTCAATGCACGGGATGCCATGCAAGGCCAGGGGCGTCTCACGTTGCGAGTCCAGGCTGCAAAGCAATTGCCTGCCGTGCGATCGCATCCTGCCATTGCTGGCGATTACGTTGCTGTCTCGATCAGTGACACCGGCTCCGGTATCCCCCCCAGAAAATCTGGAACAGATCTTTGAGCCGTTCTACACCACCAAGAGCGTAGGCAAAGGGACCGGGCTTGGACTGTCCCAGGTTTTTGGTTTCGCGAAACAATCGGGCGGCGAAATCGTGGTGACAAGCACGATCGGTCAAGGCAGCACATTTACTCTGTATTTGCCTCGCGTATTCCAGCCGGCTGAAACCTTAAACGCTCCTACTCCTGTTGCGCTCATTAACGGACATGGGACAAGCGTATTGGTGGTAGAGGACAACATTGATATAGGTATCTTCACAGTCCAATCGCTCACTGACCTCGGTTATGCTACCTTCCTGGCTCACGACGCCCAGGAGGCACTTGCCGAATTAGCAAAGGATGCTCGCCGATTTGATATCGTGTTTTCTGACGTGGTCATGCCAGGCAAGAGCGGAATCGATTTAGGCCAGGAAATTCAACGGTTGTACTCAGATTTGCCGGTGGTACTGGCTACAGCCATGTACTTGCGCAGAATGGCGCAACAGGTTTTAAGCTTGTGCATAAGCCCTACTCTGTTGAGCAGCTATCGAGCGTGCTTCAACAGGTGCTCAGCGCGACAAAGCAAGGAACGCAATGCCCATAATTTCGGTTTCATCGACGGAAGAGCCCGTCAGTGGTAGCGTGGTGATTGTCGAAGACGATCCCTTGATGCATCGGTTGATCGTGGAAATCTTTACTGACCTTGGTGCTGACTCCATTGGATTTTTCAGCGCTGACGAAGCCTTGATGCACCTCCTGCAGTCCAAAATCCCCTGTGCATTGCTGATCACCGATTCTACTCTGCCAGGTCAGCTTTATGGCAAGGAACTCGCGATGATGGTGCATCAGCGCTGGCCAAGTACCCCGATTATAGTGACCACCGGCTACGGAACGGAGGTGAGCCGTGACCTGCCTGCCGGAGTCGCATTCCTGCAAAAGCCTTGGAGTTTGGATCAGCTGGTGCAGACAGCCAGGCACATGCTCAAAAACGGCCACTAATCGCAGCTAGATATTTAGGGACTTACGTTAAACCCCGCTATGAATATTTAAGCACGGCAACGCGCGAGATAATCTATTGCGCAGAACCGCTGAATACTTAAGCGGTGTGGTGTTTTACCTCAAAGGGCTAGCGAGTGCAGATCATGTGCTGCGGTGGTGTAACCGTCCACCTGTTAGCCCAAATGATAGGAGAAGCCCGTGGTCTGCCGCTTGCTCAACTCCAGATATGAACCCCGACGTATGATTCGAGCGATAGGGCTGCCCCTGGAGTTGCAGTAGGGTCTACAGACGGCGATTGGCAGGGTACGAGCGAAACTTTCCCATTCTTGAACAATGGGTTTGATGTTTTCGATCAAGAAATCGGACAAGCGCATAGCCGTCTCCCTGTAATTAGGCCAAGCGCCTAGACTGGCGCACTGATCGCTTAGTAAAACATCAATCAAATGAGTGGGGAAATCAACGTCGTCGACACGAAAAGATCTTCGGCCGTGTCGGCCTGGCCATACCGCGCTCGACACTGGCGCAGTGGGAGGGTCAAACCGGCGTGCAGTTGCAGCCTCTGGTCGATGCGCTGCGCGAAGTGGTGCTGGCCCAGCGCGTGGTCACGCCGATGAAACGCAGAATGAAAGCACTGACAGCCTTCAATTTTGAACAGGGCTTTGTCACGGCCTCTTTAAACATCCATATCTCGGCGCAGGATCAACCACACCTGATGGCGATCCAGACGTTCTATCAGACCGGCGCCGAGCTTTGCTTTCGAAGAGCCGAAACATGTTGTGTCGGGCCCGACCACGACCTGCTTCACCAAGTCCGGCCCCCCATCATCTTGTGATGCAGTCGGCCGGATCGAACAGCACCCATTCGTCTTCGCCCATCATCTGGATTTCCCGCAGCGAGCCGTTCGTAAACTCCAGTCGGTATTCCCTCAGATACAGGCGCTTTCTGCTCTACAGGGACCACCATGTTAAAGAGTGTATAAAGCGCCAGGTACGGTAAGCGCGGATCTCTCTTTGCGGCCAATACAGAAACGTTGCCATTGCCGGGCCAGGACAGACACCCGCTGTTCTCTAGCCAACGCCGAACAGCGCGAAGCGGCTTGGTTGTTGGCTGCGACAGCTTGATTCACTAGTGTTTGGCGGCCAAGCTTCGTTTCAACACCTTTCGACAGTTTTGCGCTTTCTTCCGAGGAGGCTGGACCCGCCGAATTTCTTATGTCGGTTGCGACAGTATTAATTCTCTAAATTCAGCTGTGGAAGCTTTAACAGGATGGGGCAATCCCAACCGGACGCGATGGAGTAAAGATGAAAATTCAATTGGATACCAAGCGTGCGCTGGTCACCGGTTCAACCGGTGGCATAGGTTTCGCGATTGCCAAGGGCCTTGCCGAAGCAGGCGCCGAGGTGGTGATCAATGGCCGGAGTGAAGGCTCTGTAAAAGATGCAGTCGCCAGACTGGCGAGCGCTGTGCCGGGCGCGACCATTAGCGGCGTGGCCGCTGATCTGAGCGCTGCGAGCGGTGTCGAAACGCTGCTTCAGGGTGCAGGACATATCAACATCCTAGTCAATAACGCGGGGATCTATGGCACCCAGGATTTCATTGAGACCGAAGATGAAGTGTGGGACGCCTACTGGCAGACCAACGTCATGTCAGGCGTACGCCTGAGCCGCGCACTGCTGCCGGTTATGGTGGAAAAGAACTGGGCAAGGGTGGTGTTCGTGGCCTCTGAGTCTGCGCGCAACATCCCGGCGGACATGATTCACTACGGCGTTTCCAAAACCGCGCAGCTAGGATTGGCCCGAGGCCTGGCCAAGCGTGTTGCCGGCAGTGGTGTGACCGTCAACAGTGTTCTACTGGGGCCGACACTCTCCGATGGCGTCGCAGCCATGATGCAAAGCGAAGTGGAGCGTACGGGCAAGTCGCTTGATGAGGTTGCTAGGGAATTCATTCAGAAGCACCGGCCAAGTTCGATCATTCAGCGGGCTGCCACCGTGGAAGAGGTCGCCAACATGGTCGTTTATGTGTGCTCGCCTCAGGCTTCTGCAACCACGGGAGCAGCGTTGAGGGTGGACGGCGGTGTGGTTGACGACATTGTGTGATTGATCACGGTCGGGGCAGACCTGTACCGGGCAGGTCCAGTTGCGACGGCCAGTACCCTGTCGCCAAATGGCGAAAGGGTCGGGGCGATGGCGCGGGTGTGGCCATCAACCTTTGATCCAGCTGCCATCCTTCTGCGCATCGATCTCGATGTCGAAAGTCTGGAGATAGACAGATACCATCCGGTAGTAACCGATGACGATGACTGCGTCGCTCAACTCCTCAAGCGAGAAGTGCTGCTGCGCGTGCTTGAACAGCACGCCCGGTGCCTTGCCCTTCGAGAATGGCTTGTCCGAAACGAAGCAGTACGCGTTCGTCTTCTTTGAGCGCGGCGGAATCATCGAGACGGCCTTCTGCAATGGCGACGAACTGATCCGGCCGAACGCCTGCCACCTGAGCGATGGAAACATGCTGCTCCCACTCGTAAGCGACGTCTTCATGGGCAGCCACCAGCAATACCAACAATTCCTTGTGATAATCGGAGATCGTCAGATCCCTGAAGATGGCGTTGGTCAGATCAATGACCGGTATAAATGCCCCTGCGCTGTAACCCAGCATCCGGAAGAAGTTAACTTTTGTCGGCAGGCTTTCAAACTTTTCCCTGACCGGTTCAGGCAGTGTCGAAAAGTCGGGATACTCAATCCGGACTTTGGAACTTATGTTTTCAATGGATACGTCGGGCTTGCTCATGGGGCACTCCTGGAGCGTTGATTAATAGTGTGCGGTTGTGCGGTGTGGTGGCTCCCGCGATGCGGCAGTGGTTGTTGCGGGAACCTTGAAGTTCCACGGACGAATCAATCGCCGAGATATTCACGTAGCGACGGGTAGCCGGGACGAGCGGGTTACCCAATGGCTCACAGCAAGGCAGAACAGCAGCGCCAGTGCGCAAACGATCATTGCCCTGGACAAACCGTGAGAAAACGCAGCGGGCTCGGTGCTGGTAATCATCGCTCCGAACACTGCCACGCCGACGACTCCTCCCAGCTGCCGCGCAGAGGCCATCAGGCCGGAGGCCATGCCGGCATCGGCCCGGGAGACAGACGACAACATTGAGTTGGTGATGGACGGCACTGATGCGGCGCTGCCTATACCCACGACCATCAAGGCAATGTTCAAGTACAACAACGATGAATCGGGTGTGACCCTGGACAGCGCCAGAAAGCCCAGTACCTGAATCAGGAAGCCTGCGGTAATGATCCGCGTCGCACCCACCCGTTTGGCTATACGCGACGAAATCATGGTGGAGACGGTCAGCACTGCCGTTAGCGGTATGAACGCAATCCCCGTTCTGAAGGCGTCGTAGTGCAGAAACGACTGGAAGTAGATGCTGAATACGAACACCGTCCCATAGAACGTGAGGTTGATAGCGGCTCCGGCCAGAGCGGTGGTTGCCAACACCCGGTTGCTGGCCAGCCGTTTTGGTAGCAATGGGTGTTTTAGCCGACGCTCGATCATTACAAATGCGATCGCGCACAGCACTGCAAGTCCCATGGCCGAAAAAGTCTCGATGCCCCAGCCCTGTCCGCTCAGCTCGGTCAGCCCGTAGGTTAGCGATGCCAGGCACATGGCAATGCTGATCTGTCCCGGAACATCCACTTGCCGTTCAATGCGCGGCGATGGCGGGGCGTAATGCATGACCAGTCCGATCGCCAGAATCCCGATGGGTACGTTGATCCAGAAAACGCTGCGCCAGCCCAGGTATTCGATCAAAAGGCCGCCCATCACCGGGCCCGCAGCCAGGGCAATACCTCCACAGGCACCCCACATCGCGACTGCAGACCTGCGTTTATCGGGGTCTTCAAATGTCAGCCGTATGAGCGTCAGGGACGTCGGGACCAACAACGCCGCGCCGACACCCTGAACGATCCGCATGCCGATGAGCATGCTCATGTTGTTCGACAGGCCACAGCCGATGGAGGCAATCGTGAAAATCGCAAACCCCGAGGCGAATACGGTTCTGGCGCCGAACGTGTCGCCCCAGGCACCGCCAAGAATCAACAGTGCCGAGAACGCCAGAGCGTAACTGTTGATGACCCACTGCAGGCCCGTGAGGTTTGTATCGAAAGCGGATTTCAGCGCGCCCAACCCGACGTTTACGACGCTGACATCAAGCTGGACCACGAGGAATCCGAGGCAGGCTGCGATCTGAATGGCAGCCAGGGATGAGGTTTTTGACATGGTTTCTATCGTCACAATGCTGAGGCAGTGGATGGAAAGTATCGGTTGGCAGTCAATGCGTAAATACTAAACTCCGCTGACCATCAATGCATATTTGCATGGCTTATGAACTGGGAAGATCTTCAATTTTTTCTGACGATTGCGCGGTCGGGCAGTTTGTAGGGCGCGGCGCGTGTCTTGGGTGTCAACCAAGCTACCGTCAGTCGTCGACTGGCCTCGCTGGAGCAGCACTGAATGTTCGGCTGGTGGACAGACTTGCGCGCGAGTCCCGCCTGACAGGGGTAGGGCAACAAATATTGCAGGATGCGCTGGACATTGAAGCGAAGTCTTTTGCCATTGAACGCAGGTGCCTGGCCTCCAGCACAACTGTCAGAGCAAAGGTCTCCATCACTGCGCCGCCGATACTAGCCAGACATTTCCTGGCCCCACATGTGGCTGCACTGGCGCGCCTGCACCCGCTCGTTCAGCTGAGTATTCTCAGTGAACCTCACGTGGCCTCGCTGTCGCGCCTTGAAGCAGACCTCGCGTTGCGACTGGCGCTACCGATCGAAGACACAGACATCATCAAGAAGGTAGGGCAGATGCGGTTCGCCCTGTATGCCGGTTGCGATTATCCCCATGCACAAGATGCCGAGCAGTGGGAGTTCATTGGCTATACCAATAGGCAAGCAGACTTCGCCCATAAAAGATGGCTGTACGAAGTCATTGGCTCCAAGCGTTTGGCCTGCGAACTGGCGGATCTGAGCCACCAGTACGAGGCCGCCTGCACCGGCATCGCCGTGGCAGGAATACCGTGCTTTCTCGGGGACGCCGACCCACGTCTTACCCGACTGGAGAGCAGCATCCCTATGCTTGACCTAGACATCTGGGTCGCCATGCACCCGGACAGTCGCGGCGACCCGGTGGTCCGTCATATCTCGCAGACCATTGCACAATTACTCGAATCCGCCGGCCTTGGGCTGCCTTGAACACAGCCTCTGCGTCCGGAATAGAGTGCGCGTCATCCAATCCTTTTAACGGCTGAAGCCGTCAAACGGCGTCATGTACACAGCGCCAAACGGATCCAGGCGTTTACGGATCTCGGCGTCAGGCGTGCCGTACACGATGAGGCTGGTGATGGTGCACAACTCCAGAAAGCGCGCGCCGAACGGGGCGAAGGTTGTGTCCACATGGCTGACGACGGACTCCACCTTGTAGCGCTCAAGGATGTGGGCGACGCTCTGGTCTTCGTTCACGCTGTACTCGTAAACCAGCGTGTCAGGTTCTTGCTTGGTGGCCTCGACGATGCGTGCAATCAGAGCTTTGAACTCCGGAAAGTCGCCAGGCTTGATGGCCAGGGTGAACTGGCAGGAAATATAAGGATGCATTGGGAGGATCTTCCGTCGAAGAGCGTGCGTGACGCCTGGGAGGATGCATCGCTGGCTTAGCCGATGCACTGAGTACGCTGTAACAGATCAGGGTTTGGCAGGCGCCTCACCAAACAACTTGCCGGCACCTGCCCAGTCGGACGGTGCTACGTCTTCGAAGATAACGTAGATGTATTCGGCGGGGGTGCCGGTGTTTTTCACGATACTTTCAGTGATCTCGGCGGCAACAGTGGCTTTCTGACCGTGCTCTTTTCCTTCAAACCAGCTAACGCGTACGACGGGCATGATGTTTTCCTTTTGGGTATTGAAAAGGCCCGAGGCTCGGGCCATCAGATGAGCCCATGCTAGTGTAGATCACACTAGTGATAAACCGCCTGAAACTATAAAGTGGGTAGCGTTAATCTCTACAATTGCAGGGCTTAAGGCCCAAGCCAGAGCCGCTATTCATGCTGGTGATAGATTTTATGCATGTTACGCCATTTATCAATAACCCTGGGTATGGGCATGATCGGGACATTCCAAAAACAAAACGCAGGTCCCTCCCATGAGCAGTATTCAATCAAGACTACAGATCGCAATCGTCGGTGGCGGTATTGCAGGCGTCGCGCTTGCGCTGGATTTGTGCCGCCATCCTCATCTCGATATTCAGCTGCTCGAAGCCGCCCCCGCATTCGGTGAAGTCGGGGCAGGGGTGTCGTTTGGCGCCAACGCCGTGCGTGCCGTCGAAGGGTTGGGCATCGGTGAGCCCTATCGGCGCATTGCCGACCGTACCCCTGAACCCTGGCAGGACATCTGGTTCGAGTGGCGTCGTGGCGAGGACGCCGGTTATCTGGGTGCAAGCGTCGCGCCGGGCGTGGGTCAGTCGTCAGTTCACAGAGCCGACTTTCTGGACGCTCTTGCGTGCCAGCTTCCGGCCGGCATCGCCTGTTTCGATAAGCGTGCGGTCGAGGTTGAAGAACTCGCCGAGCGCGTTCGAATCCGGTTCACCGACGGAACTGAACACGCGTGTGATCTGCTAATCGCAGCGGACGGCATCAAGTCCTCGATCCGCGATCATGTCCTGCGAGGTCTGGGCCAGCCTGCTGTGGCTCCCCGGTTCAGTGGCACCTGCGCCTATCGTGGAATGATCGACAGCGAGACCCTCAGGGCGGCTTACCGCGCCAATGGCATTGACGAACATTTGATCAATGTTCCGCAGATGTACCTGGGCCTGGACGGCCACATCCTCACCTTTCCAATCAAGCAGGGCCGGCTGACCAACGTGGTGGCCTTTATTTCAGATCGCAGCGTTCCCGAGCCGCAATGGCCCCGGGACAAACCCTGGGTGAAAGACACGACCCAAGCCGAGATGCTCGACGCGTTTTCGGACTGGGGAGACGCGGTCCGGGTTCTGCTGGAGTGCATTACTGCACCGACCCTCTGGGCGCTCCATGACCTGGCAGAGCTGCCCGGTTATGTCCACGCTCGCGTGGGCCTGATCGGTGACGCTGCCCACGCCATGCTGCCTCATCAAGGCGCCGGAGCCGGTCAAGGTCTCGAAGATGCCTCGCTGCTCGCGCGGTTACTGGCAGATCCTCAGGTGAACACCGGCAGCGTCCAGCGCGTGCTTGAGGTTTACGACGAAGTACGCAGGCCGCGCGCGTGCAGGGTTCAGCGTACGTCCTGGGAAGCCGGTGAATTGTATGAGTGGCGTGATCGCGAGGTCGGCGCCGCCCCATCCCTGCTGTCGAAAACCCTCGCCAACCGATTCGACTGGCCCTGGCATCACGACCTGGAAAACGACCTGGCGAGCGCTCGTGCTCAACTCGGATGGCAACCCGCCGCCGTTCGCTGATAACCCCGGTCCCGGGGCCAATTGCTCACATTCAATTATAAAAAAGGAGCCACCTCATGGCTGTCGGTATTGCAAACAGGGGAGCCTAGAGAATTCGGAAAAAATCGTACGCTAAGGTTTCCGACTTGTCGTAACGCCTGAACTTACGCTCTTCCAGCTCTGCCGTTAGACGTAATCGCCGGTCAGGTTCACGTGCTTCCAACCCAACGGCGACAGGTACTGATACAGGTCGGGGTTGTAAGCCGGAATCCCAGAAATTCCCGTCACCCAGTTCCAAGTCCAGCCATGAGTACATCCAAGCGGCGGTCTCGACGGGGGCGACAGACCTTATGCATAGGAATTTAAAAATGCCTATGCATCAAGATGGAACTTTTCCTTGCTCGTTGCCACACACTTTAATTTTGCAGGGTCAGTTACCCTGCAAGCCAGTAAGCGGAGAAAATCAGCATATGGTGGTTATCAACAGAGCAGGGGCATCTGGCGCTTATTTAGGTGGGTACACAGAGTCTGAGCGAGCGAGCGCTCGCGACTCGAGCAGCGCTAGACCCTCGAACAGTCCGCAGGTACCGCCTACTTCGACGGCTCCAGCCGGGCGTGAGATGCTTTTGCTACGGTCCACGGAGTTGTCGCGCCGAACCAGAGAGCGGCTCGAGCAGAGCTTTTCGACAGCGGAGGAAGACAAGCAGCAGGCTACTAGCATCGGTCAACGTGGCAGAACGAGGGTCAGGTTAGGGGCTGGTCTTCATCGGTTAGAAATACTTACTCACCAATCTGTTGAACGCGGCTGTTCATCGTCGAAGGCCTTGAGTAGTTCAGATGACGACGTGTCCTCTGCTGAGTCCTCTGAGGCGGATATCGACGCAGTATTTAACTATAGAATTGCAGCGTTGAATAATGCGAACGCTAGTCAATCTTGTATGGGCTTGGCAATCCAATGGTTGCGATTGCGTGATGAGGGGGAGGCGAGTTACAGAATGGAGGCGCTGGATCTTGACCATGCTTCGGACATCCAGAACCAATACAAAAATGCAGCAGGTTCAGTGAGCGGGTCGCGGGATCAGCGAGAAGCAGGTCGAATATCGGCGCGCAAAACCCTTTTGCGAAGTCAAGATTTGCAGCCTGTAGGTGAACCCTCGGTATTCCATGCGGATCGGCAATCGACCGCATTGCAAAAAATTGCGCGCGATGGTAGCGCCCATTTGATCAGCTTGTGCTTTGAAAACAATGGAAAGCGTGTAAGGCATGCCATCACTGCTTCCAGCTCCGAAGGCAGTGTGAACCTCTTTGATCCAAACTATGGCGAGTTCTCTACCACTTTACCGGAGTTGCCTTTGATGTTCCAGAATCTGATGACCAGATACGGCAGTCGACTGAATGGGCACCTGCAATTGGAGAGCATGGTTATTCAGCGTGTGGAGTGACGCTGCTCGATGTATAGGGATTTCAAAATTCCTATACAGTGCAGTCCGCCGAAAAAGGCATCCTGGTTAAGTAACGTGGAGCTTACCGGGCTCGCAAGAAGACCCTGTCCGACGAACAGGCGGTCGCAGTCCGGCAACTGGGCTTCCGGGAACCGAAAGCCCAGTTGGCCCGTGAGTTCGGTATAAGTAGGGAAGCCCTCTACCAATACCTGTCGCCGTTGGGTTGGGAGCACATCAACCTGACCGGCGATTACGTTTGGCGGCAGAGCCGCAAGCTGGAAGACGGTAAATTCAGGCCGTTACGACAGCTCGGAAAACCTTAGCGTACGATTTTTTCCGAATTCTCTAGGCTCCCCTTACCCGATTATACGAGTGTCTGGCCTCGGTGAATCAGCCTGCCGCCGCACGAACAGTGCAGCAACTTACCGCCGCACCTACCACGCTGCTGACCAATCCGCGCATTGGTCAGCGACTTGAAGAATTTGAACCGCGGGATGTACGCCGAATCCATGTTGGTCATTACGATATGCGCTGCGAGATAGTCGAATCGACTATCTCGCTGCTGCACCTGTGACACACCCGCGAAGACAGATAACTCCGCTAGCAAGCCGCTTCCCACGATCGGGCATAACGCCTCCTTTATAGCCTCAGCTTGATGCATAAGCATTTTAAAATGCCTGTACATCAAAAAGCGATCATTGGCAATGCGCGGACGATCGCTAGGCTTGGCAATGTGCCCGGAACATATCCTGTCCTTCCCGAATCCGCGCCACCAGTTCTTCGTTCGAGTAGCCGTCGAATTCGTTGGCATCAGGGGCCATGGATGGTGATAAACCTGCGGAAAGCAGCAGTTTGTTGAGGAGCAGGCAACCGAAAGTTCGTGCGTTGCCATCCATGAACACGTGCGCGCGCTCCAGGGTGGCGCACGTTCGTGCCACCACATGCAGTGCGGCCTCTGCGTTGGTAGTCCTTTTTATCTCGTGATAATGCGTTCGGAGCACATTTTGCACCAGCTTCGTAACCTCTTTGCGGCTTTTTCCCGGGCACGCCCAAGTAACCCCGGCGTTGCCGCGCTCTACCTCATCCCAGTCGATCGGACGATTATCCCTGCTTCGAAACTCAGCCCACCCGGCGAACCGGGACTGGAACTTTTGCAGGTCGCCGAGCCCGGCCGGAGTCAGATTCTTGGGGTGATCCAGGCCGAACTGGATCAGCTCGTTGTGTCGATACCCACCCGCCAATGGCATTAGGTGATGCGGCAAATGGTAGATTGCCGACGCTGCGCTACTGATCTTATCGCTGATATTGCTGCCAGGCGCGGTAAGGGCGGCGACTGCATTCACGGCTTCGTCGGCATCGACGCCGGACTGCCAAGGATGCATGACGCTGCGCTGGAACACGCCATTGACAGCGATGTCGTGCAAATTCTCCACCCAAGTAGCATCGATTTCGCCTTTTTTCCTGGACGAGGAACCCGCTTCCGAGTCGATGACGAATTTTAAGCCGCGCGACATACCACCCATGTAGCCGGGCTCGTTGTCAAATCGCATGCCGGATGCCGCACCGTGATCATTCCAACGCTCTTGCTCAATGCAAAATTTCCAGGTGTGGGCCACCGGGAAAGACTGAAAAGCCGGGTGTGTGCGCATCGAGTCGGCGAGCTCGGCTTCCCCTTGCAGTTTTTCCCTGACCGCATAAAGTCCGAATTGCAGAACGTTTTTCAAACCTATATCCATATTGTTCGCCCCGCGCCCGGTGCTAATAGCTTGCCTGAGCGCCTCTGCGGCCTCGATCGGCGACAGGTTTTCCGCGTTTGAAATCGAGGCGATATCGTCGATCACATGGGTCAGCAAGGCGCCAAATCCAGGTCCGTCCAACAGCTCGCGAATGCTCGAACCGTTGTCGAGCTCCGCTTTGAGCTGTTGCAGATGTTGAACAGCCTGTCCCTGCCAGAACCAATTTCTCAAAGCGCCAACTGACGCGCCGCCTGGGGGACTGAAAGCCCTGAGCCTGTCCAGCGATACGCGGGGAGAGGTTCTGTTGGAGGAGCGGCCAGATCGACTCAGCGGACTATCGGCAATCTCTTGCCTGGGGCTTTCCTGCCCTATCGAACTCCGATCTTCGTGGCGCTCGACAACATAGTTGTTCGCTCTGCCACTGGCACCCGTAACGTTGAAACATCCCATAGCATAGTTCTCTGTACAAGATAGTGGATATGCATTCAACGTCAGCGATAAGCTCTCGGATTGGCGTTGGCTCACTGCCGCTTTTAAAGGTTTTCAACCGCTAACGATGAAGTTACGCATACACCAAATTTTCATTAAAATGGCCGTATTGTGTGGCATCTGGGATGGATTCAGTTCCTTGCAAACGTAGGCCAACGCCAAAGTTTTTTAAACGTCGAAATCCCTATAAAACCTGCATTAATGCAAGTCATTTCACCGTGAGACTCATGTGGGGACGCACCTTCCCACTATCATCGGTCGCCTAAGAAACGGGATTTTAACAAGCCGAAAACGGCCTCATTGAGCAGCCAAAACATATACGGAATACCGTGTCGGATAGCAAAATCAGCCGGAAACCGCTCTGTTGACGTTTTCCGACGGAGTTTCCGGCGATTACGGCACAGCCCCCCATTAAATCTGACTACTGGTAATTCTGGGCAATAGGAGGCACCGGAAAAGAAGCGCACTCAAGCAGATTCAGCTTATCGTACGATTTTTTCCGAATTCTGTAGGCTCCCCAAACACGCCTGAAGTTCTCGCGTTTCTGGCGGACGCTGCAGGATTGAAAAACACCGCGGGAAGCGCGCGAAACAAGCAGATCGTCTTCCGGCTGCTGCAGGAAACCGTTCGCCTGACCGAGGAGCTGGACGTCAGCGATGACGAGTTCTGGTCGGCGGTCGAATACCTCAACCGGCTCGGTGCAAGCAATGAGGCCGGCCTTTTGGCTGCAGGGCTAGGCATCGAGCACTTCCTCGACCTGCGCAACGACGCGATACAGACACATGCCGGTCGAACCGGCGGGACGCCGCGTACCATCGAAGGGCCGCTTTATGTCGCCGGCGCCCCCCTGTGCGAAGGCTATGCACGGCTGGACGACGGCGCCGAGGGCGATGCCGCCACCGCCATGTTCGTGGAGGGGAAGGTGGTTGACCTGCAGAGCCAGCCGATTGCCGCAGCATGGGTTGACGTCTGGCAGGCGGACACCAAAGGCAACTACTCTCACTTCGACAAAAGCCAGTCCGCCTACAACCTGCGTCGCTGGATAGTGACCGACGAGCAGGGGCGTTACCGCTTTCGCAGCATCGTGCCGTCGGGGTACGGGTGCAACCCGTCAGGTCCGACTCAGGAATGCCTGAACCAGCTTGGGCGCCATGGTCAACGTCCGGCGCATATCCATTTTTTCGTGTCTGCGCCAGGGCATGAGCATCTGACCACCCAGATAAACCTGTCCAACGATGCCTACCTCTGGGATGACTTCGCTTACGCCACCCGCGACGGACTGATCGGCGAGGTCCGCTTTGTCGAAGCCACCGAGCAGGGCCGCAGGGAGGAGGTCGAAGGGCGGTTTGCAGAGATGACGTTCGACTTCCAGCTGCGCCCGGCGCTGGATAAAACGGCCGAGCAGCGAAGCAACCGTGTGCGGGCACTGCCGGCGTTGTGACAACCGATTCCACACCCCGGTCGACAATAAAAAAGA
Organism: Pseudomonas syringae pv. coryli str. NCPPB 4273; assembly: GCF_000972175.1. Classification (NCBI taxonomy): domain Bacteria; kingdom Pseudomonadati; phylum Pseudomonadota; class Gammaproteobacteria; order Pseudomonadales; family Pseudomonadaceae; genus Pseudomonas; species Pseudomonas syringae pv. coryli. The sequence goes on along the minus strand of NZ_AWQP01000023.1, from coordinate 63,455 downwards.
GGATCACCGCATGTCCCCGAGTCAGTCAAAACCTATTGAAATCACTGTCGCCGTCTTGCGTCAGGCAGGCGCAACCCTGCGCCTGGAGCAGGCCGAGCTGAGCGCCCCGCGCAACGACGAAGTCCGCGTGCGCGTGGTGGCGACAGGCGTGTGCCATACCGACATGGTCGTGCGCGATCAGTTGTTTCCCACGCCACTGCCTATCGTTCTGGGTCACGAAGGCGCGGGCGTGGTCGAGTCAGTGGGCTCGGCCGTAACCACTGTCGCGCCCGGCGACCACGTCGTGATGACGTACATGTCGTGTGGGCTGTGCTTGCCGTGCGAGACCGGACACCCGGCCCATTGCTCCCACATGCACCCGCTCAACTTCGGCGGTGGTCGTCTGGATGGCAGCACGGCGACGTGCAGCTGCGACGGGAACGCCCCCATCCATGATCATTTTTTCGGTCAGTCATCGTTTTCGACGTACGTCGTCGCCAGCGAACGCAACGTGGTCAAGGTTTCCAAAGCCGCCCCGCTGGAACTGCTGGGCCCCTTGGGGTGCGGAATTCAGACCGGCGCAGGCTCCGTTCTGAAGGCCATGAAGGTGGAGGCAGGCGCGAGCTTCGCCGCATTCGGTGCAGGCGCGGTAGGCCTGGCAGCGGTGATGGCGGCCAGGGTTGCAGGCGCCACTACCATCATCGCGGTGGACGTCACCCCCAGTCGGCTGGAAATGGCACTTGAGTTGGGGGCGACCCATGTCATCAACAGCCGGGACGAGGACCCCGTGCAGCGCATCCGTGAAATCACCGGCGGTGGCGTCAACTACAGCCTGGAATGTTTCGGCCGCGCGGAAGTGTTGCGACAGGCGATTGACGCGGTAACCACCCTGGGGACCTGTGGCATTGTTGGCGCCACCAAGATGGGCACGGAAGTGGCCTTCAACGTCAACGACGTCATGATTCCCGGCAAACGAATCATGGGCATCGTGCAGGGCGATGTCGTCGCCAACGCATTCATCCCCACCTTGGTCGACTTGTATCTGCAGGGCCGCTTTCCCTTCGACAAACTGTGCCGCTTCTACTCCTTTGACCAGATCAACGAAGCCATGGCTGACAGCGAAAGCGGAATCACGATCAAGCCCATCCTGCGCATGCCGACAGCGACCGATCCGGCCTGAACCCCTGACTCATAAAGGTAGCGAACGATGAATGTGCAACTGGTTATCGACAACCAAAAACAGGACGCCGCCAGCGGCAAAACCTACCGCCGAATGGACCCTGTCAGCGCGCAACTGGTCACCGAAGGGGCAGCGTGCGGCATTGAAGATGCGTTGCGGGCAGCGGCCTCCTCGCAACACGCGTTCAAGACCTGGTCCAGGGTTGGACCGACCGAACGTCGTCGCCTGCTGCTGGCGGCGGCCGACGTGCTGGAAAGCAAGATGGCGACGTTCTGCAGCGTGATGGCAGAAGAAATCGGCGCCTCACAGCTGTGGGCGCAATTCAACGTGGGGGCCTCTGCGAATCTATTGCGTGAGGCTGCGGCACTCACCACTCAGATCAAGGGTGAAACCATCCCGAACGACAAAGCCGGGACCCTGTCCATGACCCTCCGCCAGCCGGTGGGCACCGTGTTGAGCATCGTCCCGTGGAACGGGCCGGTGATATTGGGCGCCCGGGCGATTGCCTACCCGCTGGCGTGTGGCAATACGGTGATTTTCAAAGGCTCGGAGAACAGTCCGCGTACTCACGAGCTGCTGGCGCAATCCTTCCATGAAGCAGGCTTTCCTCCCGGCGTTCTGAACTTCATCATTTCGGCCCCCGAGGACGCATCGGCCGTTACCGAAGCCTTGATTGCTCACGACACTGTGCGGCGAATCAACTTTACGGGCTCGACCAATGTGGGGCGGATGGTTGCGCAGACCAGCGCCAGATATCTCAAGCGGCGCCTACTGGAGCTGGGCGGTAAGGCGCCCTTTATCGTTCTCGACGACGCTGATCTCCACGGCGCGGTGAACGCGGCGGTGTTTGGCGCGTACCTCTATCAGGGGCAGATCTGCATGTCGACCGAGCGCTTCGTCGTTGACGAAACGATCGCGGACCGGTTCGTCGAAATGTTTGCCGCGCGTATCAGCGGCCTGCAGACAGGAAACCCGGTTTCGGCGCTAGCCTGTGTGATCGGGCCGATGATTTCCCAGGGCTCGATCCAGCGCATCAATCAACTGCTCGGCGACTCCACCCGCAAGGACGCAAGGATTGTGGCGGGCGGTTTGGCGGAGCAGGCGTTGATGAGCGCGACGCTGGTCGATCACGTCAATTCGTCAATGGATATCTACGATGAGGAAACCTTCGGACCGGTTACCACCGTCGTCCGGGTGAAGGGGGCGGAGCAGGCGCTGTCAGTCGCCAATGACACTGCGTATGGACTGTCTTCGTCAATCTTCAGCCGTGATGTCAGCCGCGCGCTGGAGTTGGCGAGTCGTCTGGACGCTGGCTGCGTGCATATCAACGGCGCGACGGTACAGAACGAACCCCAAGCCCCCTATGGCGGCATGAAGAACAGCGGCTACGGCCGGTTTGATGGCAGCGCCGTGATCGACGAGTTCACCGAAGTGAAATGGGTCACCGTGGAGCCGTCGGACCAGCCTTATCCCTTCTAGGGATAACACACGGCATAACCCGACCTGTCAGGCGGCCCTGCGATCAGCCATCGTTAGGGCCAGCGCGTACTCACCCATTCAGGGTTGCGAACAATGAATAATAATAAATCGTACGAACCGGCACGCCTTATCCAACATGTTAATTATCCGATGGTGGGATCAGCGCTGATGCTTGTGCAGCCAGGCGCCCAGGCGACGGAGGGCGGGGGATCCTCCTACCCCATGGGGGCGGAAAATTATATGACCGGGGCCATGCCGCCACCGGGTCTGTACGGTCAGATATTCGTCGAAAGTTATCGGGCAAATGAGCTGCGTGACAATCGGGGCGGCGAGGCGGTCGACGATTTTCATCTGAGCGCAGACGTCATCGCGCCAAGGCTGATCTGGGTGACGGAGCAAAAGGTGCTCGACGGTGCCCTGGCCTTTCACGTCAACGTTCCGCTGGTTGACCTGCGGGTCGACGTCAACGGCCAGCATCAAAGCAAGAAGGGCCTCGGCGATGTCATCTTCGGCCCTGCTCTGGGCTATCACTACAGCGATAAATTCCACGCGCTCTACGCGCTGGATATTTTCGCTCCAACAGGACGATATGATCGTGGGGACCTTGCCAATATCGGGCGCAATTACTGGGCATTCGAACCCATCGCGGCGTTCTCTTACGTAGACCCCGCAGGGCTCAATGCCGACATCAAGATGATGTACGACTTCAACTTGCGTAACTCAGACACCGACTATCGATCGGGCCAGGAACTGCACGCAGACTATTCCCTAGGCTGGGGCGTCGGCCATGGCTGGGTACTGGGCGTCGGTGGCTACATCTATCGCCAGACAACCGATGATCGCCAAGACGACGACCGTGTGGAAAACAATAAAGGCCGAGCCTTTGCGATAGGTCCGGCAGTTAAATACAGCGGTTCATCCGAATGGTCCGTCACCGCAAAGTGGCAAAAGGAAAGTGACGTTCGCAACCGTCCCGAAGGCGAAGCGTACTGGATCAAACTTACCGTGCCACTTTGAGGAAACCCCGAACTGACTGTCGAACCTTGATCGCCGGACGGACCGCTATTAAATGGCGATGTGATCGTGGAGGTCGATGCCGGTACGTTCGGCCATGCGCAAGCGGTAAGCCTGGACAGCGGGCGGATACACGATACCGCGTACGATGGACATGCTGCGCAAGGTCGCAAACAGATGGACGTCATCTTCCGACAGCTCGCCATTCACTGCGTCCGGCGACTGGATGATTGGCTCCAGCGCCAGCAGATGACGGTTCAGCGTCGCGATATAGTTGGCGCTGGCCGCCAGTGATCCTTGAAGCTGCCGAGCATGGCCTCTTTGTTGCGCGTGAAATAGGCGCGTGCAGCCGGTGTGGAGAACTCTTCGAAACCGGCATTCGCCCACCGTGGAATAGCCAGGGAGTAGAGCGGGCCGGTCACTTCGCTGTTCCAGTCTGTCAGGGCCGGGTTGCTGGCGCCGGTCAGGACCCGGTCGCCGGACAAGCCATCGACATGGGCCACAATGTCCATGCTTTCGGCGATGTAGCGCCCGTCGTGCTCCAGAATGGGGGCCATTTTCTTGCCGATCATCCGCTTTGGGGTGGCCTCATCGTCGTTCAGGAGAATGACGAGATCGAATGCGGTGTCCTTCAATCCGAAAATCGTGCGCGCTTTCACGCAGAAGGGGCAGTGATCGTAGACGTACAGCTTCACGGTGTTCGAACTCCAGACAATAGGGCCTCGCGACAAAGGCACTGGGCAATGGGGACGCAAGGCAGGCCCGGACCAGGCGGACAACCTGCTCGAAGGCAGTCGTCAGCAATGATTCAGTTTGAATAAGCGGCAAAAAAGATGATGTCGGGTTTGCCGATCATCAAATGTTCGGCGTCGCGCTCGAAGGCGTGGAAGTGCGGTTGAGTCAGATGCAGGTCGAACGCCTCGCGGTCTGCATAAATTTCATGGAAGACCACATAGCTCTCATCATCTTCAGGAACGAGAACATTGAAGGCCACGCAGCCCGTTTCCTGGCTCAGCGAGCCTTCGGCGTCTGCTGCTGCCACTCGCAGGCACGCGGCGCGCGCACCGGGATGCAATGCAATTTTGGCGATGACGACAAAGGTAGATAACGACATTGGGTTTTCCATTAAAAAGAATCAGACGATCGACAGGATGTCGCGTGTTGCCCTGCGTGGTTTTTGAGGCCAGTTATTGGCACCTGCGCGTCCCACAGTCACCAGCATCACGGGAACTTCACGGTCCCCCAGATTGAACGCCGCGGCGACGCCTGCCTGGTCAAAGCCGATCATTGGCGTAGACGCCAGACCTTTTTCAGTGGCGACCATCATCAGCGTCATGGCTGCCAGAGAGGCTGACCGAACCGCCTCATCGCGTTGCATCCCAGGATTGTCCGCGTACATCCCCTCTACGGCCCCAACCCAACCTTTGAACGTCGCTTCGTCCAGGATTCCTGCGTCCACGGAAGGGCGCAACGAACCGGCGATGGTCTTGTGCGGGTCAAGTGTCCCGCAGACGATAAATGTTACGGCGGCGTCGACTACCTTTTCCTGGCTATAGGCCAGAGACAGTAATGTCGCTTTCGAAGCCTGGGTGTGCACGGCGATGAAGCGCCAGTTCTGCAGATTAAACGCGGAGGGTGCATGGCGTGTCAGGTCGATCAGGCCACTGATGTCCTGCTCCGATAAAACGTGAGTGGGATCATAACTGTGAGCCGAGAAGCGCGACTGGAGGGCCTGGGTGACAGTGACCATGAGTGTTCCTTGCCGTGGTTGAGCGAGGCACCACTCTATGTGCTGCATTGTTGAAAGAGAATGCCTGCCAATGAGACTATGGGTTTCATGAATGAGAGGGAAAACGTATGGATCTCAATGCGGTGCAGATGCTTGTCAGCGTCGTGCAGGCGGGCAGCATGACGGCTGGCTCCGACCGTCTGGGCGTGCCGTTACCCACGGCAAGCCGACGGATTCGCGCGCTGGAGCGGGCGCTGAACGTTCAGTTGCTGGAGCGCTCTGCCAGAGGCGTCAAGCTGACCGAAGCGGGGACACGGCTGTTTGAGCATGCCACTCGCGGCCTGGAACTGATCCAGGAAGGCGAAGACGCCGTCATGAGCGATCAAGCCCATGTTCAGGGGAAGCTGCGTCTTTCAGTGCCGCCCTCATTCTCGCCCTGGTGGCAGCTTGTTACTGACTTTCAGAATGAGCATCCCGATATCCGCGTTCATCTGCTGTCGACGGAGCGTCGTGTTCACCCGGTCGAGGACGGCATCGACGTGGCGCTTCGCGTCGGGGAGGTGGAACACGAAGCACTGATCGCACGGCATCTGCTCGATTATCGCCATGTGCTGGTCGCCAGCCCCCGGTTTATCGCGACCCACGGCCGGCCGATGACGCCGGAAGATCTAAGCCGTTTTCCCTGTGCGACGTGGAGCCTCGGCACCAATACCAACAGAACATGGCGATTTGCAGGTACCTCTGTAGCGCCAAACACAGTGCTGTCGACGAACGACAGCATGCATTTACTGCACAGTGTATTGGCCGGCGAGGTGATTACCGAACTCCCGCCCTTCATCGTAAAGGACGCCATTGGACGCGGCTTGTTAGTGCCGCTGCTATCGGAATGTCCGTTGCCGTCAGCGCCCTTGAATCTTCTCTATCCTGCCCATCGTCATCCTTCTGCCGTGGTGCGCACTTACCTTGAATACTGTCGCCGAAAAATCCCGTGGCTGGTGGAGGCTTGTACGGCAGACGCAACGTAGCGCATTCAGCGGCCCCGGGACTTCAGATGACGGGAAAGCGCCAACCAAAGCGCAACGACCCCAGACGCAGCACGATACAAACCGAGGCGGCGAACCATGGCGTCCACGCCGAGCCTGCAACCAGTTGACTGAGCGCAACCTCGGCAGCGGCCCCTGCCAGCGCGGCAGAGGCGTAGATCTCCCGTTGCAAAATCGTGGGCACGCGGGACAGCAACACATCCCTGAGCACCCCACCTCCCACAGCGCTGACCACGCCCAACGCAATGGCGACCTCGGCCCCCGCACCCACGGCCAGGGCTTTTTTTGCTCCCGCTACTGCGAACAGCCCCAGGCCGATGGCATCGAAGAGTTGCACCGGTGACCTTAGCCGATTCGCCGCCGGATCCGCCCATATCACCCAGGCCGCAGCCACCAGGGATACCCCCAGGTAGCGCCAGTTCGTCAGGCCCGCAGGCGGCAGTGTGCCCAGACACAGATCGCGGACAATTCCCCCTCCGCAGGCGACGACGAAGGTGATGGTGGCGATACCGAACAGGTCCAGTCGCTGCTGACGCGCCGCCACTGCGCCGCTGACGCCAAACGCAAACGTCCCCAGCAAATCGAGCAGTGTGTAGATCCAGTCACTGTGCATCGTGGGTTTACTCGGTGCCTGCGAACCAGGCGAATGACGCACAGAGCATGGTTTCCAGACCGGTGCGCAAGGTAGGGTGCAGCAACGGCGCAAATTTGGGCGAATGGTTGCTTGGAATGCGGTTGATCTGGTTATGCGCCTTGGCTTGAGCGTAGATCTCCGGGTCCGTACAGCCGACAAACCAGAAAACGTACGGCACTTTCCAGGTGCGGCCGAAAACGCTGAAGTCCTCGCTGGCCGCGGCGGGCGCGGTTTCAAATGCGCGCTCGCCAAACCAGTCACCGAATGCGTAAGCCAGACGCTCGGACGCCTCGGCATCGTTGACGGTCAACGGGTAGCGATTGAGCGTGGTGAATTCAGGCATGCGGGGCGCGTTGGAGGCCGAGCATTCGGCGCAGCAAATGCGCTTGATTGCCCCCAGCATGTGCTCGCGCACGCCCTCATCGTAGGTGCGCATGTTCAGCTTGAGGGTGGCGTCATCGGGGATGATGTTTTCCTTGGTGCCTGCCTGCAACGAGCCTACGGTCAGCACGGCGTGCTCCAGCGGAGATATTTCTCGCGAGACAATGGTCTGCAGGCGCAGCACGGTGGATGCCGCCATGATGACCGGATCAATCGACGTCTGTGGCTGCGAGCCGTGGGAGCCCTGGCCGAATAGCTTGATCTTAAAGCTGTCACCGGCCGACAGGATGGTGCCACTGCGGTGGCCGACTGTCCCGGCCGGCCCGACCATCACGTGCTGGCCCAAAATGATGTCGGGTTTGGGGAAGCGTTCGAGCATGCCGTCATCGATCATGTTCTGTGCCCCGGCCCCCACCTCTTCGCCGGGCTGGAAAACGGCTAACAGTGTGCCTTGCCAAGTGTCGCGGTGCTCGGCGAGTACCCGCGCCGCGCCCATCAGCCACGTGACGTGCATGTCATGTCCACAGGAGTGGCAAACGGGCACCTCCACGCCGTCTTCGTTTTGGCTGACCACATCGGCGGCGTAGGGCAGACCGGTGGCTTCGGCCATGGGCAGTGCGTCCGTGTCCGCGCGCAGCATGACTACCGGACCATCGCCGTTGCGCATCACGCCGACCACCCCGGTCACACCGATTTCACGTGTAACCTCGTAGCCATAGCGCTCCAGGTAGTCGCCGGCGATTTTCGCAGTGCGGTACTCGCACATCGACAATTCCGGGTGGCGATGCAGGTCTTTGTAGATAGCCTCAAGCTCCGGCAGCAGGGCATCGAGATCGGGAATCAACTTTTTCAGGGACGACATGGGTTACTCCTTATAAAAAGAGGGCAAAAGATGTGGGTAGATTTAGTGCGTTATGATAGTGGCAGGAGGCTGTTCACCAGCTTGGAAAGCAGTGCGTCCAGCGTTTCACGCTCCTGTGGCGAAAGGCTGCCGATCAGGCGCTTTTCAAGGTCGGCACCCACGATCGAGGAGTCCTCGGCAATCTGGGCGCCCAGGGCAGTGGAACGCAGCCCGACGCTTCGGCGATCGACAGGGTGGGTATGGCGAGAAATCAGCGCACGCGATTCCAGCAGCGCCAGGGTTTTGGACAGCAGGGTCTTTTCAAGCATGGCGCGAGCCGACACTTCCTTGGGCGTAATGTCCGGGCACGCCTGAATCAGGCGAAGCACTCGCAGCCCACGAACATCCAGATCCCAATGATCGCGGTAAACGACGTTGGCGCGCTCCATCAGCAAGGCGCTCGCCATATCGAGTTTGAAGTTCAGAAAGTCGGAATACATGGACGGCTCCAGTTGGATTGCTGAAGCATAACAATATAGTTGAATGTTTCAACTATATTTTGCTGGCGGTCATCCAGACAGCGGACAACTATGGTTCGCTTGCCGTGCTACACACTTCACGAACGTTGCCTCTACGTTTGGCCTATTGCCGCGCGCTTCGGTTGATCTCAGGATTCAGCCTGCGCCCTTACGGAGTCGAATCATGTTCGCTGGTTTCGAGAAACAACAACGCCAGGTCAATGGCCTCACCATCAGCTATCGCATCAGCGGCAGTGGCCCTGCGCTGTTGCTGTTGCACGGCCACCCTCAGACCCACGTCATCTGGCACAAGGTCGCCGAGCAGCTGGCGACGGAATTCACCGTGGTCGCCGCTGACTTGCGTGGCTACGGCGACAGCGATAGGCCGGCTGCCGATGCTGAGCATTTGCATTATTCAAAGCGTGAGATGGCGCTCGACGCTGCCGAGTTGATGAAGTCCCTAGGCTTTGCGCAGTTCAGCGTGCTTGCCCATGACCGGGGGGCGAGGGTGGCCCATCGTCTGGCCCTCGATCATCCACATGCCGTCAAGCAGATGGTGTTGCTCGACATCGCGCCCACCCTGACGATGTACACGCAAACGGATGAAGCCTTTGCCCGCGCCTACTGGCACTGGTTCTTCCCCATTCGCCCGGCGCCATTGCCGGAGAGCCTGATCGAGGCCAATCCCGAACTCTTTTCTGCGCAGTGTGATGGGCAGCCGCAGCGCTGGCATGCAGCCGTTCACGGCAGAGGCGTTTGCCGAGTACCTGCGCTGCCTGCACATCCCCGGCAGCGCGCGGGGCATTTGCGAAGATTACCGCGCCTCGGCCGGCATCGATCTGGAACACGATCGTGCAGATATTGCTGCGGGTAATCAGCTGACGCTCCCATTGTTGGGGTTGTGGGGCGCCGAAGGCACCGTCGGGCGCTGTTTCGATCCGCTCAAGGAATGGCAGCAAGTAGCCACCGATGTACGCGGCAAGGCGTTGCCTTCAGGTCATTACATCGCTGAAGAAGTGCCGGAGCTACTGCTGGAAGAGGTGCTTGGGTTTTTTGCTGAACGCGTCTAGCCAAGCTCCATAAGTGGCGCAGCAACCGCCCGTTGATGCGATGTTATCCTCGCGGTTCCCACCGCCACGCATGCCATTTTGATGATCGACAAGAAAGGCTCCATGCCCCTCCCCGAAGACCTGCGGGTATTCCTCGCCGTGATCCGCAAGGCCGGTTTTGCAGCGGCCGCCGATGAGCTTGGCGTGTCGGCGGCATACGTCAGCAAACGTATTCAGATCCTCGAAAAAACCCTGGCGACCCGTTTGCTGCACCGCACCAGTGGCCGTATCACGTTGACCGACGATGGCGAGCGCGTAAAGGACTGGGCGGCGCGCATCCTGGGAGACTTTCAGCATCTGTCTGACGATCTGGTCGACGCCCATGACAACCCCCGTGGCGGGTTGCATATCTGCAGCACGTTCGGCTTTGGCCGCAATTACGTGGCACCCGCGCTGGCGTTGCTGGCCGACCGCTACCCGGAGCTGGAAATCCGCCTGGACCTGTTCGACCGGGTGGTAGATATCGTCAACGAAGGCTTCGATCTGGAAATCCGCGTGGGTGACGACATTCCCGGCCAGCACATCGGACGTCAGTTGGTTAGCAACCGACGTATTTTGTGCGCGGCGCCCGACTACCTCGAGCGTCGCGGAACGCCTGCGCAGCTGTGTGATCTTGAGCAGCATGAATGCCTCGTCCTCAAGGAGCGCGATAACGCCTTCGGGGTCTGGGTGCTGGAGCGTGACAGCTCGCAGGAAAGCGTGCGGGTCGGCGGCCCCTTGTCATCCAACAGCGGCGAGATCGTGTTGCAGTGGGCGTTGCATGTGATCTGGTCAACTGATTCCGGACACAGTTATAGAAGCTACGCCGCCATTTTTTTCCTGATCCACTGGCGTGCGGTATTCGTTGTAGCTGTGCAGCCTGACCTGGTTGGGGGCTGATACTTCAAATTGGCGGTCCAACAAATTCTCGGCAAATCGGGATTGCACGACGCTATGCCGATAAGGCCTTGGTCGACGCTGACAGCTTTGCAAACCCGCCTCGGCCATCAGACGACCAGCCAAAAACCTGCCAACCTGCTCACCCCGGGCTTTCAAGGCCGCTGACAAACTGCGAGCTCCCATTGATCGGCGACTTTGAGTGTGTAATTGAATCGCCTCGAACTTGAGCCGCTCTCTGTCGGGATCAACTCGATCTCGCTGCTTCAGATAGTCGTAATACCGGCCGCGGTTCATTCCAAACACACGGCACAAGTCAGTCACAGTAAAGCGCTCACTCAATTTCTCGATCAGAGTCACCGATCGAGGGAATCGGACATCAAGAGAGCGGTAGCCTTTTTTAGGATTTCCTTCTCGATTTCAAGCTTGCGAATTTTGGCATGCAGAGCTTGAATCTGTTGTTGTTCAGCGGTCATGGCATTAGCCGTTTCAGGCGTTACTCCCCCGCGCTCCTGCCTTAACTGCTCAACCCAGCGACGCAGTGCTGTTGCCCCGACACCCATAGCCTCGCAGGCCTGAGCGGTTGAATAATTGGCATCAAGAACAAGGCGGGCAGCCTCAAGTCTGAACTCGGTTGGAAACTGACGTTTTGACATCGGACACCTCATCGTTGAGCGGTAGGGTACCGCTCCTTTGGGTGTGTCCGGAATGATTAGGCCACATCAATGGGCGAGGGGTGTTGCTGCGTTCGATGTGGGATGTCAAACCGTTCCTCGATCAGGGCCGGCTGATTCAGGTGCTGCACGATTACGGGCAAAGCGCCAACGTGTGGGCGGTCTATCCCACGCGGCTTGCTCACTCGGGAAAGCTGAGGGCATGCGTCGAGTTTCTCCAAGCGCACTTCGCGCAGCTGTCGATCTGAACGTCGATTCTGGACAGGGCAGGGCGCACGGGATTGTGCGCCTGACCGTGCGGTTATCGAGATAGCCCTTCCATCACGACAACCACGGATTTGCGGCCAGATGCTCGCGTTCAAATGCCTGTATCTGCTCGCTGCGCTGCAGGTTGCTGCCAATGGCATCCAGCCCAAGCAACAGCGCGGTTTTGCGCAAGGTGTCGATCTGGAAGTGAACCACTTCATCCCCGTGCAGGAGAATTGTTTGTTGGTTCAGGTCGATGGTGATCCCGGACGTCTCCGGCTGCGCAACGATCTCGCCGATGCGTTGCACCGTAGCGGCCTCAAGGCTGATCAACAGCACACCGTTACGCTGGCAGTTGTCGTAAAAGATGCCGGCGAAGCTCGTGCCAATCAGCGCGCGAATGCCTCTCTGCCTGAGGCCCCAGACGGCATGCTCCCGACTGGAACCGCAGCCGAAGTTCGGACCGACCACCATGAAGCGCGCACGCTGCCAGGCGGGTTTATTGAGCACGAATGCAGGGTCTGGCTGCCCTGACGGCAAAAAGCGCACGTCGTGAAACAGCCCGTGCTCCAGCCCGCTGCGGTCAATCCCCTTGAGGAATTGCTTGGGCATGATCACGTCGGTGTCGATATTGGCCGCCAGCATCGGCGCAGCGGTGCCGGTCACGCAGGTGAAGGGATTCATGCTCATACGCGTTCCCCTGATGGCCGAACATCCGTCAGATGCCCGCTGATTGCAGCGGCTGCCACCATTGCCGGGCTCATCAAGTGGGTGCGTGCACCGGCACCCTGACGGCCTTCGAAATTGCGATTGGTACTCGATGCACAGCGGTCTCCCGGGGCGAGTACATCATCGTTCATGGCCAGGCACATGGAACAGCCCGATTGGCGCCACTCGAAGCCGGCGTCCCGAAAAATGGCTGCCAGGCCCTCAGCTTCAGCCTGGTCGCGAACGGCGGTGGAGCCCGGCACGACCATGGCGCGCACGTGCGTTGCCACTTGCCTGCCGCGAATCACACTGGCTGCATCGCGCAGGTCTTCGATACGGGCATTGGTGCAGGAGCCGATAAACGCGTGGCTGATGACGATTTCATCCAAAGGCTCGCCGGGCTTAAGGCCCATGTAGGTCAGGGCGCGCTGCATGTCCGCGCGCAGGATGAGATCACTGACCTGCTGCGGGTCCGGAACCCGGGCATCAATGGCAGCCACCTGATCGGGACTTATGCCCCATGTGAGCATCGGGAGGAGGGTACTGACGTCGAGCGTCACCTCATGGTCGAACACGGCGCCCGGGTCGCTCCGCAAGTGGCGCCATCGTTCGACCGCACGCTGCCATTGCTCGCCTTTGGGTGCGCGCGGCCTGCCTTCCAGGTAGTCGAAGACTTTCTGGTCAGGTGCCATGAATGCGCCACGAGCGCCGGCTTCGACGGCCATGTTGCAAATGGTCATTCGCGCCTCGACGCTCAGGGCATCGATGGTCGCTCCGGCAAACTCGATGGCAAAACCCGTGGCACCGGACGCGCCGATCTGACCGATCAGGGCCATGATGACGTCCTTGGATGTCATGCCAGGCGACAAGGCACCCACGACGCTGATTCGCATGGTTTTCAAGCGTTTGTAGACGAGTGTCTGCGAAGCCAGCAGATGCTCTATTTCAGAGGTGCCGATGCCGAAGCCGAAGGCACCCAGTGCACCGTAAGTAGTGGTGTGGCTGTCGCCTGCGGCAATGACCATCCCGGGGAGAATGAACCCCTGTTCGGGGGCGACGACGTGCTCGATACCCTGGCGCTTATCAAGAATGTCCAACAGCTCGATCCCGAAGTCCTGACAGTTCTCGGCCAGATAAGAAACTTGCCGCGCACCACCCGCATCGGGCATGACGGCGGTCCGTTCAGGAGCGGTCCGGTTGACGTGATCGACCACCGCCAGCGCCGCCCCGGGACGCCATACCTTTCGCCCGGCTTCGCGCAAGCCGCTGAACGCCTGCGGGCTGGTGTATTCGTTGATGACCTGACGATCGATGTACAACAGGACATGACCCTGGTCGTCCAGCGAGCACACCGTGTGCGCATCAATGTGCTTTTGGTAGAGGGTTTTGGGGCTGCTCATAATGAACTCTCGGATGGGGGACACTCGCGGGGACACTTCCAACAGGATAGGGACCGGGGTAATACCATCAAGAGCCGCTTCGGAATCCATGGATCTACGATGCGTGTGTGACTGACGAGACCTCCTGGATCCGCAAAAGAGATGAGCGGCCAGTTGAATGATTGCGCAATCAGTATAGTATTTTCACCATCGGGACGTGAGCCGCGAGGAGCGCTCCCTTTTTTTAGCTGGACATGATTGCGCAATCATTACGCCGCCGACGTCCCGTGAAAGGTCCGCCGAGCCGCGTACGACACATCACAATAAGGAAAATAAAAGTGATCCCGACCGACCCTGAAGTGAGGACGAAAGTCCGCTACCTCATCCTCGTGATGATTTTCATCGTGACGGTGTTCAACTACGTTGACCGTGCCACCTTGTCGATTGCCGCCCCCGCAATGCGTGCGGATCTGGGTTTCGACGCGGTGACCATGGGCATTGCCTTCTCCGCCTTCGGCTGGGCCTACACCAGCATGCAGATCCCCGGCGGCATCATTCTCGACCGGTATGGCTCCCGCGCGGTGCTCGGGCTGAGCCTGATTGTCTGGTCGGCGCTGACCTATCTGCAGGGCTACGTCGACATGTTCAGCTCGGCGTTCCTGGTGCTGTTCGTGCTGCGCTTCCTGATGGGTGTCGCTGAATCCCCGGCGTTTCCGGCCAACAATCGCCTGACCGTCATGTGGTTTCCGCGCCATGAACGGGGCCTGGCGACGGCTGTGTTCCAGTCTGCGCAATATTTCGCCCTCGCCGTTTTCACGCCGTTGATGGTCCTGCTCCTCAACAGCTTCGGCTGGCAGCATGTGTTTTTCTGGACAGGCGGGGCAGGGATCCTGATTGGTCTGCTCTGGTTCAAGATGGTCCGTGAGCCCCGCCGGGACAAGCGCGCCAACCAGGCGGAGATCGACTACATCGAGGCGGGCGGCGGGTTACCCAACATGGGGGACGTGAAGACCCCTTTCAGCTGGAAGCGCGTTCGCGCGATCGGCGGCAACCGGATGATGCTGGGCGTGTATCTGGGCCAGTTCTGCCTGACGTCAATCACCTGGTTCTTCCTGACCTGGTTCCCGACCTATCTGATTGAAGCCAAAGGCATGACCATGCTCAAAGTAGGCCTGGTCGCCGCCATCCCGCCGATCGCCGGCTGCCTGGGCGGCATGATCGGTGGCGTCTGGTCGGACTGGATGCTGAAGAGGGGCTTCAGCCTCACGGCGGCACGCAAGACCCCGATCATCTCCGGGCTGCTGCTGTCCAGCAGCATCGTCATTGCCAACTACACCCAGTCTGTCGCGCTGGTCATCGCGGTGATGTCGCTGGCGTTTTTTGCCAAGGGCGTCGGCAATCTCGGTTGGTGCATCGTCGGAGATGTCTCGCCCAAACGCGCTATGGGCATCAGCGGCGCGATGTTCAACTTCTGCGGCAACATCGCCAGCATCGTGACCCCCGTCGCCATCGGCGTACTGGTCAACCAGATGGGATCGTTTGATTCGGCCCTTGTTTATGTTGCAGCGATGGGCCTGCTCGGGGCGTTCGCGTACCTCGTCATCGTCGGGCCGTTAAAAAGACTGGAAATCGACGACTTGGACGACCACGCGGTAGCACCGATTGTCGACGGCCCCGCAAAACCCGATCTCGCGAATTCTCGCGCCTGAATACCTCACCAGACCTCTCTTCAAGACCAAGGAGCGCACCATGCCCGTAGAACAACAAAGCACCATGTCTTCCGACGATGACCAGATTGCCTGGGTAAAAGTGTCGTCGGTGTTTCTGCCTCTGGCCAACCCGATCAGCGACGCCAAGGTGCTGACCGGCCGGCAGAAGCCGATGACTGAAATCGCCATTCTGGTGGCCGAGATCGAAACCCGGGACGGCCATCGTGGCCTGGGCTTCAGTTATTCCAAACGTGCCGGAGGCCCGGGCCAGTTTGCCCATGCCAAAGAGATTGCGCCTGCGTTGATCGACGAAAACCCCAGCGACATCGCCAAGCTGTGGACCAAATTGTGCTGGGCAGGGGCGTCGGTGGGGCGCAGCGGTCTGTCGACTCAGGCCATCGGTGCCTTCGACGTTGCGTTGTGGGACCTGAAAGCCAAACGCGCCAACTTGTCGCTGGCCCGCTTGCTTGGCGCTCATCGGGATTCGGTGCGCTGCTACAACACATCAGGCGGCTTCCTGCACACGCCCCTGGAGCAGTTGCTGCACAACACCGATATGTCCCGCGAGAAGGGCATCGGCGGCATCAAGCTGAAAGTGGGTCAGCCCGATTGGGCGCTCGATCTGCACCGCGTCGCGACCGTGCGCAAACATCTGGGTGATGACTTCCCGTTGATGGTTGACGCCAATCAGCAGTGGGATCGCCCTACCGCGCAGCGCATGTGCCGGCGCTTCGAGGAGTTCAACCTGATCTGGATAGAGGAGCCGCTCGATTGCTACGACGCCGAAGGACACGCCGCGCTGGCTCAACAGTTTGATACACCGATCGCGACAGGCGAGATGCTCACCAGCGTTGCGGAACACGCTGAATTCATCAATAAGCGCGGCGCCGACTTTCTGATGCCGGACGCTCCACGCGTGGGTGGCATCACGCCGTACCTGCAAGTCGCGGCCATGGCCGAGCAGGCCGGGGTCATGCTGGCGCCGCATTTTGCCATGGAGTTGCACGTTCACCTGGCCGCCGCGTTCCCGACAGAGCCGTGGGTTGAGCATTTCGAATGGCTGGAGCCGTTGTTCAACGAGCGCCTGGAAACCCGCGACGGACGCATGCTGGTGCCAACCCGCCCGGGCCTCGGGCTGTCGTTGAGCGAGCAAACCAGAGCGTGGACCGCACAGGTCGCCGAGGCAGGTTCGCGCCCCTGATTGCAGCGGTTCAATCCTTGCGTACATGAGCGAGAGCGCCTGCGAACGCGGCGCCCTTGCCAGCCGATCTATAAGAATAAAACGAGGACTTTCATGTGGAACACGTCAACGCTGCAAGCGCAGCCAGTCCGGCTGTCGCCACCGTGGTGCGCAGCCGGGTGCGCTATTAGATTCTGGCAATGCTGTTCATCGTTACCGCCATCAACGTGGGGGATGGCGCCACGTTGTCCATCACCGGCTCTGCGCTGACCGAAGTGCTGGGGATTAATTCGGTCACGTTGGGCTACATGTTTTCCGCATTTGCCTGGGCGTATGTGCTCGGGCAATTACCGGGCGGCTGGTTGCTCGACAAGTTTGGTTCGGTGCGGGTCTATGGCGTGTCCCTGTTTCTCTGGTCCACCATCACGGTGGCCCAAGGCATGATCGGCTTTTTATCGGTTCCCATGGCGATCGGCACTTTGTTCGTGCTGCGGTTTTTGCTTGGCCTGATCGAGGCGCCGGTGTATCCCGCCAATAGCCGGATTGTCGCCGCCTGGTTTCCGCTGCAGGAGCGCGGGCTGGCGACGGAGATCTTCAACTCCTCGATGTACATGTCAGTGGTCCTGCTCGCGCCAGCGATGGGCATCGTCGCGCATCGGTATGGCTGGGAACACGTGTACTGGTTCATGGGTGGGCTGGGCATCATCGTCAGTCTGGTCTGGTTCAAACTTGGTCAAGCCACCGACGGAGCATCCGCGGGTCAACAGTGCAGAGCTTGCGCATCTTTGTGACGGCGATGCTCAAGTGGACATGGACAAACCCAAGACAAAAGGTGATTTCGTGCCGCGTTTTCGGACCTGAAAGTGCTGCTGAAAAGTCCGATGATGTGGTCGATTTATCTGGGCAAGTATTGCGATACCTCACTGCAGTACATCTTCCTGACCTGGTTTCCGGTGTACCTGGTCAAGGGCCGCGGGCTCAACATCATGGAGGCAGGCGCTATTGCGGCGATCCCGGGAATTTGTGGTTTGCTCGGTGCATTGTGCGGCGGGGCAGTGTGTGACTTTCTCCTGCGCAAGGGCTTTTCTCTCTCCGTGGCACGCAAGATTCCGCTGGTGTGCGGCATGACCATGGGCGCCACTCTGGTGTTCTGCAATTTCACAGAATCGATGTGGGTGGTGACGATCCTCATGTCCCTCGCGATCTTCGGCAAGGGCGTGGTAGCGGTGGACTGGACTCTGGTATCAGACACCTCGCCCAAGCAAATCACCGGCATGGCGGGCGGTCTGTTCAACATGTTCGGCAATCTATCGGGGATATTTACGCCGATTGTGATCGGCTACATCGTGCAGTCCACCGGCTCGTTCGAAGGCGCCATGTACGTCGTGGCGGCGCATGCGCTGGTTGGCGCGCTGGCGTTCCTCAGCATGGGCAGCCTGCGACGTCTGGAGTTGCAGCCGCGCTAGTTCAACGCGCGTGGGGCATACTGTTCCCACGCGCGTTGCCCACCGAGTCGCCTGGCGCAGCGCTGCATCGGGCAATCACGGTGCTCGACATTCCGGCTTCATTTCCCGCTCGAGCGAGCGAGCGAATATTTAACTGGGTGCTTGTGGTCCCAAGCTTTGTTAAATTCCCTTCGACACAGCGTGTCTCAGAGCTGAGCCAGCCCCCAGTGTTGAATCCGGAATCCTTCATGCCCAAAAAATCAGGCGGGCCTGCCCAGCAGGAACTGTCGTCCGTGCCGAGAAAGCCTTCCAGTCTCACGTTGATCGATGTTGCCAAAGTGGCGGGGGTGTCGCCCATGACCGTTTCACGGGCATTGCACCGACCTGATCTGGTGAGCGAGGACACCCGCGAAAAAGTGCGCGAAGCCGTGCGAAAAACCGGGTATGTGCCCAACATGCTGGCGGGCGGGCTGGCGAGCAACAAAAGCCGTCTGGTCGCGATCTTTTTGCCCACTATCGCCAACAGTATTTTTGCCGACACCGTTCAAGCCCTGATGGATCGGCTGACTCAAGCCGGTTATCAGACTCTTCTCGGGCTTACCGGGTACGACGCCGAGCAGGAAGAAAAGCTCCTGGAAGCGGTATTGGGGCGTCGGCCGGACGGCATCGTGCTGACCGGTACATTACACACTGCGTCCAGTCGTACCCGACTGGCGCAGGCGGGTATTCCGGTCGTGGAAGCATGGGACTTGAGTGAAGACCCTATCGACATGCTGGTGGGTTTCTCCCATGAACGGGTCGGGGAAGAAACGGCTCGGCATTTACTGCGAAAAGGCTACAGGCGCTTCTCCGTCGTGGCGATCAGCGACCCCCGGGGTCTGCGGCGGTGCAATAGCCTGATCGCCGAACTCAAAAGGCACGGCATCGCCGATGTACCCATGCAATTGCTCGCGCCTCCGGCGACGTTGCAAGTGGGACGGGAAGGGCTGGCTGGACTGCTCGAACGGGGCATCGATACTGACGTGGTCGTGTGCAGTTCGGACACAGTCGCGCAGGGGGTGCTGGCCGAGGCGGCGAGTCGTGGTCTTCAGGTCCCCAAGGGCCTGGCGGTCATGGGGTTTGGCGATCTGAGCAGCGCAGCTCAGGTGTATCCGGCGTTGTCGACGGTCAGCGTCAACGGCAGTCGCATCGGGTTGCAAGTAGCCCAAGCCTTGCTTGACCGGTTTCAAGACCACACATCCCCCAGCACGCGCATCCGTGTTGATACCGGTTTTGCTTTGATTGATCGCGCTAGTACTTGATGCGGTTGCTTGAACACTCACTCAGACCGGTATTTCGGTCGGCCTCCGCATCCCGCGATGGTAGGGCCTCTGCGCAGCGACACTTTTGTCCTGGGTGTGTAAAAACCTGTTCACGAATCCTTGCTACTTGCAACACTAAGCGGGTTATGAACGTTCCCCGCTTGAAAAGGCCAACGCACGGGGTGTGAGTCAGCGGAGCCTCTCGACACACCAGCCGATATTCGGCGCCGGCTATGAGCGGTTGTTGTCGGCTTTCTTGTGGGCATTCAGGCTCATCTTCAACGCCGTTTGCTGTTCATCCCGGCGCCCCAGCGTGTACATCGGTAGCGTGCGGCCCCGGGTGACGGCTAGCAGTTCCCACCCCAACTTTGAGCAACTGGTTGAGCAAGTCATCATCGTCCGTGGTCTGAATCTCGGTAGCGTCTTCGAAGCTCATGGAGCGCTCCTGTTGCAAATGGTTGCCGCTGCGAAGTGAACGGCGCGGGCTTGATCCGTTTTGGACTGCCCCCAAGAAGTTGGACACCAATCCGACCTAATGGGGGGTGTTCAAATGGCCAAGTATTCAGAGCAATTCAAGCTCACCGTCGTCAAAGCGTACCTTGCAGGCAACATCGGCTCTCGCAAGGTGGCCAGCCAGTTCTCGATCGATTTCAGCCTGCTTCGACGCTGGGTCGCCAATTACAAGAGCCATGGGCACACAGGCCATCGCAAGCTTGGGAACAGCAGCATTACAGTGACGGTCTAGCCCCGCGTGTTCCCACAAGAAGAAAGCCTGCTGCCATGCCCAAGAAGCCTTATCCCACCGAACCCGTAACCGCTGACGATACGCACAAGACACGCGACCAGTTAATGGCCGAGCTTGAATACCTGCGCATGGAGAACGCTTACCTAAAAAAGTTGGAAGAGTTGAAGGAGCAGCAACGACGGCAAAAGAAAAAGCCCTGATCGTCAAACAACTGAGGAACCGGTTTCCGATGTGCGCCCTTCTGACGCTGGCGGGCCTGGCGCGCAGCACGTTTTACTATCAGGCTCAGGTGCAATCCAGACCCGATCCAGATGCTGCTCTAAAGCAGGAGATAGAGCGGATTTATCACGAGGAGAGAGGTCTTTATGGAGCTCGGCGCATCACGGCGGTTATCCGCAACTCAGGCACGTTGGTCAACAAGAAGGTTTGTGGAGCGATTGATGGCTGAATTGGGCCTGAGATCAGTTGTGCGACCCAAGAAGTACGCTCCTATAAGGGCACCGTCGGGAAAATTGCGCCGAATTTGCTGGAGCGCAAGTTCACGGCGCAACGCCCGAACCAGAAATGGGTGACCGATGTGACCGAGTTTAAAGTGGCCAATCGAAAGCTGTATCTCTCGCCCGTGTTGGACCTGTACAACGGTGAGATCGTGGCGTACGAAGTGTCTACCAGGCCGTGCTTCGAGCTGGTCACCAATATGCTGGACAAGGCTCTCCAGCAGTTGCAGGACGAGCCGAAGCTTGTGATGCACTCGGATCAGGGCTGGCAGTATCAACACGCGCAGTACCGTCAGAAACTGGCGGTAAAGGGTGTAAAGCAAAGCATGTCTCGTAAGGGAAATTGCCTGGACAATGCCGCAATGGAAAGCTTCTTTGGTACGCTGAAGTCCGAGTTTTTCTATTTGAAACGATTTGAAAGCATAGAAGAGCTGAAGGCAGGTCTGGATGAGTACATCCGCTACTACAACCATGACCGCATCAAGCTGAAGCTAAACGGCTTGAGCCCCGTAAAATACAGGGCTCAGGCGGCGAGCTAAAACTGTCCAACTTTCGGGGGGCAGTCCACCAGCCGAAGTAAATAGGTAGCTGTCCATTGCCAATACCCCATAGGTCACGCCGCCTTCCACGACGCGTATTTCATAGTATTCACCTGCCGCACCGAGCGCGATGAACAGTGGCAGGTAATGCTCATCCGTAGGATGGGCGCGCTCAGCGCGACGGCGCGTATTGCTTGTAGTCCAGCAGTTGGTCCAGGTCGCCCGAAGCCAGAGTCTTAGCAGTCTAGGCAGCGAAATCCTTGACGTACTGCGCACCATGAGGCATGGCACCGCGGAATTCGTACAGATTGTGAGTCAGGCTGCCCGAGGCCACGATCAGTACGTTCATGTCCCGCAGAGGTTTAAGCGCCTGGCCCAACTTACAGGCTTCGCGGGCATCAAGCGAAGCAGGCATTGAGACTTGCACCACTGGAATGTCTGCGTCAGGCGCCAGGTACAGCAATGGCACCCAAGCGCCGTGATCCAGTCCCCGACTGGCGTTCAGGCTGGACTTCCACCCTGAGGCATGGAGCATGTCCACGATCTTTTCCGCCAACGCCGGTGCACCTGGCGCTGGATATCGAATCTGGTACAGAGCGTCGGGAAAACCACCGAAATCGTGAATGGTAGAAGGTGCGATGCTCCCGGTAACGCCAATCTCGCCGTGGGTCATCCAGTGTGGAGACAGGATGACGATGGCGTCGGGGCGCGGCAGTTCGCTACCGACCTCGGCAAGATGTTTACCAGCCAGACCGGGCTCGATTGCAAACATGGGAGCACCATGAGACACAAACAGCAGCGGGAAGGACGTGTTCAAGGGGCGTACTCCGTATTGAATTACTTCTTGAGCCAGGCGGGAGCAACCGAAGTCCCCAGGCCGGCACCGTAACCGAGATAGATATTGAAGCCTACCAGTGGCTCCAGATAACGCGCGTTGACTAACCCGCCCGCATCAATGGTGTTCCAGCCCATGCTGCGTGCGAGTGCTACCGCAGTCTGTTTGGCACGTTCACTATCGCTGGCGACGGATACGCTGCCTCGCTGGTTGTCGGCAAAAAGAGGGCCGTCGTCCAGCACCTGAGCGAACAGAGTGTTGAAGGCTTTGACAACCTGTGCGCCAGGCACTGCTTTGGCTATTTCTTCGGCGGCACTTGTCACATGACCAATGGTGAGCGACATGTAGTCAGCGCTCAGTGGGTTAGTGATGTCGATGACCACTTTGCCGCTTAAATCGCCCAGACTTTGGAGCGCAGAAGCTGCATCCGCAAATGCGGTTGCTACGATGACGGCGTCGCTGTCGCCCAATGCGTCGTTGGCGTCATAGGCGTTGACGTTGGTCAACGATGCGGCCACAGCCTTTGCCTTGTTCAGATCGCGACCAGTGATGCGGATAGCGTGACCAGCAGCACTGAGTTGTTTTGCGAATGCCGAGCCCATGTTGCCGGTACCGATTAATGTAATTTTCATAGCTACCTTAGGAGAGGTGGTTTGCCTTTTCGATGAGGTCAGTTTATAGCGTTGAATAATGAGATAACTATGGTTAATAGTTCCACTGAGCGAGACAATCATGGATCGCGCACTTGAGATGCTGGTGTTCTGCACCGTGGTCGACAAAGGGACCTTCGTTGGCGCGACGCACCCGCTGAACATGTCCAAGGCCGCCATTTCACACTATGTCAGCGGGCTCGAAGAAAGACTGGGTGCCCGATTGTTGCATCGCACCACGCGCCGACTTTTGCTGACGGATGAAGGACGGCAGTTCTACCATCAAGCAAAAGATGTATTGGCCATGATGGATGCGGCGGAAGAAGCCGTATCGTCTGCAGCGCCCGAGCCCGTCGGGGTGTTGCGAGTCAACGCACCGGTCAGCTTCGGCGTTTTGCACCTGGGCCCGATCTGGGCGGAATTCATGAAGGCCTATCCAAGGGGCGAACTGGATATCAGCCTCAATGACAGGCTGGTTGATCTGGTAGAAGGAGGGGTTTGATGCAGCAGTACGCATTGCTCGCATGGAAAGCTCCTCGTTGGTCGGGCGCCGTCTGGCTACGACGCGCATGTGCTTGTGTGCCTCGCCAGAGTATCTTCAACGACATCCTCCTTTAATGACCCTGACGGACCTCGGTACGCATCGTGTCGTCGCTGACACGAACTTCGCCAGTGGCAATGATTGGGAGTTTGACGGCCCGGCTGGACCTGAGAGCGTGCGCACGCGATCGGTCGTCCGGTGCAACAATGGCGACACATGTCATAGCATCATGTTGGCGGGGGGAGGTATTTCCTTGCAACCGAGCTTTATGGTGGCTAGGGATCTACGTGCTGGGCGGTTAGTGGAAGTTCTTCCCGAATATCGCTCTATCGAGCTTGGCGTCTACGTGGCTATCCATCGCGCAAGCATTTGCCTCCAAAGTTGCGAGCTCTGGTCAATTTTCCTCGCTGAGCGATTTGCGCATCCGGCATTGGATGTGTGACGTGGAGGCGTGAAAAAGCCCCGCCGATGAGGGAGAGAACCATCGGCGGGGCAGGAAGTCGTAGACGTTTCTGTCCAGGCAAATGCCCTCAAGCGTTGTTGAGAAAACGTCTGAGGTCGTTGGCGAACTTCTCGGGGTTCTTGAAAGCCAGAAAATGATCTCCGTGCTCGTCTTTCTTGTAGACGTGCAATACCGAGCCTGCGATCACCGAATTCATCCAGCGCTGGCTGTGCAGCCAGTCGCTGTATTCGCCAGTAAAGATCGCGGTGGGCACATCGACCTTGGTCCGGATCACATCGCGCCAGTCGTTGGTGGTGTGATCGAACAGCACCTGTGCGGTATAAGTCATGTCGTCCTTGATCACCGCCTGCGCGAGACTTAGGACGTTATGAAAATACGGCGATGACAGATCGACCGCTCTTTCAAGCACCCGAGTTGCGGAAATCAGCATGTTACTGGTGCCGCCGGTATATGAGGCGATCATGCGTTCCGGGGAAGTCGTGAAAGCTCCCGCCTCAAGGCGTTCCTCCTCGGTCCAGTCGGCGTGGCAGTAAATGGATGGCGCCTGGTCAATAATACTGAGGGTGCGAATGCGCTCGGTCCCGAACAAATCGATGTAGGCCCACATGACTGACGCCCCCATCGACCAACCGCAGTAGTCGGCCTGGTCCAGCCACAGATGCTCGGAAAACTCTTTCACGTCCATTGCATAGCGAGCAATACGGTTGCCAAAGCTTACCTTTTGCGACAAGCCCTGATTGCGTACGTCTAGCACGTAAACGTGGTAGTGCTTGCTTAACAACTGCATCAGGTGGAAGTACATCGCACCGTTGGCTGACCAGCCGGGAATAAATACTAACGGTCTGCCGCTCCCGGCCTCCCAGTAGCAGAGATCAACTGCGTCGCTTGTGGTAAAGCTGCCGATCTTGATGTCTGCGAAGTCTGATGCCCTGGAGGGCTGACCCGGAATGTCGTGGGGGAATTTAAAATCTTCGCTCAGTAAATCGCGAAGCGAAAGATGTTGTATTGGGTAATCCACAGAGTGCTCCTGGAGAAGGCTGAGATTGCGACATATGCCTTCCGGCATGTCAGACGATGTCGTCGACCACGCCGCCGTCGACCCGAAGCGAGGCGCCAGTGGTAGCGCTGGCTTGAGGAGAGCAGACGTAGACGACCATATTGGCGACTTCTTCGGTAGACGCAGCACGCTGGATAATTGAGCTGGGACGGTGCTCCATCACGAACTCTGCGGCCACTGATTCCAGTGACTTGCTACCACGCTGCACTTCGGCCTGCAGCATATCGGCCAGGCCGTCGGACAAAGTCGGCCCGGGCAGCACGCTGTTCACCGTGACGCCGCTGCCGGCGACCCGCTTTGCCAATCCTCGGGCCAGGCCCAGCTGCGCTGTTTTGGATACACCATAGTGGATCATGTCGGCAGGGATGTTGCGGGCCGATTCGGATGCAATGAACACCATCCGGCCCCACCCGTTATCTACCATGGCTGGCAATAACGCACGACTCAGGCGTACCCCGGACATCACGTTGGTTTGCCAGTATTGGTCCCACACCTCATCGTCGGTTTCAAAGAAGTCCTGAACGCCGTAGATGCCAGCGTTGTTGACCAGTACGTCGATCTTTCCCGCAGCGTCAGCCAAGGCAGCTGCGCCTTGTGCGGTGCCCAGATCGGCAGTGGCACCCATGACCAACGCCTCTGGTAATTCTGCTTTCAGACGTGCCACTGCGGCATCCACAGATTTGTCGCTGCGGCCGTTGATGATGACAGTGGCGCCGGATTCAGCCAGGCCTCTGGCTATGGCATAGCCAATACCGCCGGTGGAAGCGGTGACCAGTGCGCGTTTACCGTTTAGATCAATTTTCATGCTGATTCCTCAAGAGCAAGGATGAGAGGTTCGAGCCCTCTACCAAACTAGCCGACTCCTCCCAGCGTGGTCGCAGTCAAACGAACTCCAGCACGTATTGAACTGCCTTGCGTGGTTTCTGTGGCCAATTGGCCTCGCCGGCATAGCCGACGGTCACCATCATCACCGGAATTTCATCAGCTGACAGGCCGAAGGCGTCGGCGACCGCGCCTTGGTCAAAGCCAATCATGGGCGCCGACACCATACCGAGGTCAGTTGCAGCGAGCATCAGGGTCATAGCTGCTAGCGAACCGGAGCGAATGGCCTCGTCGCGTTGCAATGCGGGGTTTTTGCTGTACATGCCTTGGGCGGCACCTATCCACATGTCGAATACAGCCTCATCAAGGATACCGGCATCAACGGCGGGCTTGAGCGCGGCAGGCAGGGTGGCATGCGGCTTCAGGGTGCCGCACACGATAAAGGTGACCGCTGCGTCCACAACCTTCCGCTGACTGTAAGCCAGCGGCAACAGGCGCTCCTTGGCTTGCGCGCTACGCACAGCTACGAAGCGCCAGTTCTGCAGGTTGAAAGCCGACGGCGCGCGAGTCGCCAGATCGATAAGCTCGGCAATCTGCTGATCGGAAAGCTGGCGCGTGGGATCGTAGCTGTTGGCAGAAATCCGGTGTTTGATGGTTTCGACAATGGCAGACATCGTTATCTCTTTGAAAGCAGGTAAAGGGCTGACGGCGGCGCAGACCAGGATTGCATTCGGATCTGCGCAGGTCGCTGCTATCAGCGGCTGAAGCCGTCGAACGGCGTCATGTACACAGCACCGAACGGATCGAGACGCTTGCGAACTTCTGCGTCGGGCGTGCCGTATACCGTCAGGCTGGTGATGGTGCACAGCTGCAGGAAGCGCTCGCCGAAAGGTGCGAAGGTGGTATCGACGTGGCTGACTACAGCGTCGGCCCTGTAGCGCTCCAGAATATGCGCGGTGCTGTTGTCTTCATTGACGCTGTATTCGTAGATCAGGGTGCCGGGCTCCTTCTGGGTCTCAGGAACGATTTTGGCAATCAGGGCTTTGAATTCAGCGAATTCCTCAGGCTTTACCGAGAGGGTGAACAGGCAGGAAATATACGGATGCATAACAAGGTCTCTTACAAAGATGCTGATGCTGGATGTAGACGGGCAAGGCAATGCACCGCTCAAACGGCCGGTGCATTTATGTCATACAGACACGTCAGGACTTGTCAGGAGCACCGCCGAACAGCTTGCCGGCACCCGCCCAATCCGAGGGCGCGACATCTTCGAAAATGACGTAGATGTAATTGGCATCGGTACCCGTATTCTTGACGATGCTCTCGGTGATCTCTTCGGCAACCGCTTCCTTGGCGGCGTGCTCTTTACCTTCGAACCAGCTGACACGTACTACAGGCATGGGATTTTCCTCTTGAGTAAAATCAATGATGAAGTCGGCGGCCTTCCAGCCTTCGTTCTGACTTCACGCTCGCAGGCAAAAGGCAGATGTTCCAGCGAACAGACGTGGAGGCCAGGTCACTTTTAAGATAAATCCATGCTAATGTAGAAAGCGTTAGCGATAAACAGCCCATGACTCTCATCTGGGTAGATATATTGTCTGCAATGGTCGGTTCGTATGCTTCCTACAGACTCCCTCCAGGGTGTGCTCACCTTCGTCGCAGCTGCCAATGCACACAGTTTCACCGAGGCCGCCGAACGCCTTGGCATTTCCAAGTCAGCGGTTGGCAAATCCATTGCGCGTCTGGAGGAGCGTCTGGGGACTCAGCTTTTTCATCGCTCCACTCGACGTATCAGTCTGACCGCTGACGGCGAAGCGTATTTCTCTGCATGTTCTGCCGGCCTGGAAGAAATAATTACTGCTGAGCGGGGTTTGGGGCCGGGAGATCGCGAACCTTCAGGCCGGTTACGGGTTGATATGCCAGTGGCCTTCGGACGGCGAGTTGGGGCACCGTTGTTGTTTGAGATCGCAAAGAAATACCCAGCGCTGCAACTCAATATCACCTTTTCGGACCACTTGGTTGATCCCATCGAAGAAGGTATTGACCTACTGGTGCGCTTTGGCGAACCCAAGGATACCCATGGGCTGATTGCGCGCTTGCTTACACGTCAGCGCTGGGTCATCTGCGCGTCGCCAGGCTATCTGGCTCGGGCAGGAGAGCCACGAAGCCTCACAGAGTTGGCGACTCATCATTGCATCGTGGGCCATCGACGCGGTCAGCCCTTGAGCTGGCGCGTGAATCTAAACGGAGAAACTGTCCGCTACGCGCCACCCTCGACTCATCAGATCGGCGACGGTGAGGTCATGATCACCGGCGCTGTTGCCGGGATAGGGCTGTGCCAGATGCCGCGTAGCCTGCTGGAGGACGACATTGTTGCCGGCAGGCTGGTGGAAGTATTGCAGGACTTTGAGCCAGAGGCGGTGGATGTCCATGCCGTGTGGCCGAAGGTTTCACATTTGCGGCCCAAGGTCCGCTATGTGGTCGACGAACTGGTAAAGGTTTGCGAGGACTGGTCCTGACGACATGAATGCTTTCAACTATTCACGTTTCACGTTGACTTCCCGATGCCCGGAAGCAGTCCTGCCGCACGCGGCCCTTCTGTGCAGGTGGAGCATTTGCTGAATCATCAATGACACGCCATGGGAAATCACTGGCGAAGAGTAATCCATCGTAACTGTTACCTGCGCGTCGGTGGCAAGGGTACCAGTGAGCGAGGTGGTGGTTGATAAGGCCCTGGATGTACGTGTCAGGTTGCGCGAAAGCGCGCTATCAGGTGCGGGCCTAGTCGCTGAACAGTTCGAACATCAAATTGCGAAACCAGACGTTGGCCGGATCGCGGTTGAATCGCATGTGCCAGAACAGGTTGATAGCTATTTCGGGCAAGGGGAGCGGCAATGCCACCGTAGTCAGCCCGAACGGACCGGCGCAGCTAGTGGCAAAACGTTCGGGTACAGTGGCGATCAAATCGGTGTTTTGCAGTATATGGCCCACCGCAACAAAATGCGGCACTTCAAGGCGAATGTCGCGCACCAGCCCCGCACGCTGCATAAACGTGTCTATCTCTCCGTGCCCCGTATTCGCGGCCACAATGCGCACATGGCCGAATTTGCAGAAAAGCTCCTGAGTCATGGCGCTGCGCGTAATCGGGTGATCCTTTCGGCAAAGGCACACGTAGCGATGATGGAAAAGTCGGCGCTGATAAAATCCTGCCTGAAGGTCTGGCAACAAGCCTACTGCAAGGTCGACATCGCCATTGGCCATTCCCTCGGACAGCCCCGCATGGCTGCGTACGGTGCTGACCGAAACCCCGGGAGCGGCGGCCAATAACCGCTCGATCAGCCGCGGCATGAAGTAGATTTCCCCAATGTCAGTCATTGCCACCGTAATGCGTTTATGCGCGGTGGCAGGATCGAAGTGGTCATGCCGATTGAGGGCGCCATGCAGTGTCGCAATAGCATGGGATACCGGCTCTGCCAGTTGCACGGCATAGGGCGTCGGGTCCATCCCCAGGGAAGTCCTGACGAAGAGATCATCAGCGAGCACGCCGCGTAGACGCTTTAACGCATTACTCACTGCAGGCTGGGTCATGCCTAGATTTTCGGCGGCCTTGGACACGCTGCGATCGATGAGCAACTGATGAAAGACCACTAATAGATTGAGATCCAGTTCGCGTAGCCGCATGAGAGTTGCCTCGAAATTAATGGGAAAACGCGTCGGGGTCCTATTCACAGTGGTGATAGTGTGTATGGAGTTCGCGGCATTTATCAATGGGTTGTGAATAGTCATGATCGGGCTATTCCAGAAACAACACATAAGGTTTTGCCATGAGTAGTCCCGATCCGAAACTCCAGGTCAGTATCGTTGGCGGAGGTATCGCTGGCGTCGCGCTGGCACTGGAGTTGTGCTGCCATTCCCATCTTGATGTTCAACTCTTTGAAGCCGCACCGGCGTTTGGAGAAGTAGGCGCAGGTGTTTCCTTCGGTGCCAATGCCGTAAGAGCTATCGAAGGGCTTGGACTAGGTAAGCCATACAAGCTCATCGCAGATCGCACTGCGGCGCCATGGCAAGACATATGGTTCGAATGGCGTCGCGGAGAAGATGCAGGGTATCTGGGCGCCAGTGTAGCCGAAGGTGTGGGCCAATCATCTGTTCACCGCGCCGACTTCCTGGACGCGTTAGCTACGCGTCTGCCAACGGGCGTCGCGAACTTTGACAAGCGTGCTACGCGGGTTGAGGAGCAGGACGAGCGTGTCCGTGTCCACTTCGCAGATGGTACCGCCCATGAATGCGACTTGCTGATCGCGGCTGACGGTATCAAATCCAGTATTCGTGACTACGTGCTTGAGGGGCTTGCCCAGCCCTTGGCCGCCCCCCGGTTCAGTGGTACCTGCGCCTACCGCGGGATGATCGACAGTGAGCAACTTCGGGCTGCCTACCAGGCCGCTGACATCGACGAACACTTGATCAACGTCCCGCAAATGTACCTCGGCCTGGATGCACATATCCTGACCTTCCCGGTCAAACAGGGCAGATTGATCAACGTGGTCGCGTTCATCTCGGATCGTAGCGTTGCCAACCCTGTCTGGCCACAAGACATGCCCTGGGTGAAAAATACCTCTCAACAAGAGATGCTCGAACCCTTTGCCCATTGGGGCGATGCCGTGCGCGTGCTGCTCGAATGTATTCCGCAACCCACTCTTTGGGCGCTTCACGAACTCGATGAACTGCCCTGCTATGTGCATGGCCGCGTTGGGCTGATAGGTGATGCCGCGCACGCAATGCTTCCTCATCAGGGTGCCGGAGCGGGCCAGGGTCTGGAAGACGCCTGGCTTTTGGCGCA
Source organism: Pseudomonas syringae pv. coryli str. NCPPB 4273 (assembly GCF_000972175.1). Taxonomy (NCBI): domain Bacteria; kingdom Pseudomonadati; phylum Pseudomonadota; class Gammaproteobacteria; order Pseudomonadales; family Pseudomonadaceae; genus Pseudomonas; species Pseudomonas syringae pv. coryli. The sequence goes on along the minus strand of NZ_AWQP01000023.1, from coordinate 33,041 downwards.
ACTGCTGGCGGATCCCCGTGTGACACAGGCGAGTCCGACTGAGGTTCTGAAAGTGTACGACGAGATCCGCCGCCCACGGGCCTGTCGCGTGCAACGCACTTCCCGCGAAGCCGGCGAACTCTACGAATATCGGGACCAGGAGGCGAAAGACAACGAAGCGCTGCTCTCAACAACGCTGGCAAGCCGTTTCGATTGGCTTTGGAGCCACGATATGGCCGTCGACCTGGCCGACGCTCACGTCCGGCTGGGATGGACCGTAGCAGCGTGACCTGATGGAGCAGCAGCGCCGCGCTGCTGCGTGCAATCAATAATAAAAAGGTGAAATCATGCCCCTGACAATTGCCAACTCACCAGAAGTCCAAGACCTGCTGCGGGACGCCGCGGGCTACAACAATCAGCAGGGCAGTCCACGAACCAAACTAATCGTGCTACGCCTGTTGCAGGAGACTACAAAGCTTATCGAAGAACTGGACATCAGTGACGACGAGTTCTGGGCCTGCGTCGAGTACGTCAATCGGCTAGGCAAAAACAACGAAGCGGGGTTACTGGTTGCGGGGCTTGGCGTCGAGCATTTTCTGGATCTGCTTCACGATGCCAGGCAGGCTGCAGTCAGCAAGGCGGGCGGCACGCCGCGCACGATTGAGGGCCCTCTGGACGTAGCGGGCGCGCCCCTGCGAGAGGGCTATGACCGTATGGACGACGGGAGCGAAGACGGCATTGCCACTCCGATGTTTCTGGATGGCCGAATCCTTGACCTTGAAGGCCGACCGATTGCGGGGGCATTGGTGGATCTATGGCAAGCCGACAGCAAGGGCAACTACTCCCATTTCGACCCTAGTCAATCCGAGTTCAATCTTCGCCGCAGGATCATAACCGACTCTCATGGCCGTTACCGTGTTCGCAGCATCGTATCCTCAGGCTATGGCTGCAACCCCGCCGGTCCTACGCAGGAATGTTTGAACCCGCTGGGTCGCCATGGCCAGCGTCCCGCGCACATGCACTTTTTCGTATCTGCTGCTGGATACGAGCACCTGACCACCCAGATCAACCTCTCCAACGATCCTATCTGTGGGACGACTTCGCCTATGCAACCCGTGACGGTTTGATTGGCGAAGTGCGCTTTGTCGAAGATCCGACGTTGGCCCCAGAGGACGACGTAGTCGGCCGTTTTGCACTGATGACCTTCGACTTCCATCTTCGTCCAGCTGCTACGGGAAAGGCACAGCACCGCAGTAACCGCCCGCGCGCCTTGCAGGAAGTTTGACGAATCCCTCCCACGCCACGAAAACAATAAAAGAGGATCAATACATGTCCATCAATGAACTCGAGCCTGTTGAAGTCACTGTCGCTGTACTGCGGGAAGCAGGGGCAGCATTGAAGTTGGAGCGCGCAAATCTAGGTGTACCTCGCGCTGACGAAGTTCGGGTACGTATCGTAGCCACTGGGGTCTGCCATACCGATATGGTGGTACGCGATCAGCTATTTCCTACACCGTTACCTATCGTCCTTGGGCATGAAGGCGCGGGTGTGGTGGAAGCCGTTGGCGCGTCAGTCACCACCGTTGCTCCGGGTGACCATGTGGTGATGACGTACATGTCCTGCGGCCTGTGCCCGCCATGCGAAACCGGGCATCCGGCGCACTGTTCGCACATGCATCCCCTGAACTTCGGTGGCGGTCGCCTTGATGGCAGCACCTCGACCTGTAGCTGTGAGGACAATGCGCCGCTCCATGATCACTTTTTTGGCCAGTCCTCGTTTTCGACCTATGTTGTGGCCAACGAGCGCAACGTTGTCAAAGTTTCGAAGAATGCTCCGCTGGAATTGTTAGGTCCATTGGGGTGCGGTATCCAGACAGGTGCAGGTTCGGTGCTCAAGGCGATGAAGGTCGAAGCAGGAGCCAGCTTCGTGGCCTTCGGTGCTGGTGCAGTTGGCCTCGCGGCCGTGATGGCGGCCAAGGTTGCCGGAGCAACCACCATCATCGCCGTCGACGTTACCCCCAGTCGCCTGACACTGGCGCTCGAAGTCGGCGCAACTCATGTCATCAACAGCCGCGAAGAAGACCCTGTACAGCGTATTCGCGAGATCACTAATGGCGGGGCGAACTATAGCCTCGAGTGCTCGGGCCGCGCGGACGTCCTGCGCCAAGCTATCGATGCAGTCACCACGCTGGGTACCTGCGGCATAGTCGGCGCCACGAAGATGGGCACAGAAGTCGCCTTCAACATCAATGACGTCATGATCCCTGGCAAACGCATCATGGGTATCGTGCAAGGAGACGTCGTCGCCAATGCATTCATTCCTACCCTGGTCGACCTGCATCTGCAAGGGCGTTTTCCGTTCGACAAACTCTGCCGCTTCTACTCGTTCGAGCAGATTAACGACGCGATGGCGGACAGCGAGAGCGGTATGACTATCAAGCCTATCCTGCGCATGCCTGTCTAGGCCCGCCAGCTCTGATTTTCACGACTAACAAAAAGGTATCAAGCATGAATGTTCAACTGCTGATCGATAACGTCAAACAACCCGCATCGGAAGGCAAAACTTATCAGCGCCATGATTCGCTGAGTGGCAAAACCGTAACAACTGGCGCTGCCGCCTCAGTAGCGGACGCGCTCACAATTGCCCGTTCCTCGCAGCAGGCTTTCGAACAGTGGTCGAAGGTTGGCCCTACCGAACGCCGCCGTCTTTTACTCGCAGCCGCGGACATGCTCATAAGCAAAATGCCTGAATTTTGTAGCGTAATGGCTGAGGAAATTGGTGCCTCGCAACTTTGGGCACAGTTCAATGTAGGGGCTTCGGCCAACCTTTTGCGCGAGGCCGCAGCGCTGACGACTCAGATCAAGGGCGAAACAATCCCGACCGACAAGCCTGGCACGCTGTCGATGACGCTGCGTCAGCCTGTAGGAACGGTGCTTAGCATTGTCCCATGGAACGGTCCGGTCATCCTCGGCGCTCGCGCCATCGCGTATCCGCTTGCGTGCGGCAATACGGTGATTTTCAAAGGATCAGAGAACAGCCCGAGAACTCACGAACTGCTCGCTGAGTCGTTCATTGAGGCCGGTTTGCCGGCTGGCGTGCTGAACTTCCTGGTCACGGCCCCTGAAGACGCGGCTGCGGTCACCGAAGCGTTGATCGCCCATGATACGGTCCGACGGGTGAACTTTACCGGTTCGACCCACGTCGGCCGCATGATTGCTCAGACCAGCGCCAAACACCTCAAGCGTTGCCTGCTGGAGCTTGGCGGCAAAGCGCCTTTTGTGGTGCTTGACGACGCGGATCTGGAAGGGGCGGTCAATGCGGCGATATTCGGCGCGTTCCTTTACCAGGGTCAGATCTGCATGTCGACCGAGCGCTTTGTAGTGGATGAAAGCATCGCAGATACCTTTGTCGAGAAATTCGCAGACCGCGTGCGCAAGCTGGAACAAGGTAATCCCGTCGATACTCCTTCATGCGTCATCGGCCCTGTGATCGCGCAGGGATCTGTTCAGCGGATCAACCAACTGCTCGATGATGCCATCGGTAAGGGTGCCAAAATCGTTGCAGGTGGCTTGGGTGATCAAGCTTTGATGAGGCCGACACTGGTCGACCGGGTCACGTCCGCAATGTCAATCTACGACGAAGAAACCTTCGGCCCCGTGACCACTATCGTACGCGTCAGAGGTGCAGAGCACGCCCTCCAGATCGCTAACGATAATGCGTATGGACTTTCCTCTGCCATTTTCAGCCGTAACGTGAGTCGCGCTTTGGATCTCGCCAGCCGCCTGGACGCAGGGTGCGTGCACATCAACGGCGCTACTGTACAGAACGAGCCACAAGCGCCCTACGGCGGTATGAAAAACAGCGGCTACGGCCGTTTCGACGGTAGTGCTGTGATCGACGAATTCACCGAAGTGAAATGGGTGACGGTCGAACCTGCCGATCAGCAGTATCCCTTCTGATTGCGCGTTGGATCCGCAGACCTTCAACTTCTTATGGTTGCGACAATGAATAATAAAAACGTCCGTAAGCTGATCAGCTATCTCGTTAGAACATCGCTCACCCTGGTTGGGGTCGCCTCGGCGGCCTTCCTGCCAAGTGCGCACGCTACAGAAGGAGGGGGGGTCCTCCTACCCCATGTGCGCTGAAAACTACCTGACGGGCGCCATGCCGCCCGCGGGCCTCTATGGGCAAGTGTTTGCCGAAAGTTATCGCGCCGACCGGTTGCTCGATAACAGTGGTGACAAGGCAGTTGACGATTTTCGTCTAAGCGCAGATGTTATTGCTCCCCGCCTGATCTGGGTCACGGGCCAAAAGCTGTTTGACGGTGATCTTGCTTTTCACCTGAATGTGCCGTTGGTGGACCTCAAGGTCGAGATCAATGGGCAGCATCAACGCAAGTCCGGTAGGGGGGATATCATTTTTGGACCGGCCCTGGGGTATCACTACAGCCAAAACTTTCATGCGATATATGCGATAGACATTTTTGCTCCAACCGGTGAGTACGATCGTGGTGACCTGGCTAACATCGGCCGCAACTACTGGGCAATCGAGCCGATCGCGGGGTTCTCGTATGTTGACCCTGCCGGATTGAATGCTGACTTGAAGATGATGTATGACTTCAACCAGCGAAACCGGGACACCGATTATCGTTCTGGCCAGGAAGCACACGCCGACTATTCACTAGGATGGGGGCTGGGGAACGGTTGGATAGTCGGTGTCGGGGGGTACGTGTATCGGCAGACCACCGACGACCGTCAAGATGGAGACTCGGTCAGTAACGCCCGAGGACGCGCTTTTGCTATCGGCCCATCGATCAAGTACACCGGCACTTCGGGTTGGTTTTTGAAGGCTAAATGGCAGAAAGAGAGCGACGTCCGCAACCGTCCGGAAGGGGAGGCGTATTGGCTCAAGTTGACTATTCCGCTCTAAGTTACGGGCCCTGACCGAGGAGCTCGAGCGCGGCTCAGGACTTTACTGCGCCGTTATCATAAATGCCGCCACGTGCCCCAAGGCTTTGCGATGAGAGCGCAATTTGATACCCTCCGTCCCAGACATGGCGTTTGCGGACGCTCTGCGTAAGCGTTAACGTCTACCAACGCACACATGGGATGCCTTCATCCCTCTGTCGTGCGTGGGTAAAATGTCAAATTCCTCCCCGACCGTTCGGGTCGAAACCACTGTATTCGGATCTTCCTTGCTGCTGGGTATCTTACTCATTGCAGCCAATCTGCGCGCCCCCATCACCTCTTTGGGGCCTGTCCTGTCTCAGGTGCAAGAATATTTCGGGGTGAGCTCGACTGCATCCGGGTTGCTCAATGCGCTTCCTCTTCTGATATTCGCAGGTGTGTCTCCTTTGACCCCCTGGCTGACTCGCCGGCTTGGGCTTGAGCGTGCGCTGCTGGGCGCTCTTGTCCTTATTGCCTTGGGTTGCCTGGTTCCTTCCGCAGGCTGGTACGCTGGTCTATGGCTGGGGACGTTGAGCATCGGGGCTGGCATCGCCGTAGCCAACGTGCTCGTTGTGCCGCTGGTCAAATGTGACTTCCCTGGTCACGCAGCGCTGTGTGTCGGCCTTTATGCAGCGACGATGGCATTGATGGCCGCTTTGGCAAGCGGGATCGCAGCGCCACTGTCGGGCTTTTCGAATTATGGGTGGATGGTATCACTGGGCGTTTGGACCTTACTGGCTCTCATCGCGGTTGTCTGCTGGTGGCCTCATGCCAAAGCCGCGCATCCGCAGACTGCTGCCGTGGCCTCTGTCCGGCGTAACAGCGTCTGGTCCAGCGGCATCGCCTGGCAGGTGTCCATTTTCATGGCACTACAGACCATGACCTTCTACACCCTCATTGACTGGTTTCCAGCCATGGCGGCGTCGGGGGGCGTAAACGCTTCCCAGGCAGGTGCCTACTTGTTTGTCTACCAAGCTATCGCCGTGCTAGCAAACCTGGGAACCTCGGCAGCCATCAAACGCTTGGACGATCAGCGCGTGCCGGGAGGTATCTGTTCATTAACCATCGTCGTTGGTATCTCCGGCTTACTTCTGGCGCCATCATTTTCATTGGTCTGGCTAGCGTTCGCTGGAGTGGGGGCGGGTATGTCGATGGTGACTTGCCTCAGCCTGTTCGGTTTGCGTACGCGCGACCACCATCAGGCAAGCGCCCTGTCTGCCATGGCGCAGTGCGTGGGATACGGCCTCGGCGCCTGTGGACCTTTTCTGACAGGTTGGCTGCATGCACTAAGCGGCGGCTGGGAGCTCCCTTTAGTGACATTGGTTGCGGCTGCCTGCCTACAAGTCATTTTTGCTGTGTTGGCCGGACGTAACCGGTATGTAGGGGAATAGACGCGATCGGGGGCCACAGCGTGACGTCCGCCCTGAACCCCGCAACCCTGGTATCAGAAGAGCGACAGCTGACCCCCTCTGGTTATGAACTGCTCGTAAAATCGCCGCTTATGCGAGGGGAGCATTGACTGCATGCGAGGATTGGAATCAAGTCTCATCATCAAGGGGTTGTCGATATCGAATTCCGCCCATAGGGGCAACCCGGATTTATTGGGGTTGCCTGTTTTCACGAGGTTTTCCCAGTAACCTAACATCAGGTCTGAAACTCTCTTGTCTTTGTCGGAAAACACGCGAGCGGTTGGAACACTCAAATTGCCGAGTGCATAGGGCACTTCTGACGTATGAAATGCCCCCCACTGCTCGGTGCCTGGTTCGACGTGCGCGAACAGATACAGGTAGATCGGCTGACGACTCGATTGCGCTCGACCAGCGACCCAAAGCCAGGTGGACGCCAAGCCACGGTCACGGCGAATTTCCTTCGCGGTCGACCTCGGGTCGCTCGTTGCCTGAGTGCTGTATAAGGCATCGAGCTGATCCGTCATGCCGCCATACATCGCCCTTAATTCAGCGCGTAAGGCTGGCAGATCTTCAGGCGGAAGACTGAACGATGCGTCGGCGTTCATTCCAGCCAGAATCGGCGTGTCAGCGTACGAACCCACCGCATTGTTGTATGGGTCATGCGGGATCAGATCGCCGTCAATGACTGGCGCAAAACGAAGGAGGCCTGGGCCAAGGCTTTTTTCTGCCTTTCTTACCTGATCGGCCGGTAGCTCGCGCAACTCAGCGAGGGACGAAACCTTGGCGGCCTTGAGGAGTTGTTGCCCTATCGTTTCGGCTTCGGCCAATGACATCGGCGGTCGGCCCATACCCGGACCACTTTGTGGTATTACCTGGCAAACAGGTTTTTCGCTGCTGGGCTGGCGATCATATCGTGGATCGCCATGGAGCCCGCCGACTGGCCCGCAAGGGTAATCCTGTTCCCGTCTCCGCCAAGTGCAGCGGCGTTTTCTTTTACCCATTCCAGAGCAGCGATAACGTCGGCAAACCCGAAGTTACCGGAGCCTTGGCCTTGCTTGGTCAATTCCGGATGTGCAAGGAAACCGAAGACGCCAAGTCGGTAATTGATGTTAACGACGACGTCCCTAGATGCCATCGGCGCTCCATTGTAGATGGGCACAGAACCCGAGCCTGACGTAAATCCTCCACCAGGAATCCACACCATGATCGGCAGCGGCGTGCTGGAACGCTTGGAGGGGCGCCAAATATTGAGATAAAGACAGTCTTCGCTGACACCCTCAGGCACCATGTACTCGCTAGCATAGGGACCGAACCCACCGCTGATGTCTTGCCCGCAGCTTCTCGCGAATTGGGTGGCCGAACGCACGCCCTGCCAAGCTGGTACTGGCGACGGCATTCTCCATCTTTTCGATCCGACAGGAGCAGCCGCATAGGGAACACCCAGATAGCTGTCGACGCCGTCGGCGCTGGATCCGCTTAAGGTCCCTTAAGCGACGTGAATCGTAGTCCCATAGCTCGCGGCTCCGAACGACAGCATCCCTGCGGCCGCAATAAAGCAAGACAACTTTTTCCGGAGCATACATTTCCTTGAATAATGGTTGAAGGGCGACCCGCCCCTTCGTTGGCGATCCACCTCAAGCTACTGAAAGGACATTACTTGAACGCTGAACCAAGTGCTTCCAGGGGCGAACGTTGCCACCGCTGTCGGATCAGTGTGAACAGTCGTGTCGTAAGCTTGCTGACCTTATTGTGGTTAGCACGTCGCTAACATCGCTACATCGCAATGTGATCATGAAGATCGACCCCGCTAAGCTCGGCCATCCGCATCCGATAAGCCTCGACTGCAGGCGGATAGACTATGCCCCGCACGATTGACATGCTCCGCAACGTCGCAAAAAGATGAATATCGTCCTTCGAAAGCTCGCCGTTCACCGCATCCGGGGATTGAATCAAAGGCTCAAGCGCCAGCAGATGGCGGTTAAGGTTGGCGATATAGTCGGCGCTGGCATCCAGATGCTCTTCGAACCGTCCGATAATTCGCTCTTTGTTTCTGGTGAAGTACGCCCGCGCAGCCGGGGTAGAGAACTCTCCAAAGTCTGCGGCCGCCCAACGGGGGAGCGCCAGCGGAAAGAGTGAATCGGCGGCAGCATTGTTCCAGTGAGCCACTGACTGGTTACCAGGGCCGGACAACAACCTGGTGCCAGACATGCCATCAACATGCGCCACGATATCCATGCTCTCGGCCAGGTAGCCGTCAGCATCCTGAAGGATGGGCGCCATTTTTTTGCCAATCATACGAATAGGCGTAGCCTCGTCGTCGTTCAGGAGAATGACTAGATCGAACGCTATCTGCCTCAACCCGAAAATCATCCGGGCTTTGACGCAAAACGGGCAGTGATCGTACACATAGAGCTTAATCATGTTTGAGTTCCAGGTTGTAAACGAGATCGACAGCGGCTTACCGTGCACCAGTCTGAGTGCGGGCCGAAGCGTGTAAACCCGGGCCGCTACTATGCCATGTGCAGCATCACGCACCAGACTTGAATCCGCGTATTGCATGAAGAAAGATTGGCTGCATGCGACTCCCGTGCCATTGGAAGGCGCGCTGAGGGCGGGCGCCTATGGACAGCACGGTGTTGCCGTTTACTATGACAGCCGTCCGCACAGGGGATTATCCGTAAGACGAAACAACACTCTAACGGCCGCATGATTGAAAGGGAATGTATACTCATGAGACATTGCCTTTCAGAATGAGAGGAGCTTTCCATGGATCTCAATGCGTTGCAGATGCTGGTTACGATCGTCCAGGCTGGGAGTATGACCGCAGGCGCTGAACGTTTGGGGGGGCCGCTACCTACTGTAAGTAGGAGAATCCGCGCGCTTGAGCAGACACTCGCAGTTGAATTGCTCGAGCGCTCGGCCAAGGGTGTAAAGCTCACCGAAGCTGGGACACGTCTTTTCGAGCATGCGAGCCGAGGCCTGGAGCTGTTGCAGGAAGGGCGCGACGCCTTGGAAAGCGATTAGGCCCATATCAAAGGGAAGTTGCGGCTTTCAGTTCCTCCATCGTTTTCGCCCTGGTGGCAGCTGATGTCGGATTTTCAAAAAGATCATCTCGATATCCGTGTTCACCTTCTCTCGACAGAGCGCCGGGTTCACCCTGTGGAGGATGGCGTAGACGTGGCGCTTCGTGTGGGCAGAGTGGAACACGAATCGTTGGTTGCAAGACACCTGCTTGACTATCGCCATATCTTGGTCGCAAGTCCGCGCCTGCTCGCGTCGCACGGGACGCCGAAGAACCCGTATCACCTAAACCGGTTCCCCTGTGCGACATGGACTTTGGGAACAAACATGACCGGGACGTGGCGATTTCCAGGCGTAATCTTGGAGCCCAACGTAGTGCTGTCAACGAATGACAGCATGCATCTGTTGCACAGTGCAGTGGCAGGGAATGTAGTCACCGAGTTGCCCCCTTTTATAGTCAAGGACGCCATCAAACAAGGGCTACTTGTGCCTCTGCTTCCGGACCATGTGCTGCCTGAGTTTTCCTTGAACCTTCTATATCCGGCGCATTGCCATCCTTCTGCCGTAGTGCGCACTTATGTTGAGTATTGTCGCCGGCGTCTGCCATGTCTGCTGGACGCATGTAGTATTTCCCCAGGCACGAGTCGGTGATGCTATTTGCTGAAACCGGAATATGCGTATGTCGAGAAACGGATTGAAGTAAATCGGCAACACGTCGGTAGAGATGAGGCTGTGCGCATAGCCAAACGGAGGGGGTTGAACTGGTCTGATGCATTGAACATTTCAATCGGGCGCTATGATGGAGTGCTGAATGGAGTCAGCCGCAGCAGCTTCAACGCGTGACGCGAGCGGGCTGCCAGTGCTTGCCATAAGCTCCGCTCTTCATTGCTTGCACGTGGTCTGGGCCAGAATGTGAGCGGTGGAAGAGAGTGCTGCGGCAACGCAGCGATACGGTGTCCTTGGGGTCCGTTTCTGCGCCTTGATGAACCCTGCTGATCGCAGCTCGCAGCCGATTCGTGTAATACCTAGTTCATCTGCTGGAAAGCAGTCGAAGACATTGCTGCAGGACAGGGGATACGTCTCCGGCCCGGTAGCTCACAACGATTGGCGAAGTGGCGCTGCTGTCCGATAGAGGCGTGTAGCCGATGTCGTCGCGATGGAGCCTTTGAACCGAGGCGGGCACCAGCGTGATGCCGATGCCTGCAGCGACCAGGCCTATGGCGGTCTGCATTTCGTTCACCGTCTGAGCCACGCGAATCCGCAGCCCCTGTGCAGCGAAGATTCCGAGCACGTGATCTGCGTAGCTGGGACGGGGTGTGCCGGGATAGAGAACAAAAGGCTCGGCCGCCAGTTGTTTAAGCGTGGCTGGCCCGGACAGTAACGGGTGGCCCGCCGGCAGGGCGGCCACCAGCGGATCCTGGCGGAGGATCTCCTGTGTGATGGTCGGGTCGTCGAGCAGCATTCTTCCGAAGCCGATATCGATGCGCCCACTTTTCAAGGCCTCCAGCTGCTGCAGGGTGATCAACTCTGACAAGCCTAGTTCCAGATCACCGAAGCCCCGTAGCTGACGGATGAGCTCAGGTAGGGCCCCGTACAGAGTCGAAGGTGCAAAACCGATCCCGAGCCAGCGTTTCTCGCCCTCCGCGACGCGTCGAGTGTCATCCCCGATACGCGTCAGCTGTTCAAGTAACTGGCTGGAGTGCTCGTGGAAAAACCGGCCGGCTTCAGTCAGCCTTAGCGGTCTGGATCGCTCCAGCAACGCTACGCCTAGCTCATCTTCAAGTTGCTGTATCTGCCGGCTCAGCGGCGGCTGAGCGATATTCAATTGCTCGGCGGCACGGGTGAAGTTCAGGGTCTGGGCCAGCACCCGGAAGTAGCGTAAATGCCGAAGTTCCACGATACCTCCAGGGTATGAAACGAGACTTAATCAATATTGGACGTTCCGCTTCACCAGCGTCAACCTCTGCTCAAGAACAAACACAACGCAGACGGAACGCTCATGACTGCTATCACCATCGAACGCTTCGATACCCAAATCGTAGACCTTCCTACTATCAGGCCGCATAAGCTGGCGATGCATACGATGCACGGCCAGACCTTGGTCATCCTCCGGATTCAATCCAGCGACGGCATCGTCGGCGTCGGTGAGGCGACTACTATCGGCGGCTTGGCGTACGCTGGTGAGAGCCCGGAAAGCATCAAGACCAACCTCGATAAATGGTTCGCCCCCCTGTTGATTGGGCAAGATGCCAGTAGCCTCAACGCTGCCATGCAACGCGTTGATCGTGCCATTCGAGGCAACACATTCGCGCGCTCAGCAGTTGAAACGGCACTGCTCGATGCACAGGGCAAACGCCTGGGTTTGCCTGTGGCGGAGGTGCTCGGCGGACGAGTGCGCGATGGCGTGGAAGTGGCTTGGACGCTGGCCAGCGGTGATACCGGCCTGGACATTGAAGAAGCTGAACGCATGTTGGATATGCGTCGCCATCGCCACTTCAAGCTGAAAATCGGTGCTGGAGAGCCAGCTCGTGACATTGCACATGTTGCCGCTATCAAGCGCGCGCTAGGCGATCGGGCCAGCGTGCGAGTCGATATAAACCAGGCGTGGAGCGAAGCTGTGGCCGTACGGGCATGTCGACGGCTGGCCGATGCTGGGGTTGAGCTCATCGAGCAGCCTTTGTCCCGCTACGATTATCCGGGCATGGTGCGTCTTAGTGCCCACAGTCCCATTCCGCTGATGGCCGATGAAGCGATCGAATCAGTCCAAGACAGCTTTGCCTTGGCACAGATGGGTGCCGCTTCGATATTCGCTTTGAAAATCGCCAAGACAGGTGGGCCTCTGGCTGTCTTGCGGACTGCCGCCATCGCCGAAGCAGCAGGTATCGGGCTGTATGGCGGCACGATGCTCGAAGGCAGTGTTGGAACGCTGGCTGCCGCTCACGCTTTTGCGACGCTGGACAAGCTTGAGTGGCATACCGAGCTCTTCGGTCCACTCTTGTTGACCGAAGATATCCTGGTCGAGCCCCCGGTTTATCGTGACTTTCAGTTGATGGTCCCACGTACGCCTGGGCTCGGCATCGAACTGGACGAACATCGTCTTTCGCGCTTTGCGCGCCGCTGATCTGCCATAAAGAGGACACCCACGACATGCTTTTCCACGTACGCATGACCGTCAAACTCCCTGCTGATATGTCAGCGGAGAGGGCCGCTCAACTCAAGGCCGACGAAAAAGAACTCGCTCAGCGTCTGCAACGCGAAGGTACCTGGCGCCATCTCTGGCGGCTTGCCGGGCTCTACGCCAACGTCAGCGTCTTTGACGTGCAGGACAACCAGGCGCTGCACGACACCTTGATGCAGCTGCCGCTGTATCCCTACATGGAAATCGAGGTCACGCCGATGTGCCGACATCCATCTTCGATCCATACCGACGACCGTTGAGTCCACCTAATTTGAAGCACTGACATCGACAATAACAATGAGTATTGATGAGGGCACAAGCCATGACCGTTCGTATCTCGCAAACCGCTGAAGTACAGCAATTCCTGGAGAAAGCATCCGGCTTCGATCAGCCAACCGGAAGCCAGCGAATGAAAACCGTCGTCCATCGTGTTTTGAATGACTCGGTCAAGATCATCGAGGATTTGCAGATCACTTCGGAGGAGTTCTGGAAGGCTGTCAGTTACCTGAATGATCTCGGCAGTCGTCAGGAAGCGGGGCTGGTAGCTGCAGGTCTGGGTCTGGAGCACTATCTGGACATGCTGATGGACGCTGAAGATGCTCAGGCCGGCCATGTCGGCGGCACCCCACGGACCATTGAAGGCCCCCTCTACGTTGCAGGTGCTCCTCTCTCGGAACACTTCGCTCGCCTGGACGACGGCCAGGATCCCGGCACCGTGTTATACATGACCGGTCAGGTGCGCGGTACTGACGGAAAGCCCTTGGCCGATGCGGTTGTCGATGTCTGGCACGCCAATACTAAAGGGACCTACTCCTATTTCGATCCTTCCCAATCCGAATTCAACCTCCGCCGCCGGATCCTGACCGATGCTGAAGGACGCTACCGCTTCCAGAGTATCGTGCCCTCGGGCTACGGCTGCTCGCCGGACGGGCCCACCCAGCAACTGCTTAACCAGTTGGGACGTCACGGCCAGCGTCCCGCGCACGTTCACTTCTTCATCTCTGCACCTGGATATCGTCACCTGACAACTCAGATCAATCTGGCGGGGGACAAGTACCTGCACGATGACTTCGCTTACGCGACCCGTGATGAGTTGATCGCTGAGATTCGTTTCAGCGACGATGCAAATGGCCCGCGCGCAGATATCGAGTTCAATTTCGTCCTTCAACCTTCTGCAGCTCCAAAAGACGAAAGTCGTCCTGAGCGCGCAAGGGCGCTGGAAGTCTGATTTACCGTTTCACCTGAAGCCACTGAGCCTCAGCAGCGACTGCTGTCGGAGGCTCAGTGGCTTCAGCCCGGCCTTGAATAAAACAACAAGAGAGGCGCGAACATGACCGTGTTACTGAGTGAGCGCAGTCAAATTTTCGACCGTGCGGATGCGTACACCGTGTCGGATTACGTCAACCAACATGTGGGCAGCCATCGCATCCGCCTGCCACCCAAAGGTCGCCCTGAAGCGAGCATCAGCCATCGTACGTTCTCCAGCCTGGACCTATGCCGCATCAGTTACGGCGCGCCGGTACGGGTTACATCTGCTGCGCTGGAAACCATCTATCATCTGCAAATTCTGCTTCAGGGACACTGCCGATCTGCCGCCCGGGGGAAGGAGCAGACATTCCGCGCTGGCGAGATTCTGCTAATCAACCCGGATGATCCAGTTGACCTGACGTACTCGGCAGACTGCGAGAAATTTATCGTCAAGGTACCGGTGAGGCTGTTGGAAAACGCTTGCCTAGAACAGCACTGGACGCTGCCGGCGCAGGGTATACGCTTCGCTGTCGAGCGCCACGAAGTGGGTGCGATGAGTGGTTTCGTCCAGTTGTTGGGATTGGTTTGTCACGAGGCCGAGAATGCGGCCCAAGGTGAGATTCAGTCTCTTTATGAGCGGATAGTCGCCAATAAGCTGTTAGCTCAGCTGACAAGCAACGTATTGAGAGTGCTACCACGACCTGATGAGAGCAGTGGTTTCGATCGCGTGCGGGAGTTCATTGAGGAACATCTGGTAGAGGACATCAGCGTCGAGCAGCTTATGGCGGTCGCCCGGGTCAGCGAGCGGTCTCTATACACGCTGTTCGAGCGACAGGTCGGGCTGTCCCCTAGAGACTATATGCGCCAGCGAAAGCTGGAACGGGTGCATGCGCAGCTGCGAGCGGCCACTGCCCGAAGCGTTACCGAAATCGCGCTGAACCACGGATTTATCCATCTGGGACGCTTCTCCGAATCCTATCGTAAGCGCTTTGGCGAGCTGCCTTCACAGACCTGGCGGCGTCACCATCAGCATGTTGCGCCAGGCGGATAGTGAATTGCAGCGAGCGGATATTGGTGCCATGGAGGAACACGTAGGGTGAGGGGCCTGATACAAGAGCAACCGAGGGCCTCCCCATGATCAGCAATCTCGACAGACTCGCCCTTCAACTCAGCGAGTCCGTGCAGGAAGATCCCGCTACCGGGGTCTTCCGCTGCCGCCGCGATATCTTCACTGACACGAAACTGTTCGCGCTGGAGATGAAGCATATTTATGAAAGTAGTTGGGTCTACCTCGCGCATGAAAGCCAGGTACCTGAGATCAACGACTACTTCACCACCTACATCGGCCGTCAGCCGGTTGTCATTACCCGCGACAAACACGGTGCGCTACACGGGCTGGTCAACGCCTGCGCACACCGTGGCGCCATGCTTTGTCGACGCAAACAGGGGAACAAAGGTTCGTTCACCTGCCCGTTCCATGGCTGGACATTCAGCAACGCCGGCAAACTGCTTAAAGTCAAAGATGCCAAGTCCGGTGCCTATCCCGATAGCTTCGATTGCGATGGCTCTCACGACCTCAAGCGTCTGGCCCGATTCGAAAACTATCGTGGCTTTCTCTTTGGCAGCCTCAGTGAGGGGGTTCCAGAGCTCAGCGATTACCTGGGCGAAACCCGGATCATCATCGATCAGATGGTCGATCAGGCGCCCGAGGGGCTGGAAGTGCTGCGTGGCAGTTCATCCTATATCTATGACGGCAACTGGAAACTGCAAATCGAGAACGGCGCCGATGGCTACCACGTCAGTTCGGTGCACTGGAATTACTCGGCAACCATGGGGCGGCGTAATTACGAGGCAGAAGGCACACGTACCGTCGACGCCAATGGTTGGTCGAAAAGCCTGGGCGGCGTCTACGCCTTCGAGCATGGCCACATCTTGCTCTGGACCCGGTTGCTCAACCCGGAAGTGCGTCCGGTGCACGCCCATCGCGCAGCGCTTGCCGAACGCCTTGGGCAAGAGCGTGCGGATTTCATCGTCGATCAGACTCGCAACCTCTGCCTCTATCCCAACGTTTACCTGATGGATCAGTTCTCGACCCAAATCCGCGTGGTGCGTCCCATCTCGGTCGACAAAACCGAAGTAACTATCTACTGCATGGCACCAAAGGGTGAAAGCGCCCAGGACCGCACAACCCGGATCCGTCAATACGAAGACTTCTTCAACGTCAGTGGGATGGGAACGCCGGATGATCTGGAAGAGTTCCGCGCTTGCCAGACCGGCTATCAGGGTGCCACGACCATGTGGAATGACCTCAGTCGCGGGGCTAAACAATGGGTCGAGGGGGCTGATGACAACGCTCGTGCCATGGGCATGAATCCCCAGCTCAGCGGTGTGAAAACCGAAGATGAAGGTCTGTTCGTTCGTCAGCATGCGTACTGGGCCGCGAGCCTGAAGCGCGCGATCGAGCTCGAACAGAAAGACCTGATCGCCACCGACCGGATTTCCCCTGACAAGAGTGAGCGCTCATGAGTATTTCCCGGGACTGCCTGCTTGCCTTTCTCTACCGTGAAGCGCGCCTGCTGGATGACCGGCAGTGGGACGAGTGGTTGGAGTGCTACTCGCCGAAAGCCGAGTTCTGGATGCCTGCGTGGGACGACCACGACACGCTAACGGACGATCCCCAGCGCGAAATTTCGCTGGTCTATTACCCCAGCCGTGACGGTCTGGAGGACCGCGTGTTTCGCATCAAGACCGAACGTTCCAGCGCCAGTACTCCTGAGCCGCGCACTGCACATTTCATTACCAACGTTGAAGTGCTCGCCCAAGACGCGGCACATGTGGAACTGCGTTTTAACTGGCAAACCCTCAGCCATCGCTACAAGACCACGGATATGTATTTTGGCACCTCGTTCTATCGCCTGGATGTCAGGGCGGCGCAACCACTGATTACGCGCAAGAAGGTGGTACTGAAAAACGACTACATCCATCAGGTCATCGATATCTATCACATCTGAGGTCAAACCCATGACGTATTCCATTGCCCTCAACTTTGAAGACGGAGTAACCCGTTTCATCGAATGCAAAGCGGGCGAGAAGGTGCTTGATGCTGCTTTTCGCCAGCGTATCAACCTGCCCATGGATTGCTCCGACGGTGTTTGCGGCACCTGCAAGTGTCGATGCGAGAGCGGTGCTTATGATCTTGGTGACGAGTACATCGAAGACGCTTTGAATGAGTCGGAAGTGCAGGAACGGCAGGTACTGACGTGCCAAATGGTGCCGGAGTCAGATTGCGTGATCGCCGTACCCGTCCCCTCCAGCGCCTGCAAGACCGGCACCAGTCAATTCACGGCCAGCGTCAGCCGGCTTACGCGCCATGCCGATGCCGCGCTGGAAGTCAGATTCGAACTGGACCAGCCGCCCGTTTTCCTGCCTGGGCAATATGTGAATATCGAAGTTCCGGGCAGCGGCCAGACGCGTTCGTATTCCTTCAGCAACCTGCCCGGCGAAAAGCACGCGAGCTTTTTGATCAAACACGTCCCCGGCGGGCTGATGAGCAGTTGGCTTGAGCGCGCCCAGACATCTGACAAAGTCGCCATGACCGGCCCCTTAGGGAGTTTTTATTTGCGAGAGGTCAGGCGGCCGTTATTGTTCCTGGCTGGCGGCACCGGCCTGGCGCCGTTCCTGTCGATGCTCGAAGTCCTTGTTGAGCGCAACGAAAAGCAAAAGGTGTCTCTGATCTACGGCGTGACCCGCGATCAGGATCTGGTAATGGTCGACGCTCTAAAAGCTTTCGCCGCACGGCTGTCCGGTTTCAGCTTCGTTACTTGCGTGGCGGATCCTGGAACCAGCCATCCCCGACAAGGCTACGTAACGCAACACATGGCAGCGGAAGTGCTCAATGGAGGCGACGTCGATGTTTACCTGTGCGGACCACCGCCGATGGTCGACGCGGTGCGCGAGTATTTCAGGGATCAGAGCGTCAGCCCGGCCAGCTTCCATTACGAGAAATTCACACCCAACGCAATCGTCACCGGCGACGCAGCCTGAGGGCACCGAAATGAACCCACGTTTCAATGACAAGGTTGCGCTGGTTACCGGCGCAGCCCAGGGCATCGGTCGGCGTGTTGCTGAGCGATTGCTGGAGGAGGGCGCCTTGCTTGTCGCCGTCGACCGCTCGGAGATCGTTCACGAAATGCAGCATGAGCGTGTGTTGACGTTGACCGCTGATCTTGAGCACCACGCGGAGTGCGCAAAGGTGATGGCCGCGACCAAAGAGCGTTTCGGACGCATAGATATCCTTATCAACAACGTCGGCGGGACCATCTGGGCCAAACCTTTCGAGCACTATGCCGAGGATGAGATCGAGGCTGAAATCCGCCGCTCTTTATTCCCCACGTTGTGGTGCTGCCACAGCGTATTGCCTTACATGCTCGAACAGCGCAGTGGTTCTATCGTCAACGTCTCCTCGATTGCCACACGCAGCGTAAACCGCGTGCCTTACGGCGCGGCCAAGGGTGGCGTCAATGCGCTCACCGCCTGCCTGGCTCTGGAGACCGCCGGCAGCGGAATTCGCGTCAACGCGACAGCGCCCGGCGGCACCGAAGCGCCGCCGCGACGGATCCCCCGCAATAGCCAACCGCAAAGCGAGCAGGAAAGTGTCTGGTATCAGCAGATCATCGAACAGACGATCGACAGCAGTTTGATGAAACGCTACGGCACCATAGATGAGCAGGCGGGCGCGATTCTTTTTCTGGCGTCAGATGAAGCTTCCTACATCACCGGCGTGACGCTGCCGGTGGGAGGTGGCGACCTAGGCTGACTCAACGGTAGTACCTGCGTATCTCACACACAACAAAAATAATGAGAGTAAATGCCATGCGGACCATCGACGTACATTCGATTATCGACGGCGCCCGTTTCGGGCCCTTCCACTGGCTAATCATGGGCTTGTGCGCCTTGATGTTGATCTTTGATGGCTATGACCTGTTCATCTACGGTGTGGTCTTGCCAGTCATCATGAAGGAGTGGGGGCTGACACCTCTACAGGCTGGCGCGCTGGGCAGTTATGCGTTGTTCGGCATGATGTTTGGCGCCCTGATATTCGGCAGTCTCGCCGATAGAATCGGCCGCAAAAAAGGCATCGCTATCTGTTTCGCTTTGTTCAGCGTGGCGACAGTTATCAATGGGTTTACCACTACGCCCAGCGAGTTCGGCGTTTGCCGTTTTATCGCCGGGCTTGGCTGCGGCGGACTAATGCCTAACGCGGTCGCATTGATGAACGAGTACGCCCCCAAACAAATGCGTAGCACCTTGGTCGCATTGATGTTCAGCGGCTATTCGCTCGGAGGTATGCTATCGGCCGGGGTTGGTATTTACATGCTGCCGCGCTTTGGCTGGCCGTCCATGTTTTTCGTCGCGACCCTTCCACTGCTGCTGCCGCTGATCCTTCACTACCTTCCGGAATCCGTCGGCTTTCTGATCAAACAAGGCCGTACCGAGCAGGCGCGGATGCTAATCAAGCGTCTGGCGCCTGAGACCGTGATCACTTCGCAAGACATCCTGCAGGTCGATGATGCCAAGGGCAAGAGCAAGGGTGCTTCAGTATTGGAGCTGTTCAGAGGAGGGCTAGGCGTAAGAACGCTATCAATCTGGGTAGCATTTTTTTGCTGTCTGCTGATGGTGTATGCGCTGAGCTCATGGCTACCCAAGCTCATGGCCGGCGCCGGTTACAGCTTGGGCTCAAGCCTTTCATTCTTGCTGGCCCTGAATTTCGGGGGCATGGCAGGCGCTATTTTGGGAGGCTGCCTTGGGGATCGTTTGAATCTGGTGAAAGTCATGATCGGATTCTTTCTTGCCGCCGCGTTATCTATCAGCTTGCTGGGTATCAAAAGCCCGATGCCCGTGCTTTACCTGCTCATATTCATCGCTGGCGCAACCACGATCGGTACCCAGATCCTCCTGTATGCCGGGACCGCGCAGCTATACGGCTTGAACATTCGCTCCACAGGCCTGGGATGGGCGTCAGGTATCGGCCGCAACGGCGCGATCGTTGGTCCGTTGCTGGGCGGTGCGCTGATGGGGATCGAGTTGCCGTTGCAACTGAACTTCCTGGCGTTCGCCATTCCTGGTGCGATCGCCGCTCTGGCGATGACTATGTTCGCCTTCAACGAATGTAGGACAGCACCAGACGCAATCCCTACGCCGCCAGCCCAGGCCTGATGTAAGCATCAAGCCCGGGCGTTCTAGTGCCGGGCTGATAGCTGTCGATAACAATAAATAAGAGCGACGACATGAATCAGCAGACCATACAGCGTCTATGGCTTTCAGTCCCGGGCGTTCCATTTGCCGCTTCAAGGATAGATAAGGGCTTTGTCGAGGAATCCACCGCCACCCAGCAGGCGCGTAACTATTATTTCAGTCGCGACTACTCCGAGATCAAAGGCACTAATCCGCAATCCAGAGCAGAGGAATGGGGACAGAGTTTTATTCTAACGTTATACAGCAGGGCCAGTAGGCTTTGGCGTTGATGCGCTCGGGATGGCGGGCTTGAAGCTCGACAGCAGCCCCGACCGGGTTAATACCGGTTTGTTGCCGATCAACAGCGATGGTCGTGCGGCCGATGATTACAGCCGTCTCGGGATAACTCTTAAAGCAAAGGTTTCAAAAACCGAACTCAAGGTTGGAGAGTTGCAGCCCAATCTTCCGGTGCTGACCTTCAGCGACATTCGTTTGCTGCCGCCGAGCTATCAGGGCGTGAGCGTAAGTTCCAGTGAGATAAGTGGCATTAACATGCAGGCAGGTCACCTGACCACGACCAGCCTGCGCAACGAAGCCGGGGACGAAAAAATGGTTGCCATGCTTGGGCATGTGCCGCAACGACAGGCCGACAGCGATGCTTTTGACTACCTTGGCGGCGAGTACAGCTTTAACAGGAAACAGACCAGCATCAACCTTTAGCACAGCCGGCTGACCGACATCTATTCGCAGACCTTCATTGGTCTCAAGCACAGTCAGCCACTTGGCGACTGGGTTCTAGGTGCCAGCCTCGGTTACTTCGACTCCAGCGAGAACGGGAGTGAAAAGCTGGGGAGGATTGATAACCAGGCATTCTTCTCACTGCTGTCGGCCAAGCGTGGAGGTCACACCTTGTACGCAGGCTACCAGGCAATTTACGGCGATAGTGCATTTCCAAGCGTATTCGCCAATATTACCCCGCTGGGTAACGAAGTGCCGACTTACGAGTTTGCATACACCGACGAGCGTTCCTGGCAGCCCGCTATGACTATGACTTTGCAGCGATGGGCATTGCTGGTCTCACAACGACGGTCCGTTATATCGCGGGCAACAATGTCACTACGGGTGCCGGTTACGAAGGTCGAGAACCCGAACGGGACCTGGACATTGGCTATGCATTTCGAAGCGGAACCTTGAGCGGACTGGGTGTACGGCTGCGAAACGTCATGGCGCGGTCGAACTATCGCAGCGACATCGATGAAAACAGGCTGATTCTGACCTACACCTGGTGGCTCCTGTGAGCCGGCCGGCTGGCCAATACCCGTCATGGCAGGTGCCTATGATCTGATACGTGGCATTAGCTTCTGCGACCATTTATTTACCTGGAGTTTTTGATCGACCCGGGGCCAGAGCAGGTGCCTGCATCACCTGTTCTGGCCATTAGCCCTAGTCGAAGCTGTCCCTACCGTTCGGAGTGCTCTTTGTCCATCGTTTCATTGAGCAGCACTATGCTCGGCTGCGTAGACAGTGTAATGCCCAGTTCCCGCCGGCGACCCAGAATAGTAAACAGCAGGTCGCTTCTCGCTCCCCCCACAGAGCGTGGACTGTTAACGTAACCGCTGACGCTGATGATCAAACCTGAGTTGGTCAGGTCCTTGAACGAAACCGATGGAGGTGAAATGTCGAGGATGGCCTCGTGCTCGCTGAAGGCCTGAATCAGTAGTTCGCGTATCTTCAGTACATCTGTGTCCAGTGGAAGGGTCAATGTAACTCCGACGACCCCCAGCGCATTGCCATGGTGTGCCCGCAATGACCTTGAACAAGGTACGCGGATCGGGTTTGAAGGCAGCGCATCTCGCCGCCCAGGCTATCCGTTGCGGCGATGCGGACATCATCATAGCGGGCGGGCGGGCGGGAAAGCATGAGCCTGGCAGGGTATGTACTACCTGGGGCGCGTAACGCGTTCAATGACTATCACATGGGCGTAACGGCTGAAAACATGGTCGAGAAATATGGCTTTAGCCGAGAAGATCAGGACGCCTTCGCCGCCGCCTCCCAACACAAGGCTACTGAAGCAATCGAATCGCGGCGGTTTCGCAGCGAGATTGTCCCCGTCAGTGTGCCACAGCGTAAAGGCGACCCAGTGCAATTCATCGACGATAAGCAACCGCGTCCCGGCACTACGGTCGAGGCGCTAGCCAAACTCAAGCCTGCCTTCAAAAAGGAGGGCACTGTTACTGCAGGAAATGCCTCGTCCCTCAACGATGGCGCCGCGGCCGTCATGCTTATGAGCGCTGAGAGAGCCGCTGCCCTGAGAGTCCCGGTGCTGCAGGCATAGCTGGCTACGCAAATGCCGGGGTAGACCCGGCTATGATGGGCATCGGGCCAGTAGCTGCGACGCGACGGTGCCTGGGCAAAGCGGGATGGGCGCTCCGCGATGTGGACTTGTTCGAGGCCAATGAAGCATTTGCCGCCCGAGCTTTAGCGGTCTCTGTAGAGCTAGGCTGGGACATGCAGAAGGTTAATGTAAATGGCGGTGCAATTGCTCTGGGCCACCCGATCGGTGCCTCTGGCTGTCGTGTACTGGTCACGCTCCTGCATGAAATGATCCGCCGGGACGTGAAAAAAGGCCTTGCAACGCTTTGTATTGGCGGCGGCCAAGGGGTGGCTTTAGCCATCGACCGGCCATAAGTCGGGGCTGCTTCTCTCTGGATTGCCAGGTTCGTGGTCATGGCTGATACGAAAGAGCTCAGCCATGGCGGCGCTGACATGGCGCAACCGTCCTGATCCATAGGCTCTTGTTATGGGGCAGTGCGTAGTCAGTCACGCATGACTGGCCATTTGTACGTGATGCCTTGTGGGTATCGACATCCATACAAAATGTATTTCGACCTGTCGTGCAATTTTCTTATAGTTTCCAGGCGTACCAATAGTCCCAATACACGCTGAGGGTGCCGCCTTGGATGCCGCAATACCCCCCCGCGCGCTGATTGACCAGCGCCCGCTTGTCGCACTGCGAGTGCGTGTGCTTGCACTTTGCTTTTTTGTCGCACTATTCGATGGTTTCGACACCCCGGCCATCGCTTATACCGGCCCTGCTATGCTCGCGAATTTCTCTCTGGCCCCCACGGCGTTGGTTCCAAAAATGACAGCCGGGGTGATCGGTATGGCACTAGGCGCGATGCTCTTGGGCACGCTGGCAGACCGTTTCGGTCGTCGGCCGGTGGTAGTTGGAGCAGTCGTGTGGTTCAGTCTGACCATTCTGGTCACCGCTTGGACCTGCGACCTTAATCCATCCTCGTCCTACGTTTCATTGCCGGACTGGGCATGGGCGGAGCAACGCCGGTAATGCTTGCTCTTGTGAGCGAGTACGTACCTACTTGCCATCGAGGCGCCGCGCCGTCACCGGCATCCTGCTAGTCTTGCCCGCAGGGGCGATGCTTGGCGGCCTTCTTGCTTCGCGCGCGTTACCTCTTATCGGTTGGGAAGGAACTCTCATCGTCGGTGGGCTGACACCTGCAATGCTGGTTTAAGTCTTGCTGTTCGGATTACCCGAGTCGACGCAGTACCTGATCACTCGCAAGGGCGCCTCCCAAGCGGCCGACCAAGTTGGACGTCTTCTCGGCATTGAACGAGATTGCGCCGCCGCGCTTGTGGTTGACGAGCCTGTCGAGCGCGGCGCTGTCGGCGTGTTATTGGCGCCTACATTACGTCGAATCACCCTAGCGATCTGGGCGACGTACCTGTTCAATTGGGTAGCGTGGTTCATGTTGTTATCCTGGTTGCCGCCCGTGCTTAAACAACTGCGCCTGAGCGCTATCCAGGCCCCAATTGCTACGGTAACAGTGAACGCTGCCTTCATCGTTTTCGCCTTACCGCTGTCGATCCTCTTGCCCCGTGTGAGCCTGCGCCGGGTATTGTTGTGGCTACTGGCTGTCGGCATGGTGGCACGCCTTGGGCTGAGTTACGCGGGGAGTCACTGGCAACTGGTCTTTGTCTGCGTCGCTCTGGCTGGCGTGGGCGTAGGAGGGCAGCAGCTGGCGCTGAATTATCTGGTCGTTTCGGCGTACTCCACGGCACTGAGAGCAACTGCTACCGGCTGGGCGATCGGCATGGGCCGCGTGGGTGCCATCATGGGTTCACCTAGCAGTAGTCGTTGATCTGTTCGCCCGCAAAGTCGTGGGCTGGGGGTTTATCTGACCAACGATGCCAACTTGGTTAGCAAGGCGCTGAGAGATTCTCTGAGCGCCAGCGTATGGCCTCAGCGCTCTTTCATCGGCAGGCGCTTTACCGAATACGCCCGTTTCTCATCTTCTGAGTTGTAGTAGACGTTCTGCGTAGTACTGAGGCTGTTATGGCGCAGATCCACCTGGAGATCCTTCATGTCCCGATGCGGCGCATCGAAGGTCGCCGAGGTGTGCCGCAACCAGTGCAGTGAGGCGGCGCGCAAGCGGCCGACGTCTTCATCCGGCCAGCCTTCGTCCTGCATGCGTGCCAGTGCCCGATCGAACACTTCTTGAAGCAGCACACGAATATGCCGATCAGAGAGCCCGGCGCGGCCACGCTGAGTTGCGATCAGCGGCGTGGTTTCGCGGAAACCGGGCAGGGGGGCCAGTCCCTGATGCAGCCGCCAGCGCTTCAGATAATTCTCGACATAATCGTCGCGCACGCTGATCTTGCCGGCCTTGTTGCCTTTGCCCACCACGTGATACCACCAGTTGCCCGCGCTGTCCTTTCGCAAATCGCCCATTGTCGGTTGCCAGTTATCACGCCCGACAAGGTCGGAAACCCGTAAATACATAGCGAATATCGTTGCCACAATGAACAGCGTGCGTTCATATCGAGGGTCCTCAGCAGCCAGATTCTCTGCAGTCTCCAGCACAAAGTCCCACTGCAATGAAGTTAGAATCCGAGTGTCTTGGTCATCGGTGTTGCGCTGTTTGTACTTGCTCTTCTGCTTGACTGCCCGAAACGGATTTTGCTCACAGAATCCTTCGTCGATCGAATGCTGGAAGAAACTGCCGCACACCGCAAAGATCTGCGCGATGGAGCCTTGGGCAAGCTTGTAGGCGTCAGGCAGAGCGGGGCGGTTCCGCTCCTTGGCGCGCTTGCGTTCTTCCTTGGAGACTGTCTGATTGAACGGCCGCCAATCGGGGTTTACCACGTACGTATCGGTCGCGGTTTTCTTGCGCGCACCGACGCGGTTGAAGCGGGATTTGACCACTGGCCCGACCCAGACGGGATCCGGCGCCAGGCAGAATTCCATGAAGCTTTCAGCATGTGTGCGTCGCATTTCCAGCAAAGGGATTCGCGCCTTGAGCAGCGTCCACAGCAGCAGGCGCTCGACGTGGGTACGATAAGAGTTGAACGTAGCCTCGTTGCCCGCGTAAGACTTCAGGAAACTGCGAACGGAGCGGTAGCCGTCGAGCGCCTGGATGTGCTCTGGAAACTGCCCGAGATACTGGGTGACGGCAGAACTTTCTTCTTTTAGAGAACTGAAATTGAGCTCGCCAAATCGCGCATAGGTTTCAAACAGCGGATGTGGCATGGAAGGCACAAGCATAAAATTAGTTTGAGCAGGCAGATGAAAGGACTGACATGATCCTAGCAAACACCGGGCTATGCAATATCCGGGTCTGGGGATTATCGGATATTGCACAGATCAAATCGCCCTCCTAGAGATCCTGCACATTGATCGGCTCTACTTTGCCGGCCAAGCACGCCGACGCTTTCATCCGACTGACCATTCCCCACTTTGCATCACGTATTTCCCGGTGGGGGATACCCCGCGGCGGCGGTGGATGAGCATCCCGGAGAGCCGGTCATCGCCCACTTAGACTGCGATCTGGTTGATCTGTGGGTTGGACGATGTATGGATTACCACACGTTAGTGACACCATCGGCAAACTTGGAATGCGCCAGCATCGCAACCTCGAGACTACTGGCCAGATTGAGCTTGGGGGCGACAGGGGGCGTTTGCACGTAGCGGCGATGCGATTGAGATTTCGATAGGCGCCACCGCGGCACGCTGTAGTAAACCGCGGTGGATTAAGCCGCACAGATGCATATTGGCTGCAGAGATCAGAGTAATTAGTCCACGAATTAATGACCAAATGGGCAAATCACCGTCAAACCGTTTGCCTTTGGTATCGGCTGGCAGCTTCAGGAAACGCCAGGAAAACCTTGTTAAACAGGAAGTTCCTGCTATGCAGGCTAAGAGTCATGGTCACTATTCGGTGGCCTTGGCAGAGCGCCATGATCGTTATTCAATGGAATTCTCCTCAAATTAGGCGCTTTTTCCGGTGATAAACGACCGTGGCGCTAACCTGAGCCCGAACGGTTTGCTTCAGAAACGAGGTTTCACAGATTCAGACGTGGAATGTAAGCCAGAGGAATCAACGGGTTTACGTTGAAAATGGTGAAGCGCCATGGTTATTAATCGCTGGAGTTCACCGGGGCTTGGATCGTTAATCGGTGGAAAAGCCCTGCATTAGGGAATTCACCGACATCCTAGCACAGGATTCCGGCGATTAACGCCCAAATCTGGAATACGCATTTTTGCACAAGCTGTATTTGTCTAGCAGAATCAACGGCTTATTACCTGACGGCAGCTGTCCATTAATAAATGACCGGCGACATAAACGGTAATTTAGTTTAGTTGTGAGGATTTTTCAAAGATTATAAAGCGCTAAGTCTTTGATATATATAACCATTATCATTAGAATTTTTTAAAAGGTAATATTCTCTCCGCTCGTTCTGCGTTTTTCTACTTTTTGACTACTCTTAAGTCAACTCACATACGGCAGAGTCGCAGGTGGACTATGAAGCGTACAGAGATCCACGCAGGGTTAACGGTTCTGTATGAGGGGCAATTGGCTACGATAACCAAATGTCTCGAGAATTCCCACGTTGAGCTTTTAAGACGATTTGATGGGCATTCGTTACGCGTGCCTCTCCATGATGTAAATTTGCTTCCAAGCACTGACGCATCGGGCGAGCCACTATTTGATGCTAAAACGTTGTTAAGCTTAGATGAAGCTACTCCTTTAGAGATACAGTTCGCGGCCGAGCGTTATGAGCTTATAGCGCAGTTTATTGCTGGCAAGCTCACGAAGGCTGAAATATGTGCGCGCCTAGAGATAAGCATGCCAAGATTTTACCAGCTTTTGAAATTGTATGACCCGGAAATTGGCGTGGTTTGCATGCTTAGACGCAAGCGTGGCCGTAAAGCTGGTGTCCTTTATATCTCTGAGCAGATTGAAAAAATATTAACCACCGTGTTTAAAAGAAGGAGAGTTGGCAGAAAGATCACGCCAGCTAAAGCCTATCAAGAAATATGTATCGAGTGCGATAGGATAGGAATACCTCCGCCGAGTAAAAGCTTGGTATCAGCTCGAATTAAATCTCTGTCACCTAGGGAGGCTTGCGCGCTCCAATACGGAGCTGAAGCGGCTAATCAGCAGTTCGGGGCCAAGCCTGGCAAGCGCACTGTGGTCAAGCCTCTAGAAGTTGCACAAGCAGATCATACCCTTATCGACATAATACTCTGTGACCATAAAACGCGCAAACCGATTGGCAGGCCATGGCTAACCGTAATCATCGATACATATAGCCGTGTGTTGCTGGGTTACTATATAGGTTTTAACGCTCCTTCCTCGATATCAATAGCAACAGCTCTATGTCATGCAGCATTCCAAAAAAATCACTTTATGAATAGTCTTGGCCTAGATCCAGAGCATTACCCATTTTTTGGTCTGCCAAGCATACTGCATATGGATAATGCTAAGGAATTTAGAAGTGCAAAATTGGAACGGGCTTGTGCTATACATGATGTTAAAACAGAATTTAGGCCTTTAGGAAGAAAACATTACGGGGGGACCGTGGAGCGTTTTATAGGCACCATGATGACGAGCAAGGTGCATTTTCTGCCGGGCACTACTTTTTCTAATACACAAAAGAGAAAAGGGTATAATAGTGAAAAAGCGTCTGCTTTGTCCTTAAAAGAGTTCTATAAGTGGTTTGCGCTTGAAGTTGTTATGTATCATTCAACTCCGCATAGAGGATTGGATAAGGGACGCAAGAGTCCAAAAGATGTGTGGTTGGAATACTACAGCTCCGGCGATGTTGTTAAGTATCCTCCTATCTTGCAAGATCCACTAAGATTTAGGTTGGATTTCTTGCCGGAAGTTCGTCGAGCAATTACGACCAGAGGAGTTGAGTTTAATACTGAATATTATTGGTCTGCTGGTTTGTCGCCTTATATTGGTCTTAAGCAGCAGCTTGTAAAATATGACCCTCTTTCTATTGCTTCAGTATGGGTTTGGCTTGGAGGAAACTATGTAAAAGCGAGTTTCAGTGACGTAACTAAGGCAGATAGCACGTTGGAGGAGTCCAAGATCTCGAGATATCGGCTGGACAAAGAAGGTTCTGCAGGTTCTGCAGGTTCTGCATTTGTTTTTGGCCTGAAAAACCAGGCAGATACTTTGGTGAAAACGGGAATATCTGAAACGAAGCGCGCCAGAAAGAAAGAAGCGGCTACTGCGGAATACAAAGAATACCTTCAAACTCTCGATGATTCTGAGGAGGATCAATACAAAATTGGCAGAATCGCCGTCCAAATCGACGACATAGATTACTCTCGAAAGCCCAAACCATTTTCTAGTGAGGATTTATAATGGATGCTTGCCATGTTAAGGAGGCTAAAAGACACTTACTTAAGCTGTCGTCAGCTGAGAGGGTGCGAATTGTCCATCAGGATATTTGGATTGACTACCCTCAATCAAAAATAGCGTTAAACATGATAAGGAATTTAGTCCAATCTCCTCGGCAGTTACTCGCGCCTTGTCTGCTTATCTGCGGGGAAGGTGGTGTAGGCAAGACCAGTATCATACGTCAGCTGAAAATGCAGTCCCGTAATTGGGAAGAGAAAATAGTATACATTGCGCTGAATGACAATCCACACAACCTTCATTTCCGAGATCTCTTGCTTTCGGCAATGAGTGTGCCCACTGCTGGACGTGGTAAATCCAAAAGAATTTTCCCCGACGAGCTAGTGCAGTGGATAGTTTTTCAAAATATAAGGGCAATAGTGATAGACGAGCTCCACGACGCGTTAATCACTCTGAGAAACGAACAATTGAAGTTTCTTTCACTTTTAAAAGGGCTGTCCGGGGAACCTTGGCAATTATCTGTTATAGGCGTTGGGACGGCTTTAGCGAAAAATGCGCTGATGCATGATACGCAGTTAGCTCGCCGGTATTTTATTCACGACATACCCCGCTGGAGCGAGTCTGAGAGTTTCAGGCAGTTCCTGGCCTCTTTAGAAGAAAACCTTCCACTAAAACTGCCATCTCAGCTTTATTCTGAAGAGATAGTTAAGTTTCTCCTCTCAAACTCTAATGGTGTTATGGATAATGTACTCAAACTCATTAGGTATGGGGCCATAAATGCGATAACAAGTGGAAGGGAGCTCATTACTGTTGACGGAATGCGCGCCGCCATGAGAAATCCTTGGAATTTCTAGGGTGCATAAATCCAGCTGCGTTTGAGGTGGTTTATGAAAATAAGGGGCTGGCCTCGGGCGCATGATGATGAGTCCTTCACATCATGGTTGTGGCGATGCGGTCTAAATGCATCCTGTAGAGAAATTACTGAGAAAGATGTTGCGGATTACTGCGAGTATGGCTACGGGACTAGCCCCCTTAACAGCAGGTTTTTTGATCCGGACTTCGATTTTGAAAGTGTGGTAACTAAGTCGTTTTGTGAAAAGTTTGGGTTGCCCATCAAGATCGTGGCTTATTTTTTTACCCCAGCGTGCCATATGGTTATCGATTATGTGCATCGCCGCAACTACTGCCCGAAGTGCATAGATGATGATCTAAGATTACATCGATTTCCGTCTTGGAAAAAATCATGGAGCTATAGCTTCGTCGCATGCTGTAAAGTCCATAACCTCCTTTTAGTGCCCTTGAGCAGTGAATATTTTGCAGACAGCAATAAATCCTGGTGGGCGTTTACTGAAATCAGTAATGGCGTGCATTGCCGTTTTTCATGCACTCGTGGTCATGGGGGTATTCGAAATGAGCTGCTACCAACAAAGATTACTTTAGCTGCTCAAGCTTGGATTGAGTTACGATTGAAGGAAAAAGCCAGAATAATAGAGTTTAATTTTTCTTCTTCCGCAGAGCGCCTACTCAGAGCATACGAGACTCTACTGACAATATTTTTGCGCGCGAGAAACACTAAAAGATGCGCCGGAGCCGCGAGAGAAGTCATGAATCACGGATCTGACACTATAAATTATGATTTATACACATACGAGGAGTGTCTAGCCTTTGGTATTTCCAGTGCTGTTCCATATCATCGGATGATCGCACTGCTAATGGTTGCTGAACTATTTAGCTTGCTGAGTGGTGGCGATCTAGATGAGTTGAAAAAAGTCTCTAAACTTTCATGCTGCTTATGGGCTTCAGCTGATTACGAACTAAAAAGTTATAAGGGGTTTTATGTAATAGATGACTATAAAGCATTTCTGTCATTGTTTGAGGGCTTTCCCGTGCATATTTACGATCGCTGCAAGGTTGCCTTGTGTGACGCCGAAACCTTCGCGTACCGTTATTTCAATATTATGGGGCCTCCGCGGAAATAGTTAAAGTTGGGCGCGCCGCCAGCTCACTAAGTTAGCCTATGTTGTTTGCATAGCGAAAACAGGCTTTCCGTGTTTACATTCGAAATAGTTTATAATGATTTGGTATCCAAGCCGTTATTAGAATTCCAAGCCGCGAATCCGCGTTGCATCGAGTGTATGCATCAACGGGAAAAAACGTCTTGAGCGCAGCGGTCTTGGAAGTAGTGCCCTGATGCTGACGGTCGCCCTTGCTGCAGGGGAGATTCAGCGTTATTCCTGTGCCAGCCTCAACTTGGATATTTTCCATGCGCAGATGAGCTAGTTCGTCGCCGCGACCCCCCGCTATAAACCGATCAATATCAGCGCAATATCCCGCCGATACCGCATGACGGTTTTATATAATTTCTATCCGCTGCGATTAATGCTTCGCCTCCAGCCAGCCGACGGCTTGTAGTGGTCTAATGATCCCGGACACTCATTTAGGCGAGAATATCGCCAGATAGAGGTGTCTGATGACCAAACAACGCCGTATCTTCTCTGCTGAATTCAAACGTGAGGCCGCAGGCCTCGTGCTCGATCAGGGCTATAGCCACATTGAGGCCTCCCGCTCGCTAGGGGTGGTCGAGTCTGCGCTGCGTCGCTGGGTGAGCCAGCTCCAGCAGGAGCGCAATGGCGTAACGCCTCAGAGCAAAGCCCTGACGCCGGAGCAGCAGAAAATTCAGGAGCTGGAAGCGCGGATCGCTCGTCTTGAGCGGGAGAAATCCATTTTAAAAAATCTATGGTCACCCCCTTTTTTGCAATGCTGATTCATGGGCGAAGTAGTTGGCTTGCTTAAATCTATCCGGCGTCTATTGGATGATTCACCCGCGCCATGATGAGAGTCGCGCCTAACGATCCTGAAAAGGCTAACGGCTTCTTGCTGAGCCAATTTTTAAAACAGGTTCTTCGTCAGGCCGATAGGCCGTTTACGTCATCCACTATTCAGCTATCGCAAAACCTGAAAGGTAAATCGTGGTACATCAACAACTGCCGAATCAGGCGCCTGGCCCTGCTTCGTACTGCGTATGGTGCGCGGCTATCGCCCAAGCGATTCGCGCCAGCTTGTTAGCCAAGGCACAGGCCACAACATTGGAGTGGCGTCGACTCAGCAATGAACGAACCCAGTCGGCCAAGGCTCCTTTCTGGTGATCGAGTCTCTGCATGTAGACCCTGGAACATTGCACGAGCAACTGTCGAAGGTGCTTGTCGCCGCGTTTACTGATCCCTAGTAAGTTGGCCTTGCCGCCGGTGCTGTATTGCTTAGGGTACCAATCCCACTGATGCGGCAAAGTCCCGGCTGCATCGGTACTGCTTGCCATCGCCCATCTCCACAGCTAGAAGGCTGGCGGTGATCGGGCCTACACATGGAATGCTCAGCAAACGGCTACCTAAATCATCATCGGCCACTTGGCATGCCAGCTCTTTATCCATTGCCTTGATTTGCTCATCCAGATAGATGAGGTGATTGTGCAAACGCTGCAGCAGCATTGTCAGACGAACCGGAAGTTCATGCTCAGCCAAAACAACCGCCAGACGCTTCATGATGTTCAAACCTCTGGGCAGGCTGACGCCAAATTCCAATAGAAAACCGTGCATCTGATTAGCGGTTCTGGTGCGATCACGCACCAACGATTCGCGCATCCGATGGAGTACAGAAAGGGTTTGCTGGGATTCAGTCTTGGGCGTAACGAAACGCATCGAAGGACGAGACGCGGCTTCACAAATCGCCTCAGCGTCGACAAAGTCGTTTTTGTTGCCCTTGACGAAGGGCTTAACGAACTGCGGGGAAATCAGCTTGGCCGTGTGTCCAATTGCCGCCAACTGACGAGCAACACAGTGCGACCCCGCACAGGCCTCCATTGCCACGACACAGCTCTGCGAGCTAGCGAAAAATTGCATCATTTGCGCCCGTGAACATTTTTTGCGAAATACCTCCCGGCCTAACTTATCCTGGCCGTGCAGATGGAATGTATGTTTACCGATATCAATACCTATCAGCGCTGGCTCGCTCATGATGATGTCCTCCGAAAATAAAGCACCCTGCTAAAGCTTAGCCCTCGCAGGGTGTGGGGGTGACCATCTCATTAGGCTACCGCTCTCTTGATGTCGGAAGAACACGAGCGCTTGCGCTGATCGATCAGCTAGCTGCCCATGAGCCGATCGAATTGCTGTGCGAGGTGTTCGAGACACCTCGCTCGTGCTACTACGACCATTGCCAGCGGCGTCGGGCTCCAGACGCCGAGCGGGTTCGTCTGCTCAGTCGAGTCAATGAGCTATTCGGGCAAAGTCGAAGCGCTGCTGGCAGCCGCAGTATCGTTTCGGTATTGCAGGAAGATGGCGAGCAAATTGGTCGGTTCAAGGTA
>NZ_AWQP01000022.1:0-113831 GCF_000972175.1 Pseudomonas syringae pv. coryli str. NCPPB 4273 | reverse complement strand
GATTATGGAACGTCCTGGTTTTTTTTTTTTAATGATACGGCGACCACCGAGATCTACACTCTTTCCCTACACGACGCTCTTCCGATCTCGTTTCCGGCCCGACTTCGTCGGGTTCCTTCGCCCTGTCACTGATCCGGGGGTCGCCGGATCAGTGCCAGAGCTCAGCCGTCACTAAAGTCGCACTCTGCGTCGTCAGTGCCATCGCGGTTGAAAAGCGCTTTTGCGGCAGTGGCTGCGGGCAAGGCAGGACGGTGTTTCGCATGGTAGATTTGTGACGCGGAGCGTCAGGAACTGCATGCCAACGCGGAGCATTGGCACGATAGTCGTAAGCATGAGCGCGAAGAACTGGCACGATAGTCGTAAACATGAGCACGACTCGAATGCTCCACATCGGCACGACAGTCGGCTAAATTTGTGTATAACAACAAGAACCCACACGAGGACAGGCACCGTGGATACCATCAGGCGTTTTTCGAGCTTTGCCGAGTTCTATCCTTTCTATCTTGCCGAGCACAGTAGCGCTACCAGCCGGCGTCTGCATTTTGTCGGTACGTCTCTGGTGATTTTCCTGCTGGCGTTTGGTGTGGGCAGCGGCCGCTGGGGGTTGTTATGGTTGTTGCCGGTCGCGGGTTACGGCTTCGCGTGGGCCGGGCATTTCTTTTTTGAGAAGAACCGTCCGGCCACGTTCAAGCATCCGTTTTACAGCTTGCTCGGCGACTTTGTGATGTACCGCGACATGCTCCTGGGTAAGGTGCCTTTCTAGGCAGACTGCTTCAGGCAAGCGTTTCGCTGGCGGGCTCTTCGACCGCAACCTGTTGCGCCTTCAAATGCGCATCCGCCAGACGGAACAGTTCGATGTTGCCGTCCAGGTGTTCGATCAGGGCGGTACAGGATTCGACCCAGTCCCCGCAGTTGAGGTATTCCACGCCACCCACCTGACGAATTTCCGCATGGTGGATGTGCCCGCAGACCACGCCGTCCAGCCCGCGCTTCACGCATTCGTGGGCGATGGCTTCTTCAAAATCGCTGATGAAATTCACCGCACTCTTGACCTTGTGCTTGAGGTACGCCGACAGCGACCAGTAGCCATAGCCGTATTTGGCGCGCCAGTGGTTGAGCCAGCGGTTGAGGGTCAGGGTGAATTCATAGGCCGAGTCGCCCAGAAAGGCCAGCCAGCGGTGGTAGCGGGTGATCACGTCGAACTGGTCGCCGTGAATGACCAGAAAGCGACGTCCGTCGGCCGTCACGTGCTCGACTTCGTCGACCAGTTGAATGTTACCCAGCACCAGCTTGGAGTAACGGCGCAGGAATTCATCGTGATTGCCGGTGACGTAAATGACTTCGGTGCCGCGCTTGCTCATGGTCAGCAAGCGGCGAATCACGTTGGTGTGTGCTTGTGGCCAGTACATGCCGCCGCGCAGTTTCCAGCCATCGATGATGTCGCCGACCAGGTACACCTTGTCAGCCTGATAGCGCTTGAGAAACGCGGAGAGGTGCTCGGCCTGGCAATCACGTGTGCCCAGATGAACGTCGGAAATCCACAAGGTGCGCACGCGCTGTTTGCGGCTGGGTGTGGCGAGCTGAGCACTGGTCATGTGAAGACCTCCGGCAGGGTTTCCAGAAGAGTGGAGCATGCCGGTTAACCGAATGTGACATGTGCGTGGCGATGTCGTGACAGTTGCCCTGTATTACTGAGGGTCTGCCGGAGTATGGCGGTCGTTGTGGCCCAGATCGCGGGCCGGGTCGATCTGGTCCCGCAGCCGCTGCTTGAGCACTTTGGCTTCGGGAAAGCCGCCATCGGCCTTGCGTTCCCAGAGTTGTACGCCGTCGCAGGTTATGTGGAACACGCCGCCGGTGCCTGGCTGCAGCGAGACTTTACCCAGATCATCGCTGAACGTGCTCAGCAGTTCCTGGGCCAGCCAGGCAGCGCGCAGTAGCCACTGGCATTGAATGCAATAGGTGATGATGACTTCAGGCTTTTCGGCAGACATGGGCGTCCCCTTCGGAAATTCAGACGACCATGATACGCAGCGTGCGCCGAATCAACGAGCATTGGCGAAGCGGCGCAGTGCGCTGAGGGTCACGTCCTGTTCCGGCGCTTGCGGAGCTGTGTCGGCAGCCGCGTGCACCTTGACGCCCAGCAAGGCCAGCAAGCGGCTGCGAATCAGCTGAAACCCGGCCTGCCCGCTGTCGCGCTGGCGTGGCAGGTCGACGCGGATGTCGTCGGCAATCTTGCCGTCGGCCAGCACGATGACCCGGTCAGCGAGCAGGATCGCCTCATCGACATCGTGCGTCACCAGCAGCACCGCCGGGGTGTGTTTGCGCCACAGGTCGATGATCAGTTGGTGCATGCGAATGCGCGTCAAGGCATCGAGTGCGGCAAAAGGCTCGTCGAGCAGCAACAGTTTTGGCTCACGGACTAGCCCACGCGCCAGCGCCACACGCTGCGCTTCGCCACCGGACAAGGTGGCCGGAAAGGCATTCAGCCGATGCGCCAGGCCAACCTCGGTCAACGCCGCTTCGGCCCGAGCCCTGGCATCGTTGATGCGCAGGCCGAGAACCACGTTTTTCCACGCGCTTTTCCACGGCATCAGGCGCGGCTCCTGAAACACCGCCGCACGCGCGACCGGCACACGGAGCTCGCCGCTGTCGATCTCGTCCAGCCCGGCCAGAGTGCGCAGCAAGGTGGTCTTGCCGGAGCCACTGGCGCCAAGCAAGGCGACAAATTCGCCTGGAGCAATGTCCAGATTCAGCCCGTCGATGACCCGTTGCCGGCCAAACTGACGCACCACGTTGCGCAGTTGTACAGGCGCCTGCCCCGCCTCGGGCACAACGGATGGAGTGTTGCGCAGATCAGGAGTCGCCATGTGTTCAATGCCTCACGAAGGTCGGTCGCCAAGCCAGCGCATAGCGCTCCAGCGTGCGAATGATGGCGTCGATCACCAGGCCAAGGACGCTGTAGATCAACAGGCAGATAACGATTACATCAGTGCGCATGAAGTCCCGTGCATCACTGGCCAGATAACCGATGCCAGCGGTGGTGTTGATTTGCTCGACAAAGACCAGGGCCAGCCATGAAATACCCAGTGAATAGCGCAGCCCGACAAAAAACGCAGGCAACGAGCCGGGCAGGATGACGTGCCAGATCAGCTCGCGGCGGCTCAAGCCGAGCGTATTGGCAGCCTCAATGAGTTTCGGGTCGATATTGCGGATGCCGGAAAACAGGTTCAGGTACACCGGAAACGTGGTGCCCATGACGATCAGCGCCACTTTGGTGAACTCGCCAATGCCGAACCAGAGGATGAACAGTGGCACCAGTGCCAGTGAGGGAATGGTGCGCAACATCTGCATGGGCGAGTCGAGAACGATTTCGCCGCGCCGGGAAAGCCCGGTCACCAGCGCAGCGACCACGCCGATGCTGACGCCAATGCTCAAGCCCAACAGCGCCCGTTGCAACGAAACCCACAAGTGGTGGGCCAGTTCACCCGAGACGATCATCGACCAGAGCGTACCGCCGATCTGCGACGGCGCGGCAATCACGCGGACGGGCAGCAGGCCGGTTTGTGAGGCCAGTTCCCAGAGCAGCAACAGCACCAGCGGGCTGAGCAGACGCAAGACAAAATCCGGCACTTGCCAGCGCGGGCGAACCGATTGCGAGACGCGGCTTTGTTCGGGTTTGTTGACCACCAGAAAACCGGGTTCTGCGAGGTTCAGCGTTGTGTCAGACATGGGCACATCCTTCCTGGACAAACCGGGCAGGACGCACCCGATACATTATGAGGGCCATGCTATTAGCATAAGAACGCTGCGTGAAATTCGATTTAGACCTAAGCTAATAGTTAAAATATTTGATCACCATAAATACATATAATGCATATTTTTTATAATTAACTTAGACCGAAATCGAATTTCACAGCGTCTGCCCCTTGCCTTTATGGTGCCTCTCGACAAGGTCGAACGGACCTCAACCATTGGCAGGAGTTTTCATGAGCATCGAATTCATTGGCTATATCGCCACGCAACCCGGTTCTGAAATTCACCCGCGCAGCGGCGCGGCCATCCAGCCCGACTACGTGAAGACCGTGGCCAAGGCTCATGAAGATGCCGGTTTTGATCGCGCGCTGATCGCCTACCACTCCAACAGCCCGGACAGCACGCTGGTCGCAGCGCATGCCGCCAGCGTCACCACCAGACTGAAGTTTCTGGTCGCCCATCGCCCGGGCTTCATCGCGCCCACGGTGGCGGCACGGCAGTTCGCGACGCTGGACGTGTTCAATGGCGGCCGCACTGCCGTGCATATCATCACCGGCGGTGACGACAAGGAACTGCGCGCCGACGGCAGCCATATCGGCAAGGACGATCGATACGCACGCAGCGACGAATACCTCAGCGTGGTGCGTCAGGAATGGACCAGCGACAAGCCGTTCGATCATAACGGCACCTACTACCAGCTTGAGGGTGCGCACTCGTTGGTCAAATCCCCACAGCAGCCACATATCCCTCTGTACTTCGGTGGTTCCTCGGCGGCGGCGATTGCTGTGGCGGGTAAACACGCCGATGTTTATGCATTGTGGGGCGAGACATACGAGCAGGTGCGTGACGTGGTGAAACAGGTCCGCGCCGAAGCCGCCAGACATGGGCGGACCATTCGTTTCAGCCTGTCATTGCGTCCGATTCTGGCAGAGACCGAGGAACAGGCCTGGGCACGTGCCGACAGTATTCTGGAAAAGGCCAAGGCCCTCGCAGACCGCAACGGCTTTGTACGTCGCGAACCGCCGAATGAAGGATCACGCCGCCTGCTGGCCGCTGCTGCACAAGGATCGCGCCTGGACAAGCGCCTGTGGACAGGCATCGCCGGCCTGCTCGGCGCCCAGGGCAACTCGACCTCGCTGGTTGGCACCCCGGAACAGGTCGCTGAAGCGCTGCTGGATTACTACGATCTGGGGATTACCACTTTCCTGATTCGCGGCTTCGATCCACTGGAAGATGCCATCGACTACGGCAAGAAGCTGATCCCGCTGACCCGCGCATTGGTGGCGCAACGTGAACAGCAGGCTCGCGAACAGGTCGCCTGATTCAACCCATACCCTGCGGGCCGGTCTGACGCCCAACGCCAGATCGCCTGCCCGCAATGCGGTGTTCAGGCGGCGGCCGAGACCGGCTTGAGCGACCGGGCCACCAGTGCGCCAAAGGCTTCCACCGGCGCTTGCAGGTTACCCAGGAAGCGCGGGTAGAACAGCCACAAGTCCATCACCGGCTTGAAATCCTTGAGCGGCAGCGCCACCAACTGCTCGCGGTGCGCGCTGCGTTCCAGCAACGGCCTGGGCACCAGGCCAAGCCCCATGCCATCGGCCACCAGCCCGAGTTGCAGCTCGGTGCCGAAAGTTTCCAGATTGACCTTCATGCTCAAGCCCTGATCGGTCAGCGTGCGCTGCAAGCCTGCACGAAAACCGCAGCCGTCCGGATTAAGCACCCAGCCCTGCTCATAACAGTCCGCCAGCTTGCCGGGCTTTTTCGGCACCAGACCCTTGGCGCAGACCACCACCAGTTCCATCTTGCCAATCGACTGACCAATGATGTTGTCCGGAAATATCTTGCCCGCCGGAAACAGCGCAGCCGCTGCATCCAGCTCGCCGTTTTCGATCTTGCCGATCAGGTGGCTGCCCCAACCGGTGCTGACCTGGGCGCGCAGATCCGGAAACTCCCCACGCAATTGCTTGAGCGCATCGAGCAGCACCACGTCACCGATGGTTTGCGGCACGCCCAGACGCAACAGACCGCTGGGCGGCGTGTCACTGGCCACCAGCTCGCGCAACGAATCCATCTCGCGCAGGATCGCCAGGCACTTCTGGTACACCTGAAGACCCATCGGAGTCGGCTTGAGCGGCTTGGTATTGCGGTCGAACAGCTCGACCCCGAGGGCTTGCTCGAAATTCTGCACCCGACGCGTGATGGCGGGCTGGGTCAGGTCCAGCGATTCAGCGGCGTGGCTGATCGACTGGCAGCGGATGACTGCAACGAACGCATCGATATCATCAATTTTCATTCGGACCGCACATAAAAAAGAGATTAAACATAGGCAAAAAGCATAGTATCAGCAGGCGCTCATGGATAGCCCGAGCGTAGATTTCGCGGATTACGACAACGAAGTAAAAGACGTTTTCGTTATAACCTAATCATTAAAAAATAGCATATTAAATATCAGTATTATGCTTATATCGAACCATTCCCCGACTTTGATCTGGAAATGGACATGACTCAGAACCAACACCCGGAACGACTCGGGGCCTTTATCGATGCCCTCACCGAACTGATCGGCAGCGAACCGCACGAAGGCGATCTGTTGCGACGTGGCGGCAAGCTGCTGGCGCAACTGGTCAGCCACGATGACTGGCTGGCAGAAGAATTCACCGTACCCGACGCCAACCGCTATCAGCAATTTCTGCTGCATGCCGATCCACAGCAGCGTTTTTCGGTAGTCAGTTTCGTCTGGGGGCCTGGCCAACGCACACCTATTCACGACCACCGCGTGTGGGGGCTGATCGGCATGCTGCGCGGCGCGGAAGATTCCCAAGGCTACCTTCGCAACGCGCAAGGGCACCTGGAAACCAGCGGCCCGGCGATTCGCCTGCAACCCGGCCAGGTCGAGGCGCTGGCACCGCACAGCAATGATGTCCATCAGGTCAGCAACGCCTTCAATGATCAGGTGTCGATCAGCATCCACGTTTACGGCGCCGATATCGGCACTGTGAAGCGTGCAGTCTATGACCTCGACGGCAGCGAAAAACTGTTCATCTCCGGCTATTCGAACGCCGCCACCACCGCCCATCAGGATCAGCCAACAGGGAGCCCGACCCCATGACTACACCTGCCACCCGATCATTCGCCGACATTCGCCAGGCCTTGCTGGACCGCCAGGAGCTGGCCTTGGTAGATGTCCGCGAAGAGGCTCCCTTTGCCCAGGCTCATCCGCTGTTTGCCATGAAC
Source organism: Pseudomonas syringae pv. coryli str. NCPPB 4273 (assembly GCF_000972175.1). Taxonomy (NCBI): domain Bacteria; kingdom Pseudomonadati; phylum Pseudomonadota; class Gammaproteobacteria; order Pseudomonadales; family Pseudomonadaceae; genus Pseudomonas; species Pseudomonas syringae pv. coryli. Next base: position 106,844 of record NZ_AWQP01000022.1, on the reverse strand, counting down.
ATTCCGTTGTCGAAGCTGGAGCTGGAGGTTTTCTCCCGCATCCCGCGACGCGACACGGCCGTGACCCTGTACGACGATGGCGAAGGTCTGGCGCAGATCGCCCTGCAGCGCCTGCAGGCACTGGGCTACAGCGACGTGAAACTGCTCGACGGCGGCCTCCAGGGCTGGCGCGCGGCTGGCGGCGAGCTGTTCATCGACGTGAATGTGCCGAGCAAGGCGTTTGGCGAGCTGGTGGAGCATCACCGCGCCACCCCGTCGCTGGCCGCAGAAGAGGTCAAGCGCCTGCTCGACAGCAATGCCGACGTGGTGGTGCTCGATGCCCGGCGCTATGACGAATACCAGACCATGAGCATTCCAGGCGGCATCAGCGTACCGGGCGCCGAACTGGTGCTGCGGGCACGTGAGCTGGCACCGGATCCCACTACTCGAATCATCGTCAATTGTGCGGGTCGCACGCGCAGCATCATCGGCACCCAGTCGCTGGTCAACGCGGGCCTGCCCAATCCGATCAACGCACTGCGCAATGGCACGATTGGCTGGCTGCTGGCCGGCCAGACGCTGGACCATGGCCAGAACCGGCGTTTTGCGGCAGTCAGTGAAGAGACCCGCGAAACCGCCAGTGCCGATGCGCGCAAAGTGGCCGATCGCGCCAGCGTCAAACGTGCCAGCCGTGCTGATCTGCAACGCTGGCAAGCCGATGCGTCACGCACCACTTACCTGTTCGATGTACGTACCCCGGAAGAGTTTGCCAAAGGCCACCTGCCCGGCGCGCGCCCCACACCGGGCGGGCAACTGGTGCAGGAAACCGATCATTTCGCCAGCGTACGCGGTGCGCGAATCGCTCTGCTGGACGACGACGGCGTACGCGCCAACATGTCGGCGTCCTGGCTGGCGCAGTTGGGCTGGGACGTGTCGGTGATTGATGGCCTGGAGGCAGCGGATTTCAGCGAACAGGGCGACTGGGACGCGCCCTTCCCGACGCCGCCGCCGCAGGTCGAGGCGATCAGCGTCGAGACCCTTACTCAATGGCAGAAACAGGTAAACGTGGCGGTGCTGGATTTCACCGCCAGCGCCAACTACGTCAAACAGCATATCCCCGGTGCCTGGTGGACCTTGCGTGCCGACCTGAAGCAGGCGCTGGGCAAGCTGCCGGCAGCTGACCGTTATGTTCTGACCTGCGGCAGCAGCCGTCTGGCGCGCTTTGCCGTGGCCGACCTCGAAGCGTTGACCGACAAGCCGGTGTTTCTGCTCGAAGGCGGCACCGCCAGCTGGATCAAGGCCGGCCTGCCGCTGGAGCACGGCGAAAGCCGACTGGCCTCGCCACGCATCGATCGCTACCGCCGCCCGTACGAAGGCACCGACGCACCGCGCGAAGCCATGCAGGCGTATCTGGACTGGGAATTCGGCCTGGTGGAGCAGCTGGGACGTGACGCAACACACGGGTTTTACGTGATTTGATGCCGTTGAGTACACCGCGCAGCGCATTGGCACAAGCGCCAAGTGGGAGCGAGCTTGCTCGCGAAGAGGGCGCTACATTCAGTGCATTTTCTGCGTCTGGAACAGGGTCTTCGCGAGCAAGCTCGCTCCCACAAGGCTGCGTCCGACTCTAAAGGTGAGGCGTATTGGCACAAGCGTCAAAGGCTCATCAGGACTATTCATCACCCTATTGGAGACACACTTAAATGCTGCCTTTTTTCAAATCCCCCCTGCCCTTCAAAAGCCTGTTGCTGGGCGCGCTGTTGAGCGTCATGGCAGGTCAGCAGGTTCTGGCCGCTGAGCTGGCACCGTTGCTGGTGGCCAACCAGAAGTCACTGCTCAAAGTGCTGTTGCAGGTCTCCGGCGAACTCAAGGGTGTGCCGTACGAAATCAAGTTCTCCGAGTTCCCTTCGGCCGCGCCTTTGGGTGAAGCGCTGAATGCCGAGGCAGTGGATATCGGTGCGCTGGGTGATGCACCCTATGTGTTTGCCCTCGGCGCAGGTGCACCCTTGAAAGTGGTCAGCATCACCCATGCCCAGGGCCGCTTCACCACTGCGGTGCTGGTGCCCAAAGACTCGCCGATCAAGACCGTTGCCGACCTCAAGGGCAAGCGCATCGTCACCGGACGTGGCTCCATCGGCCACTATCTGGCGATCCGCGCCCTGCATGAGGCCGGGCTGAAAACCAGTGATGTCACCTTCATCAATCTGCTGCCCAGCGAATCGCGTCTGCTGCTGGACAGTGGCGATGCCGACGCCTGGGCGACCTGGGACCCGTACACCACGATCTCCATCACGCAAAGCGACGCGCGGGTGCTGGTCAGCGGCAGCGAGCTGCTGAGCAACCACCTCTACCTTGCCGCAACCAGCAAGGCCATCGAAGGCAAGCGCGTACAACTGGACGATTTCGTTGCGCGTGTGGAACGCGCCTTCAATTGGTCCAACGCCCATCCCGAGGAGTACGCGGCGGCCCAGGCGAAAGTCACCGGCCTCCCCTTGGCGGTGCACCTCGCAGTGGCCAAGGCGACGAAAATGCAGCGCACGCCGATTGACGACCAGATTGTCCAGGGCCTGCAAACCACTGCCGACACTTACCTGGCTGAGGGCATCCTGAGCAAACGGATCGACGTTTCGACAGGCTTCGACAAAACCTTCAACGCGTCGCGCGCACAGATCGCGCAGGCCACCGCCCAATAAACGCTGCGAAAAGGACCCCGCATGACACTCTCGACCCTGCGCCCTACCCCGCGCCAGCAGCAAGACGCGCCCGAGTCCGCCGAGGACTTCAGTAAACGGCTGGCGGAACTGACCGCAGCGCTGGCCGAAACTGCCGAGCAATACGACATCAGCGCGCAATTTCCCCATGCCAACTTCCAGCGGCTGCACACTCACGGCCTGCTTGGCCTGACCGTTCCGACCGAACTGGGCGGCGGCGGTGCCGACTTGCCCCGTGCTCAACAGGTAATCAGCGCGGTGGCCCGGGGAGAGCCGTCGACGGCGCTGATTCTGGTGATGCAATACCTGCAGCATTCAAGGCTGCAGGAAAACCGCAACTGGCCAAGCCATCTGCGCGTGCAGGTGGCCGAACAGGCCGTGCGTGAGGGCGCGTTGCTCAACGCCCTGCGCGTGGAGCCCGATCTGGGAACGCCCGCGCGTGGAGGCCTGCCAGGCACCATCGCGCGCCGCACCGCGCAAGGCTGGCGCATCAGCGGCAGCAAGATCTACTCCACCGGCAGCCACGGTCTGACCTGGTTTGCCGTATGGGCGCGCAGCGATGACGATGACCCGCTGGTGGGCAGCTGGCTGGTCCACAAGGACACGCCGGGCATCACCATCATTGAGGACTGGGACCATCTGGGCATGCGCGCCACCAGCAGCCACGAAGTCAGATTCGACAATGTGCTGGTGCCGCTCGATCACGCCGTCAGCGTCAGCCCGTGGAGCGCACCGCAATCCGAGCTGGATGGATCAGGCCTGCTGTGGATGGCGGTGCTGCTGTCGTCGGTCTACGACGGCATCGCTCAATCCGCCCGCGACTGGCTGGTGCACTGGCTCGAACAGCGCACGCCCTCCAACCTCGGCGCGGCGCTGTCGACCTTGCCGCGCTTTCAGGAAACCGTCGGGCAGATCGATACCCTGCTGTTCGCCAATCGCACCCTGTTGCAATCGGCTGCTCACGGGCACACACCTGCCCAGCACGCCGGGCAGATCAAATACCTGGTAACCGGCAACGCCATTCGCGCGGTGGAGCTGGCCATCGAGGCCTCGGGAAATCCGGGACTGTCACGCAGCAACCCGTTGCAGCGCCACTACCGCAACGTCCTGTGCGGTCGGGTGCACACCCCACAGAACGATGCGGTGCTGGTGAACGTGGGCAAGGCGGCGTTTGCAGCACGCAGCAAAGACCAATAAGACGCGTCAGAGCAGTGACGGCGGCTCGAACGCCGTCACCGGCGGCAGGTCCTGATCCCATTTGACGATGTCCACCGATGCCGTCTGCGCTGCACAACCCTGCGACAGGCTGGAGGCGCCCACATCTTCGGTGATTACATTCGGGTTGCCGTGTTTTTCCAGGCTGCCCCGTTCGCCGTGCACCAGCGGGTCGAACCAGGCACCGGTGGCAATCTGCACTACGCCGGGGCGAATGCCGTCCGAGACGATCACCCCGGCCAGAAACGCGCCCCGCTCGTTGAACACCTTGACCACATCGCCATCGACCAACCCGCGTGCGCGAGCATCCAGCGGATTAAGGGTCAGCGGCTCGCGCGCCTGAATTTTCGAGGAGCGACTGTAGCTGCCGTGGTCGTACTGACTGTGCAAACGGGTTTTCGGTTGGTTGGACAACAGGTGCAGCGCGTGTGTCGGCGCAGGCTTTTCCAGCCACACCGGGTGACCGGGACAATCGGCATAGCCAAAGCCTGCGATGCGCTCGGAGAAAATTTCGATGCGCCCGGACGGTGTCGGCAACGGATGCGCGTCAGGGTCTTGGCGAAAGGATTCAAGCAACACGTTGTCGGTGTGCGGGTAGTCTATTTCCAGTACACCGTCACGCCAGAACTGCTCGAAATCAGGCAGGGTGATGCCAAACGTTTCGGCCCGTTGCCGAGACTCGTCATAGATAAAGTGCAGCCATTCCCCGGCATCCCGACCTTCGGTAAACGCCTGTGCCACTCCCAGCCGTTCGGACAGCGCAGCCAGAATCGAGTAGTCATCACGCGCCTCTCCCACGGGCTCGATGGCCTGCTGCATGGCGATCATGAAACGGTCGGAGGCCGAACTGCCGATGTCATTGCGCTCCAGGGCCGTGGTGGCCGGCAGCACGATGTCGGCATAGCGTGCCTGGGCGGTCCAGAACTGCTCGTGGACGATGATGGTTTGCGGCCGCTGCCACGCCTCCAGCAGCCGGTTGAGGTCCTGATGGTGGTGAAAGATATTGCCACCCGCCCAGTACACCAGGCGGATGTCCGGGTACCTGCGTTGCTGCCCGTTGTAATCGAAGGGCGTCCCGGGGTTGAGCAACATGTCCGTCACCCGCGCGACCGGAATGAACGCCTTGACCGGGTTGCTGCCCTGGGAAAAGCGCGGCCCCGAGAACGCTTTGCGGCCACTGCCGGTGTTGTTCATGCAGCCATACCCCAGACCGAAACCGGCACCGGGCAAACCGATCTGCCCCAACAGCGCAGCCAGGGTCACGGTCATCCAGAACGGTTGCTCGCCGTGTATAGAACGCTGCAATGAATAGGCGACGTTGATCATGGTGCGCTTGCTGGCCATGCGTCGGGCCAGCTCGACAATCTGCTGCGCAGGAATATCGGTCAGCGCCTCGGCCCAGCGCGGGTCTTTCGGCTGGCCATCGGTGTGGCCCAGCAGGTAATCGCGAAAACGCGCATAGCCCACGGTATAGCGCTGGACGAAATCCTCGTTGTGCAGCCCTTCGCTGATCAACACCCAGGACAGCGCCATCATCAACGCCGTGTCGCTGCCGGGGCGTACCGCCAGCCACTGGTTATGCGTCGGGCCAACCAGATCGTCACGCAGCGGGCTGACATTGACGAACTGCACGCCCGCGTCGGACATACGCTGTAGCGCGTCGCCCAGCAGATGGTCGCTGGCCCCACCGGGGCTGGTCTGCGCATTCTTGGCGGGCAAGCCACCGAACGCGACGAACAGCTCGCAATGCTCGGCCAGGTTTTTCCAGGAGGTATGCGCCGCCAGCAGCCAGTCCATGTTGCCGACGATGTGCGGCATCAGCACCCGTCCGGCACCCAGACTGTAGCTGTCGGTGCTGAACACATAACCGCCGATGCAGTTAAGGAAGCGATGCAACTGGCTTTGCGCGTGATGAAAACGCCCGGCGCTGCCCCAGCCATAGCTGCCGCCGAAAATAGCCTGATTGCCGTGCTCGTGCCGGACTCGCTGCAACTCGCTGGCGACCAGATCCAGCGCGACCTCCCAGGAAACCTCGATGAACGGCTCCTGACCACGCAGATCCGGCCGTCCACCGGCCTGCTGAAGAAAACTGCGGCGTATCGCCGGGCGTCTGATGCGGGTCGGTGAGGTAATGGCCTCGGCAACCGAATCGCCGATCGGAGACGGGTCCTTGTCCCATTCTGCTGGCAGCAGCCCGGTCAACTTGCCGTCCTCGACCTGTGGACGGTAAGTGCCCCAGTGCAATGATGTGAAACTCATGGTAATGGCTCCCGGATAGCGCAGTGGCAGACGGTCAGCGCACTGCCTGCGCCTGATCGGCCAGCGCTGCACTGAACGACTCGTCAAACACGCTGGCGGCAGGATAACGCTTGGTCAGCCCAGCGTTGTTGAAAAAATCGATGGTCTGCTGCGCAGCGGCCACCACTTGCGCAGTGATCGGCACGACCACCACCTGGGCGCGGGAGAACCAGCGGCGTGCTACCTCGGCATCGGCCTTGGTCAGCGCGGCCCACGCGTTGGCGTAGCGTTCATTGTGCTGCGGATCGCTGACCGACCAGGCGCGGGCGGCCTGCAGGCGCTGCAGGAAATCGCTGATCTGTGCACGCTTGTCCTTGATCGCCTGATCGTTGGCGACGATGAAGCTTTGCGCCGGAATCAAGCCCTCGGCAGTCGCGATAATCCGCGCGCCCTGCCGTTCCTGTTGAGTGACGTAGGGTTCCCAGGTAGCAATCGCATCCACCGAACCGCCGTCCAGCGCGTGGGAGGAATCCAGTGCGCTGAGGTAGCGATAGTCAACGGCATCGCGGGCGATACCGGCCTTGTCCAGTGCAGTGAGCATCAGTTGCTGGCTGAACGAACCTTTCCAGATGGCGACCTTCTTGCCCGCCAGATCCGCCACGGTCTTGATTGGCGAGTCCTTACGCACAACGATGGCAACGCCGTTGAGGTTCTGTCGCGACACACCGATGACCTTGATCGGAGCCCCCAGCGCGCCCATGAACAGCGCAGGCGAATCACCCAGCAAGCCAATATCCAGGCTGCCGACGTTCAAGGCCTCGGCGACCGGCGAGCCTGCGGTGAACTGCTTCCATTCCAGTTCGTAAGGTAAGTCCTCGAGGACCCCGGCGGCTTCCATCACGGTGCGGGCGCTGTAGCTCTGATCGCCGACGATCAGATTGGCCGCCTGGGTATTGAGCGAGGCCACAAGGCTCAGCGCCAGCCCCTTCAGCAAGCGTCGGCTCCAAAGGACGAGGGTCGTTGGCACAGGTATGTTCTCCACTGGCGTTGGGCAAATCGAAATGATCGGCAACGACCCTAACACTCGAACAAAAATTAGCTAAATTCATTTTTGTTCTAGCCTAAGATGCAAATTAATCATCAATAGATCGAGTGCCAGCCTGCTTCAAGCTTGCCGATCATTCAGCTCGATACCTGATTCCAGACGCTCGCGCAGGAACTCGATGAATGCCTGCACCGGTCGCGACGCCTGTCGGTGTTGCGGATAAACCGCGGACAGCGTCAACGGCTCGGGGCGCAGGTCATCCAGCACCCGGACCAGACGGCCCTCGCGCAACGCCGCGCCGACAATGAAAGTCGGCAAATAGGTGATGCCCAGCCCGGCAATGGCTGATTCCCTCAGCAGCTCGCCATTATTGGCGCGCATACGCCCGCTGACATTGAGGGTCAACGGCTTGTCCTGCCCTTGAAAACGCCACTGCGCCTGACGGCTGTGGCCATAGGGCAGGCAATCATGGGTGTGCAGGTCTTCGGGCTTTTGTGGTGTGCCGCGCTCGGCCAGGTACGCCGGGCTGGCGCAGTACACCCGGTCGATAGAAGCAATGCGCCGGGCGATCAGACTGGAGTCTTCCAGCACCCCGATACGCAGCACCACGTCGTAGCCTTCGCTGATCACATCCACCGGACGATCACTCAGGTCCACTTCCACCGCCACCTCGCGATAGCGCTGCAAAAACAACGGCAGCAGGCATGCAAGGTGCGTAACGGCAAACGACAGCGGCGCACTCACGCGCAGGGTGCCACGCGGTTCGTTGTTCTGCCCGGTGATGCCCTGCTCCACCTGCTCCAGCTCGGCGAGCAGACGCAGGGCCGATTCGTAGTAACTCTGTCCCAACGGCGTGACATCCAGACGTCGCGTCGAGCGGTTGAGCAGGCGTACGCCCAGACGCTCCTCCAGTTGCATCAGGCGACGACTGACAAACTGCTTGGACAGGCCCAGCTTGTCGGACGCAGCGGTCAGGCTGCCGGACTCCATTACCTGGCAGAACATGCGCATGTCTTCAAAAGGGTTCATGTGTTGCGACCTGATCAAGCGCTAATGGCGTTCGACAGAGCGTAACGCAGCGTTGAACACTGTCAACCTCAGAGAGACAGTCATTCATATTTCAGCTACTTATTGCGACAGTCGATAAGCCGTACTCTTCGTCCTACGTGATCGATTGCTGAATGTGCAGCGTCGATAGATGGAGAAAGAATCATGCTGACTCTTCGCAAAGCCTCCGATCGTGGTGCAGCCGATCATGGCTGGTTGAAATCCTTTCACACCTTTTCCTTTGCCGGCTATCGCAACCCGCAGGAACAGGGCTTTTCCGACCTGCTGGTGATCAACGATGACCGTGTCAGTGCAGGCAAAGGCTTCGGCCAGCATCCTCACCGGGACATGGAGATCTTTTCCTACGTGCTGGAAGGCGCGCTGGAACACAAGGATACGCTGGGCACTGGCTCGGTGATTCGCCCTGGCGATGTGCAGTTGATGAGCGCCGGTACCGGTGTGGCGCACAGCGAGTTCAACCACTCGCACACCGAGGGCGTGCATTTTCTGCAGATCTGGATCGTGCCGAATGTTGCAGGCGCGACGCCCAACTACCAGGAAAAGCATTTCAGCCCCGAGCAGAAACGCGGTCGCTTGCAGTTGATCATTTCGCCGGAAGGCGAGAACGGTGCGCTCAAAGTGCGCCAGGACGCTCGCGTATATGCCGGCCTGTTCGATGGCGATGAAACCGCCACCCTGGAGCTGGCAGCCAACCGCTATGCCTACGTGCACGTTGCCCGTGGCAGTGTGATGCTCAATGGCGAGCAACTGGGCGAAGGGGATGGCGTGCGTGTACGCGACGAACAGACGCTGAGCCTGAGCGCAGGGGTTGACGCAGAGGTGTTGGTGTTCGACATGCGGCCAAATGAATTGCCGCAGATGCCTTGAGCCTGAAACGAAAAAACGCCGCTCTTAGGGCGGCGTTCCTTTATATAACGTTAAAACCCTATGACGTTAAAACATCTGGCTTAAAACGCACAAACAAAAACGCCGCTCTGTTGAGCGGCGTTTTTGTGAATTTGGAGCGGGAAACGAGACTCGAACTCGCGACCCCGACCTTGGCAAGGTCGTGCTCTACCAACTGAGCTATTCCCGCAATATGGCGTCCCCTAGGGGACTCGAACCCCTGTTACCGCCGTGAAAGGGCGGTGTCCTAGGCCACTAGACGAAGGGGACACTGCCTGAAACACCATGGTGTGTGTTTCAGTTCCAGACATCATCCGAGGATGTGTTCTGGTTTCACTCAACCCTGCCCTAAGGCAAAGCTGCTTAAAACTGGAGCGGGAAACGAGACTCGAACTCGCGACCCCGACCTTGGCAAGGTCGTGCTCTACCAACTGAGCTATTCCCGCAATGGCGTCCCCTAGGGGACTCGAACCCCTGTTACCGCCGTGAAAGGGCGGTGTCCTAGGCCACTAGACGAAGGGGACACACGTACAACATTCACTACTTATTTGCGCTACGCTGTGTGCTTTACGCTGTAAGTGGCGCGCATTCTATGGATGGATTGAGGGGTCGTCAACCCCCATGTGAAAATTTATTGAAATCAATAACTTCGATGCCGTTCGGACGCTGACCGACTGTCGCCAGGCGCGCGGCCGATCAATCTCCCCTCATCTATATAGAACAGATGCCGACAAACTCCGAGAGGGACATCTATGCGCAGTAGTGCTTAGCCACTACACTCGCACTAAAACTAATTGAACGAATGAGGTTTGCACAGTGACTCCACTCATGATCACGCTGATGGTAGTAGCAGGTATCGCACTGCTCATCGCGATCGGCTACCTGAATCACGTCGCTGAAAACGGCAAACTGGAGAAGGCTCGCACCAAGGTCGAACTCGGCGATCGCCTGCGTCGCTGCAGCGAGATCACCGAAGTGTTCCCGGGCCAGCTGATGTCCCCCGCCTTGAAGCTGTTGCTGGCGCGGCTGGAGCTGAACGTCGTGCAGCGCATGCTGAACATGGAGAAAGGCAACGCTCAGCTCAAGCACCGCATCGGCGAACTGGAAGAGCAGATCGCCAAGGGCGAAGGCATCGAGATACCCAACCCGGTCACACCGATCCAGACCGAAGCCAAGGCCAAGGACGTGCGCTTTCTGCTGGAAGCCCTGCATGGTCAGGTGACGCGCGCTGCGCATGACGGTTTTCTGCAGACCAGCGAAGCGAAACACTGGATCCGTGAAATCCGCACGATTCTGGTCAACCTGCACATCGAATTCTTCAACAACCTCGGCCAGACCGCACTTTCTCAGGATCAGCCAGGTCAGGCGCGTCTGGCATTCGAGCGCGGCGTACAGTATTTGCGCAACCAGCCGGACCCGGTCACTTATCAACAGCAACTGCTGGCGATGGAAAAACAACTGGCCCGTGCCAACTCGGTAGTGTTGACCAACACCGCACCGACCGAAGACGACGACAACGCACTGACCGAAGGCCTGAAGCAGGACGACACCGAATCGGAATGGAAGAAGAAAGTCATCTACGATTGATGACTGCCCCGCCGCTGCCGGAATTGTGCTCCGGGCAGCGGCCGGCCGGCTCAGCAGTCGGTCGATGCCAGAAAGATAGCCGCAAGACGCTCGATACCCGCCTGATCCTCCTCGTTGAAACGACCCACACTCGGACTGTCCAGGTCCAGCACACCGATCAGACGCCCCTCCTTGATCAATGGCACTACCAACTCGCTGTTCGATGCACTGTCGCAGGCAATGTGTCCGGGAAATTCGTGAACGTCCTGAACGCGCTGGGTTTGCCGACTCTGCGCGGCCGCCCCGCAAACGCCGCGGCCGAAAGGAATGCGTACACAGGCGATCTGACCCTGAAACGGCCCCAGCACCAGTTCTTCGTTGCGATTGAGGTAAAAGCCCGCCCAGTTCAGATTGTCGAGCTGGGTGTAGAGAAACGCCGAGAACTGCGCCGCATTGGCGATGAAGTCGCGCTCGTCGGCCAGCAGCGCCTCAAGCTGGGCGGCCAGCAGGCCGTAGCCGTCCAGGCCAGCGCCGGTGTTTTGCAAATCAATCATGTGTGTTGCTCCAACAATTCAAGTCCTACCCAGTAACGTGCAAATTGGTAGGCGCAGCGGCCATTGCGATTGCCGCGCGCGGTTGCCCAGCGAATCGCGGCTTTTTCCAGGTTTTCGTCGCGCTGCCACTGCAATCCGGCTTTTTGCGCCAATTGCGTGATCCAGTGCTCGACCACGTTCAGATAATGCTCCTGAGTGAACGGATAGAACGACAGCCATAGCCCGAACCGGTCAGACAAGGCGATCTTGTCTTCGACGGCCTCACTGGGGTGCAGTTCACCGTCAACGTGCTTCCAGTCAACGTTGTCACTTTCCTTCTCGGGCACCAGGTGACGACGATTGGAGGTCGCGTACAGCAGCACGTTATCTGGCGCCTGCTCCAGCGAGCCGTCGAGCACACTTTTCAGCACGCGATAATCACCCTCGCCCGACTCGAACGACAGGTCATCGCAGAACAGCACGAAACGCTGGGGCAGCTTGTGCAGTTGCTCGACCACACGCGGCAAATCACCCAGATGGTCGCGTTCGATCTCGATCAGACGCAGCCCGACCGGGGCGTACTCGGCCAGCAGCGCGCGGATCAAGGATGACTTGCCGGTGCCGCGCGAACCCCAGAGCAAGGCGTGGTTGGCAGGCAGCCCGTCGATGAACTGGCGGGTATTGCGCCCCAACTGATCGCGCTGCAGGTCGACGCCAATCAGGTCGGTCAGGCGTGTATCGAGGCTCACTTGCAACGGCATCAGGTAACCGCTGCGGCCTTCTCGCACCCAGCGCGCGGCCAGTGCCTGCGACCAGTCGACCGGCTCGCGCAGCGCCGGCAGCAAGGGCTCCAGTCGGGCCAGCACGGCGTCGGCGCGCTGCAGAAAAGCATCCAACCGAGAATCCACGGGATCTCCTTATATTTAACTGATTAGTCAGCGGTGCCGATCGGCTATGCTTGGCCGGCACCGGGCACCAGAAGTGGCAGTACTCATGGATATATCGCTCAAAAACAGGCTGTCGTTCAAGCAGGCGCGCCTGGCTGTATCGATCGGCTTCGTGCTGGGGACCTTGCTGAGCCTGTTCCAGATAGCGATCGATTATGCCAGCGAAGACGCTTCCATCAATCGTGAAATCAAGTCACTGCTGGAAATCATCCAGAACCCGGCGTCGCGCATCGCCTACAACATCGACTCCGAGCTGGCCCAGGAACTCACACTCGGCCTGCTGCGCTCACCTGCCGTGGTCAGCGCCAGGCTTACCGATAACAACGACGCTGTGCTCTCCAGCGTCGAGCGCCCCATGGCCACCGGGCGTTACCGGGTGTTAAGCGACTGGCTGTTCGGCGAAAGCCGGCAGTTCCAGGAAAAGCTGCACCTTAATCACCTGCCCAATGAAACCATCGGCACACTGTACCTGACCGTGGACACCTTCGCGTTCGGCAGCCATTTTCTGCAACGCGCTGAAATCACCCTGCTCAACGGCTTTGTGCGCAGCCTGGCGCTGGCCGGGATTCTGACCATTCTGTTTTACGCGACCCTGACCAAGCCGCTGGTGAGGGTGATCCGCGAATTGAGCAGTCGCGATCCGCGTAACCCTGACCAAAGTAAAATCACCTGCCCGCCCTACCATGCCCAGGATGAAATCGGCGTGCTGGTCGAGACATTCAACCGTCAGTTTGAAACCATGAGCAGCGAGTTTTCCAGGCGACGCGCGGCCGAGGACCGGCTGACCGACCATCTCAACGAACTGGAAAACATCGTCTCGGCGCGCACCAACGAGCTCAAGGCCAGCAACCTGCGCCTGCGCGAGTCCAATGAGGAACTGCAGATAGCACGCAGCACGGCGCTGGACATGGCCCATGCGCGCTCGGCGTTTCTGGCGCACATGAGCCACGAGATTCGTACACCGCTCAACGGTCTGCTGGGCATGCTGGCACTGTCACTGGACAGTCCGCTGGGGGCCGAACAGCGCCAGCAGCTGATGATCGCCCACGACTCCGGCAAGGTGCTGGTCGAGCTGCTCAACGATATTCTCGACATGTCCAAGTTCGATGCCGGTCACCTGGAGATCGAGCGCATTCCTTTCGACCTGGGGATGTTGATTGAGGACACCGCCAATCTGCTGTCGCAGAACGCGGCCCCCAGTGTGGAGCTGACCTGCCTGATCGCGCCGGACTTCCCGGCCATGGTCACCGGCGATCCGACCAGGGTGCGTCAGATCGTCAGTAACCTGCTGTCCAACGCCCTCAAGTTCACCCGTTTCGGGCGTGTGGATGTGCGCCTGACTCACCATCGGGACGCCAGCTCCGGTGAAAACCGGGTGCGCATCGAAGTCCGCGACACCGGCATCGGCATTGCGCAGGACGCCCAGACCCGAATCTTCCAGCCGTTCACCCAGGCTGAGACGGCCATCACCCGCCAGTACGGCGGCACCGGACTGGGCCTGGCGCTGACCAACAACCTCTGCGAGGCCATGAATGGCACGTTGAGCATCCAGTCGCAGTCCGGTTTCGGCAGCCAGTTCTGCGCCGAGCTGCCGCTGCCGGTCCACGTGCCTGCGGTCACTCAGACCCCGCTCAAGGGCCGGGTGACGGTGGTCAGCTCGGCAGGCAGCGGACTGGTAGAGCTGCTGGGCAGTCTGCTGCCGTTCTGGGGGGTCAACCTCAAGCGACGCAGCATCGACGATCGCGCACAAGCAGTGGACCTCGACGGCAGTTCCGATCTGGTCATCACCGACTGTCCCGAATGCCTGTTTACGATTCGACCCACGACGCCCGTGCCGATCCTGCTGGTGACCGCCTATGGCAACTTCATGCCTGGCGAACAGGTTGCCGCCCTGGCCCCGCTGCAACAGCAGGCCCGACCACTGGCGCGCAATGCGCTTTACCACACGCTGCGGCGCATACTGGGTCAGGAAGAAACGGGGCTCAAGGACACGCAGGCGCTCGAACACACTGCGCCACGTCTGGCGCGGGTGTTACTGGTAGAGGACAACCCGGTCAATCAGCTGGTCGCCAAGGGCATCCTCGGCAAGCTGGGTTGCGAAGTGATCATCAGCAGCCATGGCGGCGAGGCCCTGGAACAGCTGGAACAAGGCCATTTCGACCTGGTATTGATGGACTGCAACATGCCGGTCATGGACGGCTATGAAGCCAGCCGCCAGATCCGCAGCAGTGGCCGCTGGCCGAACCTGCCGATCGTTGCCCTTACCGCCAATGCCATGCCCGATGAACGCGAGCGCTGCAAGGCGGCAGGCATGAATGACTATCTGGCCAAGCCGTTCCGGCGCGCCGAACTGGTCAGCATTCTGGATCAGTGGATACCCATTACTGGTATCGACTGAAGGCTCAGCGCAACAGCGCCTCGATCTCGCCCGTCAATTCCTCAGGCTTGGTCAATGGCGCAAAACGCTTGACCAGCCGACCATCCTGGCCAATCAGGAACTTGGTGAAATTCCACTTGATGCGCTCCGTGCCCAACAACCCCGGAGCCTGCTGCTTGAGCTGCACGAACAGCGGATGGGCCTGCTCGCCGTTCACATCGATCTTCTTGAACAGCGGGAAGCTGACGCCATAGTTCAGCTCGCAAAACCCGGAAATCGCCCCCTCGTCGCCTGGTTCCTGCTTGCCGAACTGGTTGCAGGGAAAGCCCAGCACCACCAACCCCTGATCCCGGTAGTCCTGCCAGAGCTTCTCCAGCCCCTTGTATTGAGGGGTAAAGCCACATTTGCTGGCCGTGTTGACCACCAGCAACGCCTTGCCGGAAAAATCAGCGAGGGTTTTCTGTTCGCCCTTGATCGTCGTGACCGGGATGCTCAGCAGGTTTTCACTCATCAAAGGAGGCCTCGATACTGGAATTGGGACAGGGCGTTGGCTGAATCTGCACAGAGCCTGTTAACGCGGCACCAGATCCAGGCAGACCGAATTGATGCAATAACGCAGGCCGGTCGGTGGCGGTCCATCCGGGAACACGTGGCCCAGGTGCGCATCACATTTGGCGCAGACCACTTCTGTACGAATCATGCCGTGGCTGATATCGCGAACCTCGACCACCGCACTGCCCTCCAGCGGCGCATAGAAGCTGGGCCAGCCGCAGCCTGAATCGAACTTGGTGGAGGAATCGAACAGTGGCTCCTCGCAGCAGATGCAGTGATAAATGCCGTCTGTCTTAACCTTGTCGTACTTGCCGGAGAACGGCCGCTCGGTGCCTTTCAAACGGCAGACGTTGTACTGCTCCGGGTCGAGCTTCTGCTTCCACTCTTCCAGCGTTTTTTCCAACTTTTCCACAGGTACACCTCCGAATTCGAAAAACCCTGATCTGTACCTTTTCCGCAGATCAGGTGGCACGTATCATTGCGCCAGGTCAGACGTCAGTCTGGCACCCGCGTTTGTCGTACACAAACCCATTTTCATGGCGAATGTAGCGACCTTCATTGCAAGCCGGCGACAGCTCGTCCATTTTCGGGATCATCACCATGCAGTTCAACAAATCGAACAAGCTCGCAAACGTCTGCTATGACATTCGCGGGCCGGTGCTCAAGCACGCCAAACGCCTGGAAGAGGAAGGCCATCGCATCCTCAAGCTGAACATCGGCAACCCGGCACCGTTTGGTTTCGAGGCGCCGGACGAAATCCTGCAGGACGTGATCCGTAACTTGCCTACTGCGCAAGGCTACAGCGACTCCAAGGGTCTGTTCAGCGCCCGCAAGGCGGTGATGCAGTATTACCAGCAGAAGCAGGTCGAAGGCGTCGGCATCGAAGACATCTACCTGGGCAACGGCGTGTCCGAGCTGATCGTGATGTCGATGCAGGCGTTGCTCAACAATGGCGACGAAGTGCTGGTTCCGGCCCCCGACTACCCGCTGTGGACCGCTGCTGTCGCGTTGTCCGGTGGCAGCCCGGTGCATTACCTGTGCGACGAGCAGGCCAACTGGTGGCCTGATCTTGAAGACATCAAGGCCAAGATCACCCCGAACACCAAGGCCATGGTCATCATCAACCCGAACAACCCGACAGGTGCGGTGTACTCGCGCGAAGTACTGCTGGGCATGCTGGAGCTGGCTCGCCAGCATAATCTGGTGGTGTTCTCCGACGAAATCTACGACAAGATCCTGTATGACGACGCAGTGCACATCTGCACCGCCTCGCTGGCGCCGGACCTGCTGTGCCTGACCTTCAACGGCCTGTCCAAGTCGTATCGGGTCGCAGGCTTCCGCTCCGGCTGGATCGCCATTTCCGGGCCGAAACACAACGCGCAGAGCTACATCGAAGGCATCGACATTCTGGCCAACATGCGCCTGTGTGCCAACGTGCCGAGCCAGCACGCCATCCAGACCGCGCTGGGCGGCTATCAGAGCATCAACGACCTGATTCTTCCCCCTGGCCGCCTGCTGGAACAGCGCAACCGTACCTGGGAACTGCTCAACGACATTCCCGGCGTCAGCTGTGTGAAGCCGATGGGCGCGCTGTATGCGTTCCCGCGCATTGACCCGAAGGTCTGCCCGATCCTCAACGACGAGAAGTTCGTCCTCGACCTGCTGCTTTCCGAGAAGCTGCTGGTGGTCCAGGGCACAGCGTTCAACTGGCCGTACCCTGACCACTTCCGCGTCGTGACCCTGCCCCGCGTCGATGAGCTGGAGCAGGCCATTGGCCGCATCGGTAACTTCCTCAAGGGTTATCGGCAGTAAACAGCCACAGCCCTCCCGCCTGACCTCTCTGCCCCGACCCGCTCGGGGCAGTTTATTTCTGCGTGCCTGAAACAGCGTGAACCTCCTGCCACAAACGCTTCAGGCATCGACCGCTCTGGCTCAGGCGCCGTTCAGCCTTGCGGGATTACCATTGATTGCGACAAGAGGACACAGTTTGAAATAGTCCCTCTGTTGAATAGCAGCAAGCATCACCTTATATACCCGGCATCGAGTTACATATTTACCTGAGGAGAACGTTTCGACCATGATGCGCATTTTGCTGTTTTTGGCCACTAACCTTGCGGTCGTGCTGATTGCCAGCATCACCCTGAGCCTTTTTGGCTTCAATGGGTTCATGGCGGCCAACGGGGTTGATCTGAACCTCAATCAGCTGCTGGTCTTCTGCGCTGTGTTCGGTTTCGCGGGCTCGCTGTTCTCGCTGTTCATCTCCAAGTGGATGGCGAAGATGAGCACCGGTACTCAGATCATCAGCCAGCCTCGCACTCGCCATGAGCAATGGTTGCTGCAGACCGTTGAACAACTGTCCCGTGACGCGGGCATCAAGATGCCGGAAGTCGGTATTTTCCCGGCGTACGAAGCCAACGCATTCGCCACGGGCTGGAACAAGAACGACGCCCTGGTTGCGGTCAGCCAGGGCCTGCTCGAGCGCTTTTCGCCGGATGAGGTGAAAGCCGTACTGGCGCACGAGATCGGCCACGTTGCCAACGGCGACATGGTGACGCTGGCGCTGGTGCAGGGTGTGGTGAACACCTTCGTGATGTTCTTCGCCCGCATCATCGGTAATTTCGTCGACAAGGTGATCTTCAAGACTGAAAACGGTCAGGGCATCGCTTACTACATCACGACGATTTTCGCCGAGCTGGTACTGGGTTTTCTGGCCAGCGCCATCGTCATGTGGTTCTCGCGCAAACGCGAATTCCGCGCTGACGATGCCGGTGCACGACTGGCGGGTACGAGTGCAATGATCGGCGCGCTGCAACGCTTGCGTTCCGAACAGGGCGTCCCGGTGAACATGCCCGACAGCCTGACCGCTTTCGGTATCAACGCCGGCCTCAAGAAAGGCCTCGCCGGCCTGTTCATGAGCCACCCGCCGCTGGAGCAACGCATCGAGGCCCTGCGCCGCCGCGGTTGAACCACGAACGCCATAGCCTTCGCCCCGCGCATAGCAATGAGAGGTGTTCTTCCGGACACCTCTCGTTCCTCACGCTCCGCGTGGGAATGCAGTTCGTGACGCTCCGCGTCACACATTGGAGCGCTGACGCCTGATTCAGACTGTACGAAATGCAGGCACCCTTAAAGCCTGAGTCTGGTTTACGCGCGCTGTCTCGCCAGACTGAAGATGTGTGACGCAGGGCGTCAAACGGTTCTGCGATTCAGAGAGATTCAGGACCCACTCAGCGCGATTGACGCTCCAACACATAAACATGCTCATCCATACGATCCAATCCGGCCCTCAACCCCTTGGCACTGCTGTGCAGCGTATCCTGCCCGCCGACCTTGGTGACCTCCCAGTTCCCTGACATGACCCTCTGCAGCCATGTGTGCGGGACGGAGAATGGCGGGCCTTCGAGCAGGGTCTGGTCGTATTCCAGGGTAATCAGTAAACCGCCGCACGCTTGCGGCATCAGCGCTTCAAGGTGCCGCACATAGCGTTCACGCATGTCCGCTGGCAAGGCGATCAGCGCGGCGCGGTCGTAAAGCGCCGCGCAATGACCGATATCGCGCACAGTCAGGGCGAAGAAATCACCGCACCAGATTTCGATACCCGGCGCTGCGTAGACCTTGAAGTCGCCCTGCGACGTGATGTGCGGCTGCTCATCACGCTCGGTGAAATAGCTCTCTACCGCCGCCTCGGAAAGCTCGGCGCCCACCACGTGATACCCCTGCCCCCTCAGCCAGCTCATATCCTGGCTCTTGCCACATAACGGCACCAGAACCCGCGCCCCTGGCGCAACCCTCAACGAGGACCAATATTGCTGCAGGTCCTGATTGACCTCGGACTGATGAAAGCCGATCTGCCCGGCACTCCAGCGCTGCAGCCAAAAATCCGCCTGCATGAAACCTCCTGAAAATTCGATAAAAAAGCGCCAGAACTTATATTAGATTTAGATCATAAAAATGACCGACTATGAGTCATTCCTCTATTCTGGAGCTTTAAATGTTCCCCAGCCTGTTTATTTCCCATGGCTCCCCCATGCTGGCGCTGGAGCCCGGTGACAGCGGCCCGGCTCTGAAGCGACTGGCTGCCAGCCTGCCACGGCCTCGCGCCATCGTGATGGTCTCTGCCCATTGGGAAAGCCATGAACTGATCGTCAACGGCAACCCACAACCCGAGACATGGCATGACTTCGGCGGCTTTCCGCCCCAACTGTTTGCAGTGCAGTACCCGGCGCAAGGACTGCCGGAACTGACGCGCACGGTGGTTGATCTGCTTGACGCCAGCGACCTGCCTGCACGCATCGACAGCAGACGTCCGTTCGACCACGGCGTATGGGTGCCGTTGTCGCTGATGTACCCGGACGCCGATATTCCGGTGGTGCAGGTTTCGCTGCCCAGCCGCCAGGGGCCGCAATTGCAGACCCGCGTGGGCCGGGCACTGGCCAGCTTGCGTGAACAGGGTGTGCTGATCATCGGTTCAGGCAGCATCACGCATAACCTGCGTGACCTTGACTGGAACGCCGGCCCCGACAGTATCGAGCCCTGGGCTGCTGCGTTTCGTGACTGGATGATCGACAAGCTGCAAAACGACGACGAAGCCGCACTGCACGACTACCGCAGCCTTGCTCCTCACTCGATTCGAGCGCACCCCAGTGACGAGCACCTGCTGCCGCTGTATTTCGCACGCGGCGCTGGCGGTGCCTTCGGCATTGCCCATCAGGGCTTCACCATGGGCGCGCTCGGGATGGATATCTATCGGTTCGGGTGAAGCCAATAGCGCCAATTTGCCTGAATCCAAAGCAAAAAAATCCCCGAACCAGTCGGGGACTTTTTATTGGCCGATCAGCTCAAGAGCAGATCAGTCTTCGCGATAGCGACGCAGCTTGAGCTGCTTGCCAGCAACGCGGGTGTCCTTGAGCTTGGTCAGCAGACGCTCAAGACCATCTTCCGGCAGTTCGACCAGGCTGAAGCTGTCACGAACCTGGATACGGCCGATCGCTTCGCGGGCCAGGCCGCCTTCGTTGAGAATGGCACCCAGCAGGTTCTTGGCAGCGATACCATCACGCGCACCCAGCGCGGTACGGCAACGAGCACGGCCTTCGGCCAATGGAACCGGCGCACGACGCTCGCGCTCAGGACGATCACCACGGTCGCTGCTGCGCTCTGGACGATCACCGCGCGGGGCGTTGTTCGGAACCAGTGGACGCTCGCGCTCGATGGCTGCCAGGGTCAGTGCCTGACCGTTGGTAGCCTTGCGCAGCAGTGCAGCGGCAAGAGCGCGAGGGCTGCAGCCGATGTCGGCAGTCAGACGATCGAGCAGATCACCGTGAGTCGATTCGGCATCAGCGACCAGCGGCGACAGGCTGTTGGTCAGTTTCTTGATGCGCGCATCCAGAACGGCCTGGGCATCCGGCAGGCGGACTTCCGCAACCTTCTGACCGGTAACACGCTCGATCACTTGCAGCATGCGGCGCTCACGCGGCGTCACCAGCAGCAGGGCGCGACCTTCGCGACCGGCACGACCGGTACGGCCGATACGGTGAACGTAGGACTCTGGATCGTAAGGCATGTCCACGTTGAATACGTGGGTGATACGCGGAACGTCAAGACCACGGGCAGCAACGTCGGTCGCCACAACGATGTCCAGACGGCCATCCTTGAGGGATTCGATAACGCGCTCGCGCTGGTTCTGGGCGATGTCGCCGTTCAGTGCGGCAGCCTTGTAGCCTTTGGCTTCAAGAGCGCTGGCCAGATCCAGGGTCGCCTGCTTGGTGCGGACGAACATGATCAGGGCGTCGAAGTCTTCGACTTCCAGCAGGCTCAGTACGGCCGAGGTCTTCTGGTCAGCGTGAACCAGCAGGTGAGCCTGCTCGATCGCGGTAACGGTCTGGGTCTTGGTCTGGATCTTGACGTGCTTCGGATCGCGCAGATGGCGTTCGGCGATGGCACGGATCGACTGTGGCAGCGTGGCCGAGAACAGTACGGTCTGGCGGGTTTCAGGCATGGCCTTGAAGATGACTTCGAGGTCGTCCATGAAGCCCAGCTTGAGCATTTCGTCCGCTTCGTCGAGAACCAGGTGGTTCACGGTCGCCAGGACTTTCTCGTCACGACGCAGGTGATCGCAGAGACGGCCCGGGGTAGCGACGACGATCTGTGCGCCGTTGCGGATAGCCTTGAGCTGAGGGCCCATCGGCGCGCCGCCGTAGACCGCTACAACGGTCACGCCCGGCATTTGTTTTGCGTAGGTCTCGAACGCGGTGGCAACCTGAAGCGCCAGTTCGCGGGTCGGGGCCAGGATCAGTGCTTGCGGCTCGCGCTTGCTCGGGTCGATACGATGCAGGATAGGCAGTGCGAACGCGGCGGTTTTACCCGTACCGGTTTGCGCCTGACCAATCATGTCGTGACCGGCGAGAATAATCGGGATCGATTGCTGCTGAATGGCCGAAGGCTCTTCGTAGCCAGTGGCGACGACTGCTGCAACGATATTTGGATGAAGTTCGAGAGCGGCGAAGCCGCCGATTTCCTGGGTCATGGGTCTGCCTCTAGTGCATCCGCAAAGACCCATGCTTCAAAGCTGCGCGTGCCGTGTACGACCTTGAGGTCACCCTGGCTGCTTTGTCGGCGGGGATTTGCGAAAACGTTTGATGAATGGATCGTCCAGGCTAGTCCGTTGTGCGAACAAGCAACCGAAGCTGGCTTCGGGGAACTGCAATACCTTGACGAGGGCCGTGTTAAGGCCGGCGCGCACTATACCGGAAATACGCACCTTGGTGAGTCTTTTTTTACGAAACATTGCGCCATTTTTGAGCGGCGGCAGGCCCTGAGTCCGGGCAGAAGGCCGCCCGATCAGGGCGCGGGCCCGAGATTGCGGGCATTACCGCTTAAACGTTTAATCTATTCTTGCACATGACCGGCATTCCGGCCTTCGAGGTGTGGCGAATTGTCCCACCTCGTTTTCAGCACAATCGACTCAGCTGTCACCTGCTCAGGTGGCAGAACGAATAGCCTTGATCAGCGACGCCAGCGAGTAACCCAGATGCGGCGCAAGTGCCTCGGCTCGTCCGCTCAACGCGTCGATATCCAGCGTCTGATCCAGATCGGCCGGCACGAGCAGGATGACGTTGCCCTCCTTCACCGGCAGCTCCCAGTAATGGCGATGGTACAAGCCACGCAGCAAGGCGGCCCCCAGCGGCTTGCCGTCGTCGGTGGCCCATTGATTGATGATCAGCCAGCCGCCCGGATTCAGCCGCTGCTGACAGCTCTGCAGGAAATTCCAGGCCAGGTGCCCGACGCCCGGCCCGACATCGGTGTACAGGTCGACAAAGATCAGATCGGCAGGCTCGGCGCTGTCCAGCAGGTCCAGCGCATCGCCGATGCGGATATACAGACGCGGATCGTCGTCGAGCCCCATGAACTCCATGGCCAGACGCGGCACATCCGGGCGCAGCTCGATGACTTCCACGTCCTCGAGGGGCAGGAACTTCATGCAGGCCTGGGTAAGCGTGCCGGCCCCCAGCCCTAGAAACAGTGCGCTTTCCGGCGCGTCATGGCACAGCGCGCCGATCAGCATCGCGCGGGTGTAGTCGTACTCCAGCCAGCTCGGATCGGCTGTAAAGGTGCAGCTTTGCTCGATGGCATCGCCAAACTCCAGAAAGCGGTAGTCCTCCACTTCCAGCACGCGAATCATGCCGAAGTCGTCGTGGACCTCGGCCAGGATTCGCTCTACGCGCTCACGCTCTTCCGTCATCACCGTTCCTGGTTGTCTGCGCTGAGCGCAAAATACGAATTGTCGGGCAAGCGCACGGCTTTGTCACACGTTGTGGCGTGCGGCGCCGCTCCAACGGTCCGCACCAGACTGGCAGAGCAACGGCGAACTGCTAACATGCCGATCCGATTGCACAACTCTAGAGCCAATAATGAGCCAACCCTGGAGCCCCGACAGCTGGCGGGCACTGCCGATTCAGCAGCAACCTCACTACCCTGATGCCGAGCACCTGCACAGGGTTGAACAAACGCTGGCCAGCTACCCGCCGCTGGTGTTCGCCGGCGAAGCACGTGAGTTGCGCCGTCAGTTTGCCGAAGTGACCCAAGGGCGTGCGTTCCTGCTGCAGGGCGGCGACTGCGCGGAAAGCTTCATGGAGTTTTCCGCCGCCAAGATTCGCGATACGTTCAAGGTCCTGCTGCAGATGGCAATCGTGATGACGTTTGCCGCCGGCTGCCCGGTGGTGAAAGTCGGACGCATGGCCGGGCAATTTGCCAAGCCACGCTCGGCCAACGACGAAATCATCGACGGCGTGACGCTCCCGGCGTACCGCGGCGATATCGTCAACGGCATCGGGTTCGACGAGAAGAGCCGTGTACCGGACCCGGAGCGCCTGCTGCAGGCCTATAACCAGTCCACCGCCACCCTGAACCTGCTGCGCGCCTTCGCGCAGGGCGGTTTCGCCGACTTGCATCAGGTCCACAAATGGAACCTGGACTTCATCGCCAACTCGGCGCTCGCCGAAAAATACAGCCAGCTGGCCGGGCGTATCGATGAAACCCTGGCGTTCATGCGCGCCTGCGGCATGGACAGCTCGCCGCAATTGCGCGAAACCAGCTTTTTCACCGCCCACGAAGCGCTGCTGCTCAATTACGAAGAAGCCTTCGTGCGACGCGACAGCCTGACCAACGATTACTACGATTGCTCGGCGCACATGCTGTGGATCGGCGACCGCACCCGTCAGCTGGACGGCGCGCATGTCGAGTTCCTGCGCGGGGTCAACAACCCGATCGGCGTCAAGGTCGGCCCGAGCATGAATACCGACGATCTGATTCGCCTGATCGACATCCTCAACCCGGACAACGACCCGGGCCGCCTTAACCTGATCGCGCGCATGGGCGCCAACAAGGTGGGTGATCACTTGCCGCAGCTGATCCGCGCCGTCGAGCGCGAAGGCCGCAAGGTGCTGTGGAGCTCGGACCCGATGCACGGCAACACGATCAAGGCCAGCAGCGGCTACAAGACCCGCGATTTCGCGCAGATTCTTGGCGAAGTGAAGCAGTTCTTTCAGGTGCATCAAGCCGAGGGCACTTACGCGGGCGGCATCCACATCGAAATGACCGGACAGAACGTCACCGAATGCATCGGTGGTGCCCGCCCGATCACTGAAGACGGCCTTTCGGATCGCTATCACACGCACTGCGACCCGCGCATGAACGCCGATCAGTCACTGGAACTGGCCTTCCTGATTGCCGAGACCCTCAAGCAGGTCAGGCGCTAAACAGGAAAACCCGGAGCAACTGCCCGCTCAATGCTTGAGCGGGTCGTCCCAGAACGGACGCTCTGCTTCCTGCTGAATATCTGCGCGGCTCAAGCCCAGATCCTTCAGTGTTCCGTCACTCATTTGCGCCAGCAAGTGACGCTGGCGGTGCAGCTCCAGCCAACGCTGCAGATGACGCTTCAGCGCTATGAACACCGTGCCCGCCTGCAAATACCCATCAGCTCCTTCCACACCTACGCATTGTTTCTGACCTTTCATCATCTTGCCCTCCTTGTGGGATGACTGAAGTCTCGCTTCGGGCGTAGGATCAATCCAACGAATGTTCGTTATGCCTTCCATCTGGGAGATTGATGTATTGGCCACCTACCCGAGCATTGATACCGAACTGTTGCGCACCTTCGTGGCGATTGCCGATCACGGTGGTTTCACCCGTGCAGGCGAAGCCGTCAACCGCACTCAGTCGGCGGTCAGCATGCAGATGAAGCGTCTGGAAGAAGATGTCGTGCAGCGCCCGCTGTTTCAGCGTGAAGGTCGGGTCCTGAACCTGACTGCCGAGGGCCAGGTATTGCTCGGTTACGCGCGACGAATCCTCAAGCTGCACAGCGAGGTGTTCAACACCTTGCGCGAGCCGCACATGATCGGCGTGGTGAAAATCGGCTCGCCGGACGATTACGTGATGCGCTTCCTGCCCGGCATTCTGGCGCAGTTCGCCCAGGCGTATCCGCTGGTTCAAGTGGAAGTGCATTGCGAGCCATCGGACCTTCTGCTGCAACGTCACGACCTGGATCTGACCATTGTCACGCGCAAGCCTGGCACCGAGATCGGCACACTGCTGCGTCAGGAACGTCTGGTGTGGATGGAGGCCATCGGCTTTGCCCCGCATGAGCAAACGCCTATTCCGCTGGCGATGTTCAACACCCACTGCTTCTGTCGTGACTGGGCGTGCAACGCGCTGGACGGCGTCGGGCGTGATTACCGCATCGCCTACAGCAGCTCAAGCATGGCGGCGATCACTGCAGTGGTCAGCGCGGGCCTGGCAGTCACCGCGCAGTTCCAGAGCCTGGCCACAGCGGATTTGCGTATCCTCGGCGAGGCGGAACAATTGCCACAGCTGCCAACCGCCAGCATCGTCCTGCTACGCAAGTCTGGAAATCCCTCGCCCATCACCGAATGCATGGCCGATTACATCATCGCCGGCTTCAAACCTTGAGCGCGAGAATGACCGCACAAAGCACCAGAAATACGCAGAACATCAGGCGCAGGGTGCGCTCCGGCAACGAATGCGCCAGCTTCACGCCCCAGCTGATGCTGGCCAGGCCGCCGATGGCCAGCGGAATGCCCATCGACCAGTTGACGTGATCGTGCAGCGCATAGGTGACCAGCGTGATGCCGGTGCTCGGTGCTGCCAGGGACAGCGCCAGCCCTTGGGCCACGACCTGAGTCGTGCCGAAGACACTGGTAAGGATCGGCGTCGCCACTACCCCGCCGCCAACGCCAAAAAGACCACCGGTCACGCCGGATCCGACGCCCAGCAGCCATAGCCATTTTTCATGACGCAATCCGCCAGCGGCCTGCTTGCTGCGCCAATACATCTGCGCAACATTGAATACGGTCAGCACCACCAGAAAACCGACGAAGCCCAGGCGCATGCCCTGCGGGTCGACGCGGACCGCCAGCAGTGAGGTCAACCAGGCAAAAATGAAACTGGGGATGATCAACATCAGCGCATTACGCAGCAGAATCCGGTTGCGCTGGTTGTAACGCCACAAAGCGAGCAACACATTGGGCAGGACCATCAACAAGGCGGTCCCTTGAGCGAGTTGCTGATCCAGACCGAACAGCACCCCGAGTGCGGGAATCGCCACAAGACCACCACCGATGCCGAACAACCCTCCCAGGGTGCCCATCGCTGCACCCAGCAACACAAACATCACAATTTCAATCACACTGCGTCCCCACCCGGTCAATCACCAAATGCTACGCAGTCCTGCTCTGGACCGACACCCGATGACGGCGTTTTTTTCGCGCATTACGCACGATGGCAGCGCCTTGAACGCTGCACGAGCGAAATTATCTGGCGCATTAAAGAGTGCAACACTAAGTTAAACTCATCCGACCGAGTTTGAGGACCTGATATGAGTGCCGACGAAAGCCCGACCCGCTCCGCACCTGCCGATTGCGATTCGCTGCTGCTGGATAACCAATTGTGTTTCGCCCTGTATTCCACCTCGTTGATGATGACCAAGGTTTACAAGCCGCTATTGCAGGCGCTCGGGCTGACCTATCCGCAGTATCTGGCGATGATGGTGCTGTGGGAAAGGGACGGGCTCACTGTGGGGGACGTCAGCACTCGCCTGCTCACCGATCCGGGTTCATTGACGCCATTGCTCAAACGCCTCGAAGGCGAGGGCTTCATCAGCCGTACGCGCAGCAAGGAAGACGAGCGGGTGGTGCTGCTCCACCTCACCGCGCAGGGCCGCGAATTGCAGCAGAAGGCCTTGACCGTACCTGGCTGCGTTCTTTCGTCGAGCGGGCTGACCATGGAAAAGCTTCACGACCTGCAAGCCCAGTTGCTGAAGCTGCGCGAGCACCTGCACCATAGCCTCTAGGAAAAGGCGTCACCCCACTCTTGTCATGCCCGGCCACCTTGTGTGAGGTCTGACAGGCCCTCCAGCGACCACCTTCGACCTTTCTTGCAAAATTAGCTTGCGCGCAAACTATCCTTGGACTACCTTTGCCTTGCGATTAGTTAGCGCGCAAGTATTTAGCGCAATCAAACCTTCATTGAACGAGGCAAGATCATGGACACTCTTTACACCGCAGTTGCAACCGCCACCGGCGGCCGTGATGGTCGTGCTGTTTCCGACGACAAGATTCTCGACGTCAAGCTGGCGACCCCGAAAGAACTCGGCGGTGCTGGCGGCGCAGCCACTAACCCTGAGCAGCTGTTCGCTGCCGGTTATTCGGCCTGCTTCATCGGTGCATTGAAGTTCGTGGCCGGTCAGAGCAAACGCAGCATTCCGGCAGACACCTCGATCACCGCCCACGTAGGCATCGGCCAGATCCCGGGCGGTTTCGGTCTGGACATCGACCTGCATGTCAGCCTGCCAGGCCTGGAGCAAGCCGACGCCCAGCAACTGGTCGATGCCGCTCACGTGGTCTGCCCTTACTCCAACGCCACTCGCGGTAACGTTGATGTGCGCCTGCATGTAACAGTCTGAACCCGTCTGGCGTCTGAGTGACGGCTGCCTGGCAAGAATCTCAGGCACAAAAAACCCGCAGCGATGCGGGTTTTTTGCGTAACGGGGTTACAAAACCATGCTTACTTCGCACGGCCTTTGTAGGAACCGCCTTCACGGGTATCGATCTCGATCATGTCGCCGATTTCGATGAAGTCAGCAACACTCAGCTCGGTGCCGTTTTTCAGTTTGGCAGGCTTCATGACCTTGCCCGACGTGTCGCCACGAGCGGAGCCTTCGGTGTAGTCGACCTGACGCACGATAGTGGTCGGCAGCTCTACGGAAACCAGACGGTCTTCGAAGAACACGGCTTCGCAGACGTCGGTCATGCCTTCTTCGACGAAAGGCAGAACGCTTTCGATGTCTTCGGCGTTCAGCTCGTACATGGTGTAGTCAGTGGTGTCCATGAACGTGTAGGTGTCACCGCTGATGAAAGACAGGGTGGCTTCCTTGCGATCCAGGATCACGTCGTCCAGCTTGTCGTCGGCGCTGTAAACGATCTCGGTCTTGTAACCGGTCAGCAGGTTTTTCAGCTTGGTCTTCATGATCGCGCTGTTACGACCGGATTTGGTGAATTCAGCTTTCTGAACCAGCCAAGGATCGTTTTCGAGACGGATCACGGTACCGGGTTTCAGCTCTTTACCAGTTTTCATTGCATATATCCGAATTTGGATGGAATTAACCAAAGGCTCTGTACGAGAAACAACCTGCGCAGGCCTTTTTCGTACAGAGCCTTGTATCAAGGCCGCGTATCATAGCGAACTTACATAAAACTGCACCAGCGCCGTGGCAAGATCAGTCTGTGCGGCTTGTTGCTGGCACCAGTGTTCGGCATGTCGCTCGATCTGCGGCCAGTGTTCTGCCAGCGCAGCCCAGCACTCGCCAAGGTCGCCGCCGACATTCCAGCGCTGCCAGAACTGATTCAACGCCTGCGCGACCGCGGGCGAAAGACCCGCGAGATAGAGCGTTAAAAACGCATCGAGCTTGGGCAGATGCGCGTCGTCTTCCTGCTGGTAGATGTGCCAGAGCATCGGCCGCCCCGCCCACTGCGCACGCACGAACGAGTCCTCGCCGCGCACGATGTTGAAATCGCAGCTCCAGAGCAGTTGGTCGTAAAGCTCCTGACGGATGAACGGCAGGACCTGAACCGTCAGCCCGCCGTTGGCCTGAATGAACCCGGCGCGCAGCGGATCTTCGGTGCCCAGCCAACGCTGCAGGTCGCCGAGGATGCGTCCCTCTGGCACCAGAAGATGCGTCGGCCGACTGTCGCTGGCCAGGGTATCAAGCCAACTGCCGAGCGCGGCATTTTCATAGGCAAATACCGAGATCAGGCGCGCACCGGCCAACGCTTCGATACCCAACCCGCTCAGGAACGCTTGCCTTGCCGCGCTGTTTTGCTGAAACGCCTGGCGCTGCTCGATGAGGTTTTTTTCGCGCAACAGGCCACCCGTAGCTTCGGAAAAACCCGGGAAGAAAAAGAACTTCTTCAAACCGTTCGACTGTGGCGATGGCAGGCCGTGGCAGCCAGACACCCAGTCCTCGGCGCTGAGGTAATCGAGATTCAGCCATAGCGGCCTTGGCGAACGCTGCAGCATCGCTTCGGTGTAGCGCGTCGGCAGGCGGCAGGCGAACGCTTCGATGACCCCATCAGGAATATCGGTGTTCAGCCATTCGGTCGGCCACTGGCAGACGCTCACGCCCTCTTGCCATTGTTGCCGGGCCTGGGGATCGGCTGCGGGGCACAAGCGAACGAAGGCCGACAGATCATCGATCCATAAACGCACCTGCAGGCCATGCTCGGCAACCAGCTGGCGCGCCAGGCGCCAGGTCACGCCCGCATCACCGTAGTTGTCGACTACGCTGCAAAAAATGTCCCACGAGGCTTTCATTCTGGCTCCCTGAGGCTGGATGGCAAAAAACGCTGATTGTCGTTCAGAACGGCACGTTGTCACCAGCCTGATGCTGCCGGACAAACAGGCGGCACAGTTTTCATGCCTGACCATCAGGCATGGCACAATCACATCTGTTGGCCTGCAAGGAGTTCAGCCATGTCATTCCCTACCCGCCGTCGCGACCTGTACGTGTCGTTGAAATTGATCGTGTGCATTGCGCTGGGCATCTGGCTGGGCGCCCTGGCGGTGTTTCTGACCGCCCTGCTCTATTACAAAAGCCTGCCACCGGCTCAGACCCAGGCGCTGGACAATGCCGCCGCACAGTTGACCACCCCGCCCGTGCAGAAGCCCGCCTCCCCGTCCGCGCCGGAGACCGAGATGTTTCGCAAATATGAGCAAAGCCTGCGTGAAAGCGAGGCCCGTCAGGCGCGCGAACAGGCGCAGGAGCAACAACAGCGCACCTTCAACCGCTCGAAGTGTGATTTCTGGATACAGCAGGATCGCACCGCACCGAGCGAGAAAAGCCGTGCCAGCATCGATCAGTACTGCGGATAAACCATGAACAAACAGGATGTACTGCAACGGATCATCGACAAACTGAACATCGATCTGGACATCGCAGAACGAGCGGCGCAGACCGCCTATGAAACGGCTACGCACGAAGAGAACATCGCCGAGAACAAGTACGACACGCTAGGGCTGGAGGCGTCCTATCTGGCCGCTGGCCAGGCACGCCGCGTCGAAGAGATTCGTCAGTCGCTGACGCTTTATCGGAAATGGTCACTCAAGCCATTCGATGAATCGCGAGGCATTCAGACCGGTGATCTGGTGGTCGTCGAGGATGTTGGCGGGCAGACACATTATCTGTTTCTCGGCCCGGATGCTGCCGGCCTGAAGGTCAGTGCAGGCGATCAGCTGGTCACCGTCATTACTGCCAGAGCCCCGCTCGGGCAGAGCCTGCTGGGCAAATTCGAAGACGATGCTGTACAGATTGTCATCAACGGCAGTCGACAATCCTACGAGATCACACAAACGTTGTGACATACCTGGCATCTGCAGGGTTGATCGCATCAAGTTTTTGTGGGTAAGGTGAACCGTCGCCATCACCACCGCAACCGGGGCAACATCAAAGCAAACAAGGACTAAAACCCAAGGAGATTTTTCATGACGAACGTCATCGCATTCCCTGACGCCCATGAACGTGATCGCCTGAAGTCCAGCCAAGATCCGGCGTTGAGATACTTGAACAAGAAAGAACGACAACTGATCGACCAACTGCGTTCGACCAGCCATGCGGGACGGCAGTACGTTTACGACTATGCGAGCATCATGCACTTGTCCAGGCCGTTGTATCCCGAGCCAGTGGACTGATCACGATCGCATGACCTCATCGCAGTCTGCGCCGTTAAATCGGCGCAGACTGCGAGGTTTCGCTTGCTGGCTTCAGCGGATCAGCGAAAAGATCAGTGCTGAAATCGCCACCACACCGGCGGCCACCACAAAGTAGTTGGACCACGCGCCAGCGTATTTACGCATGGCCGGTACCTTGTGGATGGCGTACATCGGCATCAGGAACAGCAAAGCCGAAATCACCGGCCCGCCCAGGGTTTCGATCATGCCCAGGATGCTTGGGTTGAGCGTTGCCACCAGCCAGCACACCACCAGCATGAACGCCGCCGTCATGCGATCCAGCGCCTTGGGTGCAGGACGACGACCCGCCTTCAGAACCAGGCCTTTCAAGCCCTCGCTGGCACCGATGTAGTGGCCGAGAAACGACTTGGAAATGGCCACGAACGCAATCAGCGGTGCGACAAAGGCGATGGTCGGGTTGTTGAAGTGGTTGGCCAGGTAGGACAGGATCGAGATGTTCTGCGCCTTGGCCTCCGCCAGCTGGACAGGCGACAGGGTCAACACGCAACTGAACACGAAGAACAGCACCATCACGACCATCAGACCGTGGGCGCGGGCCAGAATCTGCGAACTGCGCACTTCGGCGTTTTCGCCATACTGACGCTTCTGATCGACGGCAAACGCAGAAATGATCGGTGTGTGGTTGAAAGAGAACACCATCACCGGAATGGCCAGCCACAGCGTGGGTATGAACGCCGATAGCTCAGGGAACGTAGTAGCGGTGCTCAGAATGCCGCCGGTCCAGTGCGGGATGAGGAATATCGCCAGGAACAACAGTGCGACGATGAACGGATAAACCATCAGGCTCATGGCCTTGACGATGAACCGCTCGCCACAACGCACCACGGCCAGCAGCCCCATGATCAGCACAAACGCCAGTGCGGCGCGCGGCGGTGGCGTGATGTGCAGCTGGTGCTCAAGAAAACTGCCCACGGTATTGGTCAGGGCCACGCTGTAGATCAGCAGGATCGGGAAGATGGCGAAGAAATACAGCAAGGTAATCATCGCGCCGGCACTCTTGCCGAAATGCTCTTCGACCACATCGGTAATGTCGGCACCTTCACGCCCTGAGAGCACGAAGCGCGTCAAACCGCGGTGAGCGTAGAACGTCATGGGAAACGCCAGCAGTGCCAGCACCATCAATGGCCAGAAACCACCAATACCCGCGTTGATTGGCAAAAACAGGGTACCCGCACCGATGGCGGTACCGAACAATCCAAGCATCCAGGTGGTGTCATTACGATTCCACGACGCGATGCTCTCGGGAGCTACATCCAGACGTTCTACGACGCCATTAGCCTGATCATTCATCCGGTCGACTCTCCGTGGCCGGTTTATCAAAAAGGGAAACGCATCGAAAAAATCGGCAGTTCAGCGCCCCCCTCGAAAACAGCGGGCGAGATTCTCCGGGATTGACGGCAGAAGTCAAAGGCTTGTAGGACAATAGTTTCTGCAGCGCATGCTGGCATTCGAGCGCACGCCCTTTGTACAAAGGCCTGGAGGACGGTCCACCTCTTGTCGAGGAATTAGTGTTTCAACAGCTTACGGGCTCAATCCAGCCGCCCACACGGCCTAACATCCGGGAACAGTTCTGCATTTTTCCTGGAGGGGCAGCAGCGATATCATGCCGCGCCTGTGCAGTACGCCCGGCAAAAACCCTTCAAGGACCAAAACGATGTTGAGCATCAACGCCGGACCGTTCGCCCTCGCGATATCCCACCTGTTGTTGTTGGGCGCCTTGATAACGGCCACCTGGGTAGAAGCACGGCTTGTCCGGCATACCCTGTCCAGAAAGACTGCGGTATTCGGACTCTTCATTCTGGGTATCGCTACTGCACGTATCGCATTCGTCCTGACCTATTTCCCGCAGTACAGCGACGCCCCCTGGAAGGCACTGGACATCCGTGACGGCGGCTTTCTGGTCTGGCCCGGGGTTATCTGCGCCCTGCTGGGCGGCCTTATCATCGGCTGGCGCCGCCCCGAACAGCGTCGCGCCCTGACATTCGGAATCAGCATCGGACTGGCGATCTGGGTATCAGGCGGTTTTATTCTGGACCATTATCAAAAGGGCAATTCACTGCCTGATACAACCCTTCGGACGCTGACTGGCGAGCCGGTCAGGGTCTCCGACTACCGGGGCAAACCAGTGGTCATCAACCTGTGGGCCACCTGGTGCCCTCCGTGTCGCCGCGAAATGCCAGTGCTGCGCGATATGCAACGGGAACGCGAGGACATTACATTTCTGTTCGTCAATCAGGCCGAAAGCGCCGGAGAAGTCAGCGACTACCTGTCGAAACAGCAATTGGTGCTAAGCAACAGCTTTCTGGATCCGGACGGCGAGTTCGCCCGCCAGGTGGGTTCGGCGGCGCTGCCAACCACTCTCTTCTATTCGCCGGATGGACGCCTGATCGGTAGTCATTTGGGCGAATTGTCCAGCGCCAGCCTCACTCATTATCTGGATAAATAGTCAGGTATTCACCTGCCTGATTGAGATGAAGTTGTCATTGCGAGCGAAAGCCTGCTGCATCGTTTCACCTATCCATGTATAAATGCGCGTACACATTGGCCCTCTCGGAGACTCAGCGCATGCGTTACGCGCTTGATCATAAGGCCCAAACGCACCAACGCATTGTCAAGGAAGCGTCCATGCGCTTCCGTCGTGACGGCATTGGTGCTACG
This sequence comes from Pseudomonas syringae pv. coryli str. NCPPB 4273, assembly GCF_000972175.1. NCBI lineage: Bacteria > Pseudomonadati > Pseudomonadota > Gammaproteobacteria > Pseudomonadales > Pseudomonadaceae > Pseudomonas > Pseudomonas syringae pv. coryli. The sequence goes on along the minus strand of NZ_AWQP01000022.1, from coordinate 73,254 downwards.
GGCTTGCAACCTTTGATGAAGGCACTTGGCTTGACCCATGGCGGGTTCTACGCGCATTTCAAATCCAAGGATGATCTTGTTGAACAGGCATTGAGTCACGCCCTCGACAATGTAAAGGGAATCACCAGCGACGTTTTCGCCAGGCAGGACTCGCTTAGTGAATTCATTGATCTCTATCTATCAATAGCCAGTCGCGATGCGGAAGACGGCGGGTGCCCGTTACCGACCATGTGCCTGGAACTGGGCCAGCGAGATCAGCCCAGCATGACGACGGATAAAATCATCCTTCACCTGCTGGAGCAGTTCGACAAGCCCCTGGCGGAGAATGGACTGGAGTCCAAGAGCCTGCCGGTGCTGTCCGCACTGGTAGGTGGTCTGGCACTCGCCCGCAGCGCTTTTGACGAGGAGCTGTCGCAGCGCATTCTGGACACGACCCGCGAATATCTCAAAAAGGAGATAAAAAAGAGCACCAACTGACCCTCTGGAACAGATACTTTCTCAGTGAGCTTTCCTGGTGAGAGTTTATAAACACACAGGCCGATCATTGATCGGCCTGTGTGTTTACCGGATGAAACGCTGATCAGTCGATTGCAAGCTTTTCGCGATTCCTCTCCAGGATGGCCTTGCCGATCCCCTTTACTTCGATCAGTTCATCAATCGATGTGAACTCGCCGTTGGCTTCCCGGTAAGCAACAATGGCATCGGCCTTGTTCTTGCCGATCCCCGCCAGTTCTTTCTGAAGTGTCTGCGCATCGGCAGTATTGAGATTGACCCTGTCCTTGCGTTGCTCATGCGCCATAGCGGGCGCTGTGTCTTCCATCATCGGCGAATGGGACATCGCGGGCTCTGCCATGGCGGGCTGAGACGCAGGCGCGGCGTTGACCGCAACCGAGGCACTGGTGAGCAAGGCAAAGATCAAGGCACTGAAGATAGGGGTTCGCATAGATAAAGCTCCATAGCAGTTCAAGGCAGCATTCACATGCTGTGCCTGAAACTTAGATCAGCGTCCCCTTCTGGAAAAGAAGTCGAGCGTTGCTGCCTGTTGCCAGATTGTTCAACGTATTTCCGCCTCTGCCCGATGCCCCGGCAGTACTCATGAAATCACGTTTCGCCGCTGCGCTCCTGATACATCCAGTCAACGATTTCACCCTCTGGCGTATAGCCATTTACCGTTTCGCGCAGCAACTGACGCACGCTGGTGTAATCGTCGCGGTCGACCGCATCCAGCAGTTTTGTCAGGCGGCCTTTCAATACATCCCACGGCAGGCAATCTTCGTTTGCACTCATGATCATCGGGTGCTCGGTGGCAACCACGTTGTCGCCGATCAACAGCTCTTCATAGAGTTTTTCCCCAGGACGCAGCCCGGTGAACTCGATAGAGATATCACCGTGTGGGTTCTTCTCAGAGCGAATGGCCAGTCCGGACAGATGGATCATCTTCTCGGCCAGTTCGACGATCTTGACCGGCTCACCCATATCGAGAACGAAGACATCGCCGCCATGCCCCATGGAGCCCGCCTGAATGACCAACTGAGCGGCTTCGGGGATGGTCATGAAATAGCGGGTGATCTTCGGATGCGTCACCGTCAGCGGCCCGCCTGACTGGATCTGCTTGTGGAACAGCGGGATCACCGAACCGGAAGAGCCAAGCACGTTGCCAAAGCGAACCATGGTAAAGCGGGTCTTGTTGACCTGATAGACGTTAGCCTTGTCACCGAAGATCACTGGCGCGGTTTCGCGGCTCAGTGCCTGCAATATCAGTTCGGCAAGGCGCTTGGTGCTGCCCATCACGTTGGTCGGGCGGACCGCCTTGTCGGTAGAGATCAGGACAAAGTTGGACACCCCTGCCTGCAACGCCGCCTGGGCGGTATTGAGCGTACCCACGACATTGTTGATCACGCCTTCGGCAATATTGTGCTCGACCATTGGCACATGCTTGTAGGCCGCAGCGTGATAGACCGTGTCGACCTTCCAGGTTTTCATGATCGACAGCAGCTTGGGGTGATTGCGTACCGAACCGAGTATGGGCAGCAATTTCACCGAGAGTGACTCGCGCGCCGAGCGCTGTTCAAGCTCGGAAAGGATGCTGTAGAGATTGAACTCGCTATGGTCCAGCAACAGTAATTGGGTAGGTTGCAGCAGCAGTATCTGTCGGCACAGCTCGGAACCGATCGAGCCGCCAGCGCCGGTCACCAGCACCGTCTTGCCCTTGATGCAGTGCTCGAGCAGGTTATCGCGAGCCGGGACTGCATCGCGTCCCAGAAGGTCTGCGATGTCGACTTCCTGAAGGTCATCGACCTTGACCCTGCCAGCGGCCAGATCCATGAAGCCCGGAACGCTTCGTACGTGCAGCGGAAAGCCCTCCAGAAAACCGAGGATTTCCCGACGACGCCCACGCGACGATGACGGGATTGCCAGGAGGATTTCCTGAGCCCCCGTGGAATCGATCATTCGCTGGATGTTTCGCGGCTTGTAGACCTGAAGACCGGAAATGACCCGGTTGGAAATCGACTCATCATCATCGATGAATGCCACCGGATGCATCAGACGGCCCATGCGCAATGCGGCGACTAACTGGTTGCCCGCTGCACCGGCGCCGTAAATGGCAACCTTCTGCAAACCGTTGTCGCTCTTGGCGAAAGGCACGTGCTGCGCCGCAGCGAACCAGTCGCCGAGAAAATACTGCCGCATGGCCAGGCGCAGACCGCCGATCATGACCATGCTCAACCACCAGTAGTTGAAGATCACCGAACGCGGTACCAATTGCTGGTGGTTACTGTAAACGTAGACCATGCACCCAAGGATCAATGACGACATCGTCACGGCCTTGATGATGGCAATCAGCGCGTCATTGCCGAAGTAGCGCATCACTGCGCGATACATGCCGAAACGGATGAACAGCGGGATAGCCGCAACGGGCGCACTGATGAACAGCCACGTGTGCTTCTCGAGAGGATTGATCAGCTCATCGATACCCAGTCGTACGACAAACGCCATCCACAGAGCCAGCCAGACCAGGAAGACGTCGGTAGCAACCTGAATTATTCGTTTTTTGCGGCGTGGTAGAGCCAGTAATCTGGTCCGCAACCTGCTCATCAATTTTTTTATGCTCCGTTATGCTACCGGTTGCAACATGACCTGAAATCGGTACCTGTGAAACAGCTACGTGTCTGAGACAACCAGAAAAACACTTCGTTACCTTATTCTGCCTTGCCGGCGCGGAACCTCAACGCCAGCAAGAGCAGCGGGCAGTAAGCAATGACCGCCCATATAAGCCCTTCTCCATCGCCCAGCGCAACCCATAGTGCAATGGGCAGCAACCAGACAAGATTGATCAACCCCACCGCAAGCGTAACCGGCACATGCCTGCCGTAATGACGCGAAGCAAACTGATACGCATGGCTGCGATGTGCCTCGTAGAGCCTTTCCTTGCGTAACAGGCGTCGCACGAGGGTAACGGTCGCATCGACGATAAACACTCCCAGCAGAATCAACCAGGACCAGAATAACTGAGGCGAGGCCCAGGAACCCTGAATGGATAGCACACCGAGCACTATGCCGAGGAAACCACTGCCCGCATCGCCCATGAATATCTTCGCCGGAGGGAAGTTCCAGTAGAGGAAACCCGCTGCGGCAGCGCCCAGCATGAGTACCTCCCAGGACAGCCCGGCGTGGCCGCCCAGCGCATAGATAATGCTCATGCCCAGGCATACCGTGACCGCCTCGATACCGGCAATGCCGTCTATTCCGTCCATGAAGTTGTAGAGGTTCAGCATCCACACCAGATAGAACGCCGCGAGCACCTGCCAGAGCAGCCCCAGGTCGACACTCCAGCCCATGACGTCGAGCGGGGCAAGCCCGTCCAGCCAGAACAAGGCCCAGGCAGCCGCAGCAAAATGCCCCAGCAGACGCCATCGTGCGGCGACATGCCCGTGATCGTCCATGAAACCGATCACCGCCACCAAGCCTCCCGAACCGACGATGGCGACAAGCGCGGAGGAAGGCAGATAACCGGCCCACCCCAGCACAGCCATCGCCATGATGAAAGTAATGACGATGGCAACGCCGCCGCCTCTGGGCGTGGGTATGGAATGCGAACTTCGGGCGTTTGGAATGTCGATCAGACTTTTGGCGAGCGCATACTTGCGCAGCAACGCCGTTAGAATCAGAGACAGGAAGGCAATAGCGATTACCGACAGCCACTCAATCATGCTTGTCGTGTTCCAGATAGTATCGAGCGGTGTCCTGCATGGCGTGTTCAATACTCACAGGTGGATGCCAATCCAGCATCGTACAGGTTTTACTGATATCGACCTGCAGCGAGTTGCACAGCCGTTGTGAAAAAGCTTTCTTGCCCAACAGTGCTGCAGCCGCTTTCAGCAGTGCGGCCGGCACCGGCAGCAGCCGGGCAGGTTTGCCCAGGGCCTTGCCCATTTCGCGCAGCAGCCTGGACGTCGACAGATCATCCCCGTCACTGACCAGAAACGTCTGGTCAGCCGCAGCGGGATGATCGACACAGACCGTCACCAGATCTGCCAGGTTATCCACCGCCACCAGGCTTCTACAATTATCGATGGCCCCGAGCGGCAACGGCAGCCCTTTGTCCAGCCAGCGCATCATGCTTCTGAAGTTGGCCTTGACCCCCGGACCATAGACCAGCACCGGCCGAATGATCACCACCTGCATACCGGTGCGGGCAGACAACTCACGCAAGCCCTCTTCCGCCCTGTGCTTTGAAACACCATAGGCATCCAGCGGATTGCATGGGTCGCTGGCAGTGAATGGCGCACCCGCAAGCGTAGACTCGCCATTGGCCTTGATGGAACTGATAAAAATGAAGCGTCTGACGCCTGCTGCTGCGGCCTGCTCGGCCAGATTCAGCGTCGCGGTGACATTGGCGCGGAAGTATTCCTGATCCGGCGCTTCAGCGGTCTCGTTCAGTACATGAACCCGGGCAGCACAATGAATCACCACGTGCGCGCCAGCTACAAAACTTGCCCATTGATTGTCTGGCGCCAATGATTGCGCACTGACAACATCGACGCGCGGACTGGAAGCGACATAAGCGCCCCGGACTGCAACCCTAACAGAACAGCCTGTGCGCTCGATCAGCCGACGAACCACGGCACTGCCCACGAAACCTGTCGCACCTGTTATTGCAACCAATGCAACATCACCGCTCATGCAAACACGCCCTTCCAAATCGGCCAAATATTGCTCAAGTAACGCCTTTTGACAACTGAAATATGTTCAATCCATTTTATAACTTTCAAGATGACGCTCAACGTGTACCAAGGTCAATGCACAATCATCATGTCCTGGCACTCACTTGCAAGAATTCGATTACCACGCCAGCTGACAACTAACGTGTTCATCGTGCCTTCAAGGGATGAGCAGTTCCAATGGGCGCTTTTCGAGCGAGTACTTACGACTCAGAATATTACCCAGCACTTTTTTCGCAGCCGTTTCGCCATGCACCAGCCGAATCTGCGTCGGCCAATCTTTCATCTCCGTGACGAACTCGACCAATTCGACCTGATCGGCGTGAGCAGAATAGCCTTTTGCGGTGTGGACACCGGCTTTTATATCAAAGCGCTTGCGGTCCAGCTCAACATAGCCACCCGATGGGCCATGCAACTGAATGGCCTCGCCCGGTGTTCCCTTGCCCTGATAGCCGACAAATACCACGTTATGTCGTGTGTCGCCGAGCATGGCTTTCAGATAGTTGACGATTCTGCCTCCGGCACACATGCCGTTACCGGCAATCACGATGGCCGGACGCGCCGTGCTGGCCAGATAATTGACCGTGCGCAGGTGCTCCTCATGAGTGTCGACGGTAACCAGCTGTTCGAAGCCCAACGGCTTTCTGCCGATGTCGAGCCTCAGCCGGGCGTCCTCATCCCAATAATCTTCGAACGACTGATAGACCTTGGTAAAACGACTCGCCAGAGGCGAATCAAGGATGATCGGCAACCTCGACCAGTCCGGGTCACCCTCACTCGGATGCCCGCTGTTTCCCGCACAGTGAGTCGACGGTACCTTGCGTCGCAGTATGTCTTCCAGTTCGTAGAGCAATTCCTGGGTTCGGCCGATGCTGAACGCCGGTATCAGCACGGTGCCGTTATCCTCCAGCGCCTTGTCTATGATGCGCTCAAGCCCTTGCTGACGAACGTTGCGATCTTCGTGAACACGATTGCCATAGGTGCTTTCCAGCACCAACACATCCGCGCGCTCGGGCGGCTTCGGCGCAGGTAGAAACGGTGTATGACTCGCCCCCAGATCACCGGAAAACACCACCCGCACAGAACGCTCCCGGTCAGGATATTGAAGATCGCATTCTATATAGGCTGACCCCAATATGTGTCCGGCGCGCTGCAAACGGACCCGGCAATGCACGGATTCGTTGTCGACCAGGCTGAACCAGTCATTGAATGGCAGAGCGATGATTCTCTTGTTGATGACGTCCAGGTAGCGCGCGACTTGCCCGGGGTCGTGTGCAAATTCAATTTTCAGGAGATCTTCCATGACCAGTGGCAACAGATGAGCACTGGGCTCACTGCACAGTATCGGCCCCTTGTAACCGGATGCCAGCAACTCGGGAATACGCCCGACATGGTCATTGTGTACGTGGCTGATCAACAGCGCCCTGATAGTCTGCGGATCGAATCCGAATGACGCGGTCCCGGATTGCCTGCCGCGCTCCTGTACCGACCCACAGTCAATCAACAGGCTGCTCGATGCGTCCATGTGCAGTTGGTGACACGAGCCCGTCACTGTATCGACAGCGCCGTGATGAATGATTTGCGGATAAGACATACAGTCACCTTTTCTCGCCAGCCTGCTCTGAATATGCGGGACATCCGGCATCAGGTCTGGACATTAAGTTTCGGCGCATTCTGCACTCGAACGATTCATTTTCAAGCCTTGACACAAGGCTGTCAGAGCAGCAGTAATCGACGCTGAAAATGAATATAACCCGCACCCCCTTTAAAATGGGTATACGAATTAAAAAATCGAATATTCCTACGCGATGAAGTAACTAGTCGTCATGTAAGCCAAGAATAAACCGACAGAATTATAAGGCTCTTTTTTCGACAAAACCGTTTGAAGACACAATGAAGCGCGCCAGGTCAGCAGCAGCGCATGCTGCTTCGTGAACAGAAGGGAGTAAAAGACGCGCGACATCGTGTCGCCAGATCGATCTCCGACGACGCTTGATCAGCGCTGCTCAGACAGAGCGAGGGGAAGGTACGCGCTTTTTACGAAGGCTGGCTATCCATGCCAGTATCGGGCCGATGATCATGCCCACGAGCAACGCAAGGACAACAGGCAATGCCAGCGGAAGCTGAGGCGCCGACCAACCGAAAAACGTCACGGCAACAGACTGCCGGTTCTCAAGCACAAACACGGTTGTTGCCAAAACAACGAGCAACACGGTGACGATCAAAATGACTCGTTTGAAGATACGCATCTGGTGATCCTGTGGTGAATGGCTTTAAAAGCCCTCTTCTTCATCCTCGTTGACCCGATCCCGCAGTTCCTTGCCCGGCTTGAAATGCGGGACAAACTTGCCATCGAGACTGACCGACTGACCGGTCTTCGGGTTGCGCCCAACCCGCGGTGCGCGGTAATGCAGCGAAAAGCTGCCAAAGCCCCGAATCTCGATTCGGTCTCCGGTTGCCAGGCACTGGGACATTTGTTCAAGCATGGTCTTGATGGCCAGCTCGACATCCTTGGATGAGAGCAGCCCTTGATGGGTGACAATTCGTTCGATCAACTCCGACTTCGTCATATTTTTCCCTTCTTTTTCAAGCAGCTAGATCAGCGCTTGGAAGGTTTTAGCATGACCGGATGAATTTGAACAGCCCATCTATTGACTTATGTTCAACACCGTCTAACCAGGCATGAACAGATTACAGCGACATGACAGGAGGGAGGTAGAGGAAGAGAGCTGGAGCAATAGACGAAACGAGACAGCCTGAGAGGCCACTGGAGGCGTTTTGCGACTCACGCTGTACGTGAGAGCAAGCCAGGAAGATCCGAACCTGCAGGGCCTGAACGACAGAAACAAAAAAGGACGACCGAAGTCGTCCTTTTTTTGGTCAAGCAGAACTTAGTTCTGTTTTTCCATTTGCGCGCGCAGCAGGTCACCAATAGTGGTAGGACCAGTGCTTTCAGCGACTTCAGGCTTGCTACGCAGGCTCTGGATCGCTTCTTTCTCGTCTTCAACGTCTTTCGACTTGATGGACAAGCTGATTACGCGGCTCTTGCGGTCAACGCTGATGATCTTGGCTTCGATCTCTTCGCCTTCCTTCAGAACGTTACGCGCGTCTTCTACGCGGTCACGGCTGATTTCGGAAGCCTTGAGGGTCGCTTCGATGTCGTCGGCCAGAGTGATGATGGCGCCTTTGGCGTCAACTTCTTTAACGATACCGCGAACGATGGCGCCCTTGTCATTGACAGTGACGTACTCGGAGAACGGATCGCTTTCCAGCTGCTTGATACCCAGCGAGATACGCTCACGCTCAGGATCAACCGACAGGATCACAGTGTCGAGCTCGTCGCCCTTCTTGAAGCGACGTACGGCTTCTTCGCCCACTTCGTTCCAGGAGATGTCGGACAGGTGAACCAGACCGTCGATGCCGCCGTCCAGACCAATGAAGATACCGAAATCGGTGATCGACTTGATGGTGCCGGAGATTTTATCGCCCTTGTTGAACTGGCCAGAGAAATCTTCCCATGGGTTGGATTTGCACTGCTTGATGCCGAGGGAGATACGACGACGCTCTTCGTCGATGTCCAGAACCATGACTTCCACTTCGTCGCCAACCTGAACGACTTTCGAAGGGTGGATGTTCTTGTTGGTCCAGTCCATTTCGGAAACGTGTACCAGGCCTTCCACGCCTTCTTCCAGCTCTGCGAAGCAGCCGTAGTCGGTCAGGTTGGTAACACGCGCGGTAACGCGGGTGCTTTCCGGGTAGCGAGCCTTGATAGCAACCCATGGGTCTTCACCCAGTTGCTTCAGACCCAGGGAAACACGATTGCGCTCGCGATCGTACTTCAGGACCTTGACATCGATCTCGTCGCCAACGTTGACGATCTCCGATGGATGCTTGATGCGCTTCCAGGCCATGTCGGTGATGTGCAGCAGGCCATCGACGCCACCCAGATCGACGAATGCGCCGTAATCGGTGAGGTTCTTGACGATACCCTTGACTTGCTGACCTTCCTGCAGGGACTCGAGCAGAGCTTCGCGCTCGGCACTGTTCTCGGCTTCCAGGACACTGCGACGGGAAACGACAACGTTGTTGCGCTTCTGGTCCAGCTTGATGACCTTGAACTCGAGCTCTTTGCCTTCCAGGTGAGTCGTGTCACGCACAGGGCGGACGTCAACCAGAGAACCAGGCAGGAACGCACGGATGCCGTTAACGTCGACAGTGAAGCCGCCTTTAACCTTACCGTTGATAACGCCCTTGACCACTTCTTCAGCTGCGAAAGCCGCTTCCAGAACGATCCAGCACTCGGCACGCTTGGCTTTTTCGCGGGACAGCTTGGTTTCGCCAAAGCCATCTTCGACCGCGTCCAGCGCAACGTGAACTTCATCACCGATCTTGATGGTCAGCTCGCCAGCGTCGTTGTGGAACTGTTCCAGCGGGATGAGGCCTTCAGATTTCAGACCGGCGTGAACCGTAACCCAACCTGCCTGGTAGTCGATATCAACGATGATCGCGGTGATGATCGAACCGGCCTGAAGGTTGAGGGTCTTTAGGCTTTCTTCAAAAAGTTCTGCAAAGCTTTCGCTCATTTTAATTCCTGTTGATCAAGGGCGAAGAATACGCCCATCTGCCACGCTCCAGACAACGTGGGTTTCGTTCAAGTAAAAGAAAGCCTGCGGGACTATGACTGGTCTCCCACACGCCTCTTCGTCATCCGGCAATACCGCGAAGCGCGATTTCACTCAGAATGCGTTCCAGCACCTGTTCGATGGACAATTCAGTGGAATCCAGCTGTATGGCGTCGTGCGCCGGCTTCAACGGTGCTACCGCTCGCTGGGTGTCACGCTCGTCGCGTGCACATATCTCATCTAGCAGACTCGACAGACTAACATCATCGCCCTTGGCCTTCAACTGCAAGTAACGTCGACGCGCACGTTCCTCGGCACTGGCGGTGAGGAATATCTTCAACGGGGCATCCGGGAAGACCACGGTGCCCATGTCGCGACCATCCGCGACCAGGCCCGGCTCTTCCTGAAACGCGCGCTGGCGCAACAGCAACGCATCGCGCACCGCCGGCAGCGAGGCCACCTGCGATGCGCCGCTGCCGACCTGTTCGTTGCGAATGGCGTGGGTGACGTCCTCGCCTTCCAGAATGATGCGCTGCCCCTGCCCTGCCGCAGTCGCTTCGAACTGGACATCCAGATGAGCGGCCAGAAGCTTGAGCGCCTCTTCATTGGTCAGGTCGACACCGTGATTGCGCGCCGCGAAAGCCAGCAGGCGATATAGCGCACCGGAGTCGAGCAGGCACCAGCCGAGTTTCCTGGCCAGCAATCCGGCGACCGTGCCCTTTCCGGAACCGCTGGGTCCGTCGATGGTAATAACAGGAGCTTTGATTTTCACTTTTTGTCCTCTTGCGCTACACGCATGCCAACTTGAGCGCACAGCGCCAGAAAATGGGGAAACAATGCGGCGGCATCCGCGCACGCCTGAATACGGATGGGCGCCGAAGCCCTCAACGATGCAACGCGAAACGCCATGACGATACGCTGATCACCGCGAGCATCCACCTCGCCGCCACCCGGCACACCGCCTTCGATAATGATGCCATCCAGCACGGGCTCGGCCTCGATGCCGAGCACCAGCAAACCGTCAGCCATCAGCCTGACGCACTCCGACTCGTCGGCTTGCAGAGCCTGCGCGCCGCGCAGAATGGTACGCCCTTCTGCGCAGGCTGCGGCAACAAGAAGCGCCGGAAATGCATTCAGCGCCAGCGGCACCAGTGCTTCCGGGATGTCAGCGCCTTTGAGCCGGGCCGAGCGAACATGCAGGTCAGCGACCGTTTCATCCGCCAGCTTGCGGACGTTCTGCAGCACGATATCGCCGCCCATCAGGCGCAAAATATCGATCGCACCCTCGCACGATGAACTGACGGGAACGTCCTCCAGCAGCATATCGCAGCCTTCACTGATCGACGTCGCGACCATGAACAGCACCGCCGACGTCACGTCCACCGGCCCCTTGATTCGATGACTGACACCCTCCGCAGAGCCGCCGCGAAGTGCACGAGGCTCCTCGGGTGCGGTATCGACACGGGCACGGCTGGCGAGGATTCTGCCGAAGTGCTCCCTCGCGGCGCGTGCACGGGTAAATACATCCATCAACTGCGCGCCATCACCGGCATCCACCGCGTCGCGCAAGGCGTCGAGATCGGTGCGAAAGCTGTCCAGAGTGCGCAGTACAGCATCACGGTTGGCCATGAAAATGTCGTGCCACATGGTCGGATCGCTGCCTGCGATGCGCGTGAAGTCACGAAACCCGCCTGCGGCATACCTGAATATGTCCAGGTTTTCGTTGCGCTTGGCCAGCGAATCGACCAGGCCGAATGCCAACAGATGCGGCAAATGACTGGTGGCAGCCAGCACCTCGTCGTGGCGCTCGACCTGCATGTGCTCTACATCGGCCCCCAGGGCTGACCACAACTGGTCGACAATCGCCACCGCCTGGGGATCGGTTTCAGCCAGTGGCGTGAGAATGACTTTATGGCGACGAAACAGCGCCGCATTGGACGCCTCGACGCCGCTCTGCTCGGAGCCGGCAATCGGATGTCCGGGCACGAAGCGCGACGGCATGTGCCCGAACGCCTGACGTGCAGCCCTCACCACATTGCCTTTGGCGCTGCCAACGTCGGTCAGGATTGCATGACCCAGATCGATCGGCGCCAGCAGCCCAAGCAGCTTTTCCATGGCCAGTATCGGCACCGCCAGTTGAATCACGTCCGCGCCACGGCAAGCGGTGGCAAGGTCAGCCTCACAACGGTCCACGACCCCCAGCTCGACCGCCAGCTGTCGCGACTGCGGATCGAGGTCGACGCCGACCACCTCGCGACACAGGCCGCTTTCGCGCACACCCTTGGCAAAGGAACCACCGATCAGCCCGAGTCCGACGACCACCAGACGACCGATCACCGGCCGTACCGACGGCTCTGCAATCACATCAACCACGCGAACACACCTGACAGCCCGGCAAGGTAAAAAACATACGAATCATGGACCGCACCCTCAGAGAACCGCCTTCGGGTAAGAACCCAACACCTTCAAGGCGACGGCCTCGCTGCTGATTTGCTCCAGCACGGCCTTGACCAGCGGATCCTTGTGATGGCCGACGAAGTCGATGAAGAACACGTAGGTCCACTTGCCGCTGCGCGAAGGACGGGTCTCGATACGCGTCAGGTCCAGGCCATTCTCGTGAAACGGCACCAGCAGCTCGTGCAGCGCGCCGGGCTTGTTGCTCATCGACACAATAATGGACGTCTTGTCATCGCCGGTCGGCGGGACTTCCTGATTGCCGATAATGAGAAAGCGCGTGGAATTGTCTGGACGATCTTCGATCTTTTCTGCCAGACGGGTCAGGCCATACAGACCTGCCGCCATATCGCCGGCGATGGCCGCCGAGTTCCACTCACCCTTGACCCGCTTGGCGGCTTCGGCGTTGCTGGCAACGGCGACGCGCTCGACATTCGGGTAATGGGCATCCAGCCATTTACGGCACTGAGCCAGTGACTGGGCATGAGAATAGATGCGCGTGATGCTTTCCGTCTTGGTGCTTTCGCCCACCAGCAGATGGTGGTGAATGCGCAGTTCGACTTCGCCGCAGATCACCATGTCGTGTTCAAGAAAGCTGTCGAGGGTGTGATTGACCGCGCCTTCGGTGGAGTTTTCCACCGGAACCACGCCGAAATTCACAGCACCGGCGACCACTTCGCGAAACACTTCGTCAATTGCGGCCATCGGCAGACTGATGACGGCGTGGCCGAAATGCTTCATCGCAGCGGCCTGGGTGAACGTCCCCTCAGGGCCAAGATAGGCAACCTTGAGCGGCTGTTCCAGCGCCAGGCAGGAAGACATGATTTCGCGGAACAGACGCGCCATTTCTTCGTTGCTCAACGGTCCGCGATTGCGTTCCATGACTCGCCTGAGCACCGCAGCTTCGCGCTCCGGACGATAGAACACAGGCACTTCGCCTTCAGCCAGCGAGGACATCTTGACCCTGGCCACCTCCTGGGCACAGCGGGCACGCTCACTGATCAGTTCCAGAACCTTCTCATCGAGGCTGTCGATACGGACGCGAAGCGCCTTGAGTTCTTGCTCGGACATCAGCCGTGCTCCTTCTCGAAGTCTTTCATGTAGGCCACCAGCGCGTTGATAGCGTTGATATCGATTGCGTTGTAGATGGATGCACGCATGCCACCCACCGAGCGATGGCCCTTGAGGTTAAGCAGGCCGTTTGCATCGGCACCGGCCAGGAACGGCTTGTCGAGACGATCGTCAGCCAGACGGAACGGAACGTTCATCCACGAACGATCAGGCTTGTTGATCGGGTTGCTGTACAGCTCGCTGGCGTCGATGAAGTCATACAGCGTGCGCTGCTTGATTTCGTTGCGCTTGCCGATCGCTTCGACACCGCCCTGCTCTTTCAGCCATTCGAACACCAGCCCGGACAGGTACCAGGCCAGGGTCGGCGGCGTGTTGTACATCGAGCCATTGTCGGCCGCGACCTTGTAGTCGAGCATGGTCGGGCACAGCGAGCGCGCGCGGCCCAGCAGGTCTTCGCGAATGATCACCACCACAATGCCGCTGGGGCCGATGTTCTTCTGGGCGCCAGCGTAGATCATGCCGAAACGCGAAATATCGAGCGGACGCGAGAGGATGTCCGAAGACATGTCGGCCACCAAGGGCACGTCGCCGGTTTCCGGAATCCAGTTGAATTCCAGGCCGCCAATGGTTTCGTTTGGCGCGTAGTGGACGTAAGCCGCGTCCTTGGACAGCTTCCACTCGTTCTGGCCGGGAATGGCAAAGTAATCGTAGGCCTTGGCACTGGCCGCGACGTTGATTGCGCCGTAGCGCGACGCCTCGTCGATAGCCTTCTGCGACCAGATGCCGGTGTCGATGTAATCGGCCTTGCCATTTTCAGGCAGCAGGTTCAGCGCAATCTGGGCGAACTGCTGGCTGGCACCGCCTTGCAGGAACAACACTTTGTAATTCGAAGGAATGGACAGCAGGTCACGCAGATCCTGCTCGGCCTTGGTGGCAATGGAGACGAACTCATCACTGCGGTGGCTCATTTCCATGACGGAAAGGCCTTTGCCATGCCAGTCGAGGAGTTCCGCCTGGGCACGCAGCAGAACAGCTTCAGGAAGCGCAGCAGGACCTGCGCAGAAGTTAAAGGCTCGCTTGCTCATATCCACTCTCGTCAAATACGTTGGGTCTGTACGCGCTTGTTTCTGGTTGCTTGCCACGAGCAGACAGACGCCGCAGCGACTGGCAGCTCCTTGCGGGAATCTTGATCCGGCCGCCGGGCTGGCCGAATGCCGCAAGGGCTGGACTTGCCTGGAATGCAGATGCATGCACAGACGAGCCAGCCCTTACCTGATTTACGTTACCGCTTAGTTCTGTGGTTCGTCTTCGTCTGACGCAGCATCCGCCTGCAGGTCTTCACCGGCATCGTCCACTTCAGCGGCATCGACGATCACGCCGTCGACAAGCTCACCCTCAAGCTCTTCGCCTTCGACTTCCGACGGCTCCTGAACACGCTCCAGACCAACCAGCTTCTCGTCGCTGGCCAGCTTGATCAGGGTAACGCCCTGGGTGTTACGACCCAGACTGGAGACTTCGCCGACGCGGGTACGAACCAGCGTGCCCTGGTCGGAAATCAGCATGATTTCTTCGCCATCGAGCACCTGAACCGCGCCGACCAGACGGCCGTTACGCTCGTTGCTGACCATGGCGATGACGCCCTGACCGCCGCGCTTGTATTCAGGGAACTCGGAAATGGCCGTACGCTTGCCGTAGCCGCGCTCGGAAGCGGTCAGAATCTGGCTGCCTTCTTCCGGGATCAGCATCGAAATCAGCTTTTGCCCTTCTGGCAGACGCATACCACGAACACCGCGGGCGGTACGGCCCATGGCGCGCACGTCGGATTCCTTGAAGCGGGTCACCTTGCCACCGTCGGAGAACAGCATGATTTCCTGCTCGCCATCGGTAATGGCCGCAGAGATCAGGATGTCGCCCTCGTCCAGCTCAAGGGCGATGAGGCCCGAGCTGCGCTGACGGCTGAATGCAACCAGCGGGGTCTTCTTGACGGTACCGTTGGCGGTGGACATGAAGATGAACGGAGCCTTCTTCTTGTCGGCAGCCTTGATACGGGCCTTGCGCTCTTCTTCGGTCTCGCTGCTGTTTTCCGCGTCGTCCAGCTCGCCTTCCAGCGCCTCGCCTTCTTCATCGGCACGCTTGCGCATGGCTTCGAGATCGACCGGCAGCATGGTGGTGATGTATTCGCCGTCGCTCAACGGCAACAGGTTGACCAGCGGACGACCACGGGCAGCGCGGGACGCTTCCGGAATCTCGTAGGTCTTGAGCCAGTAGACCTTGCCCTTGCTGGAGAACATCAGCAGCGTGGTGTGGCTGTTGGCGACCAGCAGGTGAGCGATGTAGTCCTCATCCTTGATGCCGGTGGCCGACTTGCCCTTGCCGCCGCGACGCTGAGCCTGATAGACCGCCAACGGCTGAGTCTTGGCATAGCCGCCGTGGGAAATGGTGACGACACGCTCTTCTTCGGTGATCAGGTCACCCAGCGTCAGGTCCAGACGCGCATCGAGAATTTCGGTGCGACGGGCATCGCCGTATTCGGAGCGGATCAGTTCCAGCTCTTCGCGGATCACTTCCATCAGGCGCGTTGCGCTGTTCAGGATGCGGATCAGCTCGCCGATCTGGTTGAGAATTTCCTGGTACTCGCCCAGCAGCTTCTCGTGCTCGAGACCGGTCAGGCGGTGCAGACGCAGTTCCAGAATGGCCTGAGCCTGTTCCGGCGACAGGAAATACTTGCCTTCACGCAGACCGTATTGCGGATCGAGGTTCTCGGGGCGGCACGAATCGGCACCGGCACGCTCGACCATCTCGACCACTGCGCTCGATTCCCAAGGCGTCTTGATCAACGCTTCCTTGGCTTCGGCAGGTGTCGGAGAGGCCTTGATGAGGGCGATGACCGGATCGATGTTGGACAGCGCAACGGCCTGACCTTCAAGGATGTGGCCACGCTCGCGCGCCTTGCGCAGTTCGAACACGGTACGGCGGGTCACCACTTCGCGGCGGTGACGAACGAAGGCTTCCAGCAGATCCTTGAGGTTCAGGATGCGCGGACGACCGTCGATCAGGGCAACGATGTTGATACCGAAAACGCTTTGCAGCTGGGTCTGGGCGTAGAGGTTGTTGAGGATAACCTCAGGCACTTCGCCGCGACGCAGCTCGATGACCACGCGCATACCGTCCTTGTCGGACTCGTCGCGCAGTTCGGTGATGCCTTCGAGTTTCTTTTCCTTGACCAGCTCGGCGATCTTCTCGATCAGACGTGCCTTGTTCAGCTGGTAAGGCAGCTCGGTGATGACGATCTGCTGGCGACCGCCCACCTTGTCGATGTCTTCGACGATGGAGCGGGCACGCATGTAAATGCGTCCACGGCCCGTGCGATAGGCTTCGATGATGCCGGCGCGACCGTTGATGATCGCCGCGGTCGGGAAATCCGGACCGGGGATGTATTGCATCAACTCGTCGATCGTCAACTCGGGGTTGTCGATCAGTGCCAGGCAACCGTCGATGACTTCACCGAGGTTGTGCGGCGGAATGTTGGTCGCCATGCCCACAGCGATACCGCTGGAACCGTTGACCAGCAGGTTGGGAATACGGGTCGGCATGACCGCCGGGATCATCTCGGTGCCGTCGTAGTTCGGCACCCAGTCCACGGTTTCCTTGTGCAGGTCGGCCAGCAGCTCGTGCGCCAGCTTGGTCATGCGCACTTCGGTGTATCGCATGGCGGCAGCGTTGTCGCCGTCGACCGAACCGAAGTTGCCCTGACCGTCTACCAGCAGGTAGCGCAGCGAGAATGGCTGAGCCATACGAACGATGGTGTCGTACACGGCGGTGTCGCCGTGCGGGTGATACTTACCGATCACGTCACCAACCACACGGGCGGATTTCTTGTACGGCTTGTTCCAGTCGTTACCCAGCTCGCTCATTGCGAACAACACGCGCCGGTGCACGGGCTTCAAGCCATCGCGTGCATCGGGCAGTGCGCGACCGACGATTACGCTCATTGCGTAGTCGAGGTAGGACTGCTTCAGCTCGTCTTCGATATTGACCGGGAGGATTTCTTTGGCCAGTTCGCCCATGAGAAGCCTGATTCCTTTTTCTGGTGAAACCTCGCAAACCCATTCGGGGTATACGAAGCTCGCCGCTGCCAGCATGTGCAGGGCAGCGACTTACGACAAATCAACGAGTTATGCCATGAATCTACGCAGCGTGGGCGACCACAATCAGTGTCCCCGATAACCGCCGGATATTACCACAATCGCCGAGGCGCTCACATCCTTTGCAGGCGCTGAAAGCAAGCCACAGACACATAACACGCCTGAGAAACGCTTACAGGCCCATCCAGCCGCATTGCACAGCGGCGACGGGTCGGGCCTGTAGACCTCAGTGGAGGTGTTTACGGCTCATCAATTGAGCCATGCGCGCGGTATCGGGACGTTCGACAATGCCCTTTTCGGTCACGATGGCGTCGATCAGGTCTGCCGGCGTCACGTCGAACACCGGGTTGAAAGCCTCGACCTCGGCGCCTACCCGCTGACCGCCCACTTCAAGCAGTTCGCGGCCGTCGCGCTCTT
The DNA here is from genome assembly GCF_000972175.1 of Pseudomonas syringae pv. coryli str. NCPPB 4273. Lineage (NCBI taxonomy): Bacteria > Pseudomonadati > Pseudomonadota > Gammaproteobacteria > Pseudomonadales > Pseudomonadaceae > Pseudomonas > Pseudomonas syringae pv. coryli. Next base: position 55,323 of record NZ_AWQP01000022.1, on the reverse strand, counting down.
CGATGATGATGTCGTCGCCACTGGCCATTTCCATGTCGATGGTCGAGCTCGGTGCGACCACCATGAAGCGCACCCCGTGGTGCATGGCGGCAACAGCGAGCTGATAGGTACCGATCTTGTTCGCCACGTCGCCGTTGGCGGTGATGCGGTCGGCGCCAACGATGACCCAGGTAATGCCCTTGGTACGCATCAGGTGCGCGGCGGCGGAATCTGCGTTCAGAGTCACCGGGATGCCCTCGTTGGCCAGCTCCCAGGCGGTAAGCCGCGACCCCTGCAGCCAGGGCCGGGTTTCGTCGGCGTAGACCCGCTCGATCATGCCTTCCAGATGCGCCGCACGGATCACGCCCAGCGCCGTGCCAAAGCCCCCAGTGGCCAGCGCCCCGGTATTGCAGTGGGTGAGCACCGTCTGCAGATTGCCCTGGTGCTTGCGAATCAGGTCGGCGCCCAGCTGCGCCATGGTCAGATTGGCCTCGCGGTCGCTCAGGTGAATCGCCACGGCTTCGGCCTCAAGGGCCGCCAGCGGGTCATCGCCGTCCTTGACGCGCATCAGACGATCACGCATCCGGTTCAGCGCCCAGAACAGGTTCACTGCCGTCGGGCGCGAATCGGCCAGCAACTGCATGTCCTCTTCCAGCGCCGGATACCAGTCTGCACCTTGTGCGATACGCGCACGTGCGGCCAGCACCGCACCATAGGCAGCACTGATGCCGATAGCGGGCGCGCCGCGCACGACCATCGTGCGAATCGCTTCGGCGACTCCCTCGGCGGTGGTATAGCGGTGCCAGACTTCCTCGAACGGCAGTACCCGCTGGTCCAGCAGGTACAGAGCGTCGTCTCGCCAATCGATGGCCTTAACTTTCTCTGCAGCCAACATTCGATCGCGCATCGCCAACTCCATCTTGAACATCCGAAACCCAGCATCAAAAGCCGCTGATTATAGCGAGCCGCCTGCGAAGACGCTCGGGTATACTTCGTCATCAACGTAATAAACGATGGAAACCTTCTCATGCCGAACGCTACAGCACCGCTCGACCTTTTGCTCCTGCCCGCCTGGCTGGTGCCGGTCGAGCCCGCAGGCGTCGTGCTCAAGGACCACGGCATCGGCATCCGCGATGGCTGTATCGTCTATATCGGTCCACGCGCCGAAGCGCTGCGGCAAAACGCCGTGCAGGTGCAGGAACTGCCCGGCATGCTGCTCAGCCCCGGCCTGATCAACGCCCACGGCCATGCGGCGATGACCCTGTTTCGCGGGCTGGCCGACGACCTGCTACTGATGACCTGGCTGCAGGACCACATCTGGCCTGCCGAAGGCAAGTGGGTGGATGAAGACTTCGTGCGTGACGGCACAGACCTGGCCATCGCCGAGCAGCTCAAGGGCGGCATCACCTGTTTCTCCGACATGTACTTCTACCCCAAGGTGGCCGCCGAACGCGTCCACGCCAGCGGCATGCGTGCGCAGATCACCGTCCCGGTGCTGGATTTTCCGATTCCAGGTGCCCACACCACGGCTGAAGCCCTGCACAACGGCATCGAACTGTTCAACGACCTCGCTCACCATCCACGCATCAAGATCGCCTTCGGCCCGCATGCGCCCTATACCGTGAGCGATGAGAACCTGGAGAAGGTCCGGGTAATTGCCGACGAGTTGGACGCCACGATCCAGATGCACGTCCACGAGACCGCATTTGAAGTCGAGCAGGCTGTCGAACAGCGCCAGGAACGCCCCCTCGCCCGCCTCAACCGGCTGGGCATGCTCGGGCCGCGTTTCCAGGCCGTGCACATGACGCAGATCAGCGACGACGATCTGGCCCTGCTGGTGGAAAGCAATACCAACGTCATTCATTGCCCCGAATCCAATCTCAAGCTGGCCAGCGGTTTCTGCCCGGTTGAACGACTGTGGCAGGCCGGTGTGAACGTTGCGGTGGGTACCGACGGTGCCGCCAGCAACAATGACCTGGACCTGCTCGGCGAAACCCGCACCGCCGCCTTGCTGGCCAAGGCTGTCGCCGGTTCGGCCACGGCGCTGGATGCACACCGCGCGTTGCGCATGGCGACGCTGAACGGCGCTCGCGCCCTGGGCATTCAGGCCGAGACCGGCTCGCTGGAGATCGGCAAGGCGGCGGACATGGTCGCTTTCGACCTGTCGGGTCTGGCCCAGCAACCGATCTACGACCCGGTATCGCAGCTTATATATGCCACTGGCCGCGATTGCGTCAGCCATGTCTGGGTGGCCGGCAAGCAATTGCTCGACGCTCGCCAGCTGACTCGTATGGATGAACACGCTCTGCGCGACACCGCGATTGCGTGGGGCCAGCGTATTTCCGGTAAAGCCGAATAATTCGATTCGGACCGAACACATGCCAGTCATGCTTATCTATAAGCCTGACTGATGAAAAGAATTTTGAGTTCAAGAGGGACACCCATGAGCAACGTCGACCGCGCAGAAATCGCCAAATTCGAGGCCCTGGCCCATCGCTGGTGGGACCGCGAAAGCGAATTCAAGCCGCTGCATGACATCAACCCGCTGCGCGTCAACTGGATCGACGAGCGTGTCGGCCTGGCGGGCAAGAAGGTGCTGGACGTCGGCTGCGGCGGCGGCATCCTCAGCGAGGCGATGGCCCTGCGCGGCGCCACGGTGACCGGCATCGACATGGGCGAAGCGCCGCTGGCCGTCGCGCAGCTGCATCAGCTCGAATCGGGTGTCAGCGTTGAGTATCGACAGATCACCGCCGAGGACATGGCCGAAGAAATGCCCGAGCAATACGATGTAGTGACCTGCCTGGAAATGCTCGAGCACGTGCCGGACCCCTCCTCGGTGATCCGCGCCTGCTATCGCATGGTCAAGCCAGGCGGCCAGGTGTTCTTCTCGACCATCAACCGCAACCCGAAAGCCTATCTGTTCGCGGTGGTCGGCGCCGAATACATCCTCAACCTGCTGCCACGCGGCACCCACGACTTCAAGAAATTCATCCGCCCTTCCGAGCTGGGCGCCTGGAGCCGTGACGCCGGCCTGCAGGTCAAGGACGTCATCGGCCTGACCTACAACCCGCTGACCAAGCATTACAAGCTGACCTCCGACGTCGGCGTCAACTACATGATCCAGACCCTGCGGGAGGCATGACAGATGCGCCTGAGAGCGGTTTTATTCGACATGGACGGCACCTTGCTCGACACCGCACCGGACTTCATCGCCATTGCCCAGGCGATGCTCGCCGATCGCAACCTGCCTGCGGTACCGGACAAACTGATCCGCGATGAAGTTTCCGGCGGCGCCAGAGCCATGGTCGCGGCCAGCTTTGCGATGTCCCCCGAAGACCCACAATTCGAGGCGTTGCGTCTGGAGTTTCTGGAACGCTATCAGCGTGACTGCGCCGTCCACAGCAAACTGTTCGACGGCATGGACGAACTGCTGGCCGACATCGAGAAGGCTGGTCTGATCTGGGGTGTGGTGACCAACAAACCGGTGCGCTTCGCTCAGCCCATCATGGAGCGCCTCGGCCTGGCGGAACGCTCGGCGCTACTGATCTGCCCGGACAATGTCACACACAGCAAGCCACACCCGGAACCGATGATTCTGGCCTGCCGGATGCTTGACCTGGACCCGGCCAGCGTTCTGTTCGTAGGCGACGATCTGCGCGACATCGAGTCCGGGCGCGACGCTGGCACAAAGACCGCCGCCGTGCGCTACGGCTACATCCACCCCGACGACAACCCCGACCACTGGGGCGCCGACGTGGTGGTCGATCATCCGCTGGAATTGCGCAAGGTGCTGGATAACGCACTGTGCAGTTGCTGAACGAGGCTCTACATGTTTGATTACTCCGCGCACCCGGAACTGCTCAAGGGCCGGATCATTCTGGTTACCGGCGCCGCTCGCGGCATCGGTGCCGCAGCCGCCAAAGCCTACGCAGCACATGGCGCCACCGTCCTGCTGCTGGGCAGGACCGAAGCCAGCCTGGCGCAGGTCCATGACGAGATAAAAGCAGCAGGCCAGCCGCAGCCGCAGCCGCTGGTCATACCCTTCGATCTGCAAAGCACCGACCCTGCGCAGTACCACGCGCTGGCGACCATGATCGAGCGCACAGTCGGCCGTCTTGACGGGCTGCTGCACAACGCCTCGATCATCGGCCCGCGTACCTCAGTGGAGCACCTGCCCGGCGAAGACTTCATGCAGGTTATGCACGTCAACGTCAATGCCACCTTCATGCTCACACAGGCACTGCTGCCGCTGCTTCAGCGTTCGGAGGATGCGTCGATAGCCTTCACCTCCAGCAGCGTGGGCCGCAAGGGGCGCGCGCAATGGGGCGCTTACGGCGTATCGAAGTTTGCCACCGAAGGCCTGATGCAAACCCTCGCTGACGAGCTGGAAGGCGTCAGCACGGTCCGCACCAACAGCATCAACCCAGGCGCGACCCGTACCGGCATGCGCGCGCAGGCCTACCCGGACGAAAACCCGCAGAACAATCCGGCACCTGACGAGATCATGCCGGTCTATCTGTACCTGATGGGGCCGGACAGCAAAGGCATCAATGGGCAGGCATTGAATGCCCAGTGAAGGGGGAAGGCCGTCGTGACGGAAAACCGTCAAAAAGGCTGTTTCGAGCGGCTTTTCAAGTCAAGGAATTGCCGATCCGGGGCCACTGTCAGAGAGATGGCGTCAGCTAAACCACTGATTTTAATAAGTCTGGCCAAAAATGAACCGAATGGCACCACGTCCCCTCTAACCCAGCCAAGCCAGCAATATGTGCTGAGGAGCGAAGAGATGAATTTTCCTACCCAGACCCATGCAATCGACTTCGATACGGCTGAACTGCAGCGCCTGGGTTTTAGAAATCGACCTGACGCCGTGCTTCCACCCCCGTCACTGCCCGAACTGATCTACCAGCTTGGACGACAATTGCAGACCAGTCTTGAAGCCGAGCGGATACTGACCCTGTTCTTTCAAGGCGTACAACGGTTTCTGCCATTGAGCGGTCTGATGTATCGACATATCGAAAGCGACTTGCAGCTGCGTCTGGGCGAGATGTCATCCGACAGCGCCAGTTTTCACCTGCGTCACGAAGGCAAATGCATCGGCGAACTGGAGTTCCAGGGCGCCAGGCCATTCGACACGCGGCAACTGAGCGACCTCGAATCCCTGCTGGTCTGCCTGGTGTATCCGCTGCTGAATGCGCTGCTGTACCGCATTGCCACACAAACTGCCCTGCGTGACCCGCTGACCAGCACCGGCAACCGCATCGCCATGGATCAGGGCCTGGCCCGTGAAATCGAAATTTCACGTCGCCACAAGCAACCCCTGTCCCTGCTGATGCTGGATATCGACCACTTCAAGAAAGTGAATGATGAATACGGTCATCACACCGGTGACGATGTGCTGAAAACCGTCGCACAGAGCCTGAAGGCGCAACTGCGCAATATCGATCGGGTGTTCCGCTATGGCGGTGAAGAGTTCGTAGTGATTCTGTCCAACACCGGCGCCGATTCCGCCGAACTGATTGGCAAGCGGCTGTGCCAGGCCGTACGTAATCTCGAGTTTCACGAGCTTAGCCCGGCATTGACCATGACTGTCAGCCTGGGTTGCTCGACACTGCTGCCGACTGAAACAGCCGACAGCCTGCTGCGCCGTGCCGATAATGCTCTGTACGTCGCCAAGCGCGAAGGCCGCAATCGTATCGCCATGGCCAGCTAGCTCTCTCTCCCGCCTTCTCGCCCGTCCCTACGCCTCCAGCGCGGCAACACGTCCTCGCGGCTTGACCCTGTCCAGCTGCATGCAACGCTCAAGAAACAGGTGCATGTAGTCGTAGCTTTTAGTAACGGCCTGACGCAGCTCGGCCTGCAATTGCACACTCGGCTTGTTACCCACCAGCGTACAAATGATCTCGAGCGCCTCCCAAGGGTGCGCGTCGTCGTACTGTGCATGCATCTTGAGCCACTTCATGGCTTTCTTGCGGGTCTCTTCACGAAAGGCTTCGGCGTACACACCGCTGGAGCAGACCACGGCAGACCATTCGCCGGTCGCCCCCTCAATGGCGTAGTTGGTAGCCGCCATCGCCACGGCCAGCGAATCCGATGAGCTGGTCTGCCAGCACCAGTGGCTCAGCGCGTGCAACTCGGGCGCTACCCGTTGATCGTGCAAGTCTTCAAGCGTCACCCCATGGGCCGCACACCAGTTCACCCAGTAGTCGGCATGATTGAGTTCGACGCGGATATTGCGCATCAGCCAGCGGCGCGCCATGTCTTCACCCGGGTGACGACCGAAACGGGTCTTGGTGAGGTTCTTGGCCATGTACACGGCAAATTGCTCGACGACTGGCCACCCGCCGATCAGGTAATGGCGCATGATCTGCGGACTCAACTTTGCGTCACGCATCTGCTGGTACAGCTCGTGCTCGACCACCCGTGCTTTTGCAGCGCTGCAATCCTTGATCAACTGCTGCGCCCAGGCCGGATAACTGCTGGCTTCCATGAGCGGACCGGTTCTTTCGAAAGCGTCGATCACTGGGGTATCTCCTTATGAGGGTTTCAACTGATTAACGTAGCGTTCCTGGCGCGCCGAACATCAGGGGGTCAGGCCGTACGGGCTGAATATAAAGACTCTCGCAAGTGAACAATTCAGGGCGGGAAATCAGATAGCCCTGTGCAAAATCCACGCCCATTTCCTGCAACGCAGATTCGATCTGCGGCGTTTCAACGTACTCTGCAATGGTGCGTTTGCCCATGACATGACCGATATTATTGATCACCTCGACCATAGCCTTATTGATCGGATTGTCGAGCATGTCCTTTACAAAACTGCCATCGATCTTGAGGAAATCCACCGGCAAATGCTTGAGATAGGCAAAAGACGACATGCCCGAGCAGAAATCATCAAGGGAAAACTGACAACCCAGGCCCTTCAACTCATTGATGAATCTGATCGCACTTTGCAGGTCGGCAATCGCACTGGTCTCGGTGATCTCGAAGCAGATCATCCCGGGCGATACGGCAAACGTCTTGAATTGCTGTTTCAGGTATTCGAGAAACGTATCATCGCCGATACTCGATCCAGACAAATTTATAGCACATAGCGCCTGAGGCACCTGATGCCGATCATCACTCTGGCACTGGGCTATGACTTTGAACACATTGTGCACCACCCACCTATCCAGCGTAGTCATGAGCCCATAGCGCTCGGCGGCCGGAATGAAATTGTCCGGCACGACCATTCGTCCAGACTCGTCGCGCAGGCGCAGGAGGATTTCAATGTGTCGTACTTCGCCCGCTTCACCCTTTATCGAGGCGATTTCCTGCGCATAAAGGCAAAAGCGATTTTCGTCCATGGCCATGTGCAGCCGCTGTATCCAGGCCATCTCACCAAAACGCATCGACAGCGTCAGGTCATCCACACTGTAGGCCTGGACCCGGTTGCGACCTCTTTCCTTGGCCATATAACAGGCCATGTCGGCGGCAGACAATGACCCTTCCAGAGACGCAGGTGTGTCGCCGAGGTGCACCAGGCCAATACTGACGGTAGTCATGAATGGCCGACCTTTCCACATGAAATGCAAACGCTGCACCGCCTCGCGCAACGCCTCGGCAATATCGAGCGCCGTTTCGTCAGGACAATCGACCAGCAGCACGCCGAACTCGTCACCTCCCAACCGGGCCAGCGTATCCCCCTCGCGCAAGCCCTCCGGCAAGGCCCGACACAGCTGGCGCAGCAGTTCATCGCCCGCCGCATGACCACCGGTATCATTGACCAGCTTGAACTGGTCCAGATCGAGAAACATCAGGCAATGGCTCCGGCCCTGACCGCAGTCTTCGTCGAGCACGCGCTGCAAACGGCGCTCGAATTCGCTGCGGTTGACCAGACCGGTCAGCGGATCATGGGCAGCCTGCCAGGACAGATCGGCGATGTACTGCTGCTCCTGGGTCATGTCATGCAGCACCAGCACCGCGCCACTGATCAAGCCTTCGGTGTAGATCGGCGTGCCGACCAGCGCGACGGACACCGTGCTGCCATCAAGGCGCTGGATCAGCTTGCTGTTGGCGCTGCCACCCTTGAGCTTGCCGGCGATGATCTGCTCGACCAGCGTTGACTGGTCCTTCTGATCGTTTTCATCCAGCAGATTGAACAGCGCAGCCAGCGGAAGCCCGCTGGCCTGATTGCCTTTCCAGTGGGTGAGGCCCTCGGCGGCCGGGTTCATGTAGACGATGGCACCGGCCACATCGATGGTGATCACCCCGTCGCCGATGGACTCCAGCGTGATCTGCGCCCGCTCCTTCTCCAGTTGCAGGGCGTCGGCGAACACGCGGCGCTGGACGATCAGACGACGCACCCGCAGCAGCGCCAGAAGAATCAATATCACGGCGGTGACCAGATTGACCGCTATCAACAGGTTGAGGATCAGCCTGGAGCCTTCGCCCAGCGCATCACTGAACGCGCGCGCAGCAGGCGTGACGCCTTCATTGATGACATTGATCTGCTCGCGCCATTGATCGACCTCGGCGGCGCTCACAGCGCCCTGCCCGACCCGCTCATGAATATGCCGCGCAAGCTCATCGAGCTGCATGAGATAGCCGTCACCCACTTCCCAGAAGTGAATGACCTGCTTCATGAAGCTGAAGCTGTGGAAATTCAGGTACATCCAGATGATGCCGTTTACGTCATCGGGGTGATTGCCGCCCTGAATGATTCCACTTCTGGCATCGGCCAGGGACGGATTGGGCTGATCGAGCGCTTTGCGTAGCGCGTGGCCGCCCTGAGGTACGGAAAAGGCTTTTTGATACTTGAGGTAGTCACGCTCGTCATGCCGGTTGGCGTACAGGCTCAGGTAGTGGATAGCGTCCTTCTGCCCCTTGGACCAGAGACTCTCCCCCGCCACATAGCTGCGCACGGCAGACATGGTGTATAGACTGACGCATCCCAGCAACGCCTGAAACAGCGCGACAGCAATGAAAGGCCACACAATGCCCAACAGACGGGGCTTGGAGAAGATCCATGGTTGCTTCATGGGTTTCACGTCACCACATGCCTGAATAAACGTCTAGCGCAGAGACTAGGCTAAATTCGCCCTTGAGGGCAGGTGATTCTCCCGCAATCGGGCCAACCTGTGCGCTGATCGAGGCTTCGCGCATCAGATTTGTTGCAAATGTCCGTACAGTTTGGCGTACAGACCTCCATCGGCAATCAGCTGCTGATGGTCACCGTCTTCCACGATACGCCCGCCGTCGAACACCAGTACACGGTCGGCCTGCTTCACGGCCGACAGGCGATGGGCAATGATCAGCGTCGTACGGCTGCGCAGAAAACGTGCGAGCGCCTGATGCAGGTTGTACTCGGTGGCCGCGTCCAGCGCCGAGGTGGCCTCATCGAGGATCACCACCTTGGGGTCGGACAGCACCATGCGGGCGATGGCCATGCGCTGGCGCTGGCCGCCCGACATTCTGACTCCGGAGCGTCCGACCACGCTGTCCAGGCCCTGTGGCAGATCGCGGATCGCAGGGTCGAGTTGCGCAACCTCCAGCGCGCGCCAGCAGTCTTCATCGCTGCAGTCACGGCCCATGGTCAGGTTGGCGCGCACGGTGTCATTGAACAGGGCCGGATGCTGCAGCACCACGGCGACGTTCTCGCGCACAGTCTCCAGGCCGATATCCTGCTGGCTGACGCCGCCAAAACGGATCACCCCGGTACGCGCCGTATAGAGACCCAGCAGCAACTGCACCAAGGTGCTCTTGCCGCCGCCGCTGGCACCGACAATGGCGACCTTTTCTCCCGGCGCGATGTTCAGGTTCAACTGGTCCAGCACCAGGTCTTCGCCATAGCCGAAGGTCAGGCCACGCACCTCGACCCCTACGGTTTCCTTGCCTTCGAACGGGTCGGTGCCACCGGCATATTGCGGCTCGTCGGCACGCGCCAGCAACTCGTTGATGCGCGTCAGCGCCCCGCCCGCCGCGTAGTAGGCGTATTGCAGGTTCAGCAGTTGCTCGACCGGCGTCATCATGAACCACAGGTAGCTGAACACCGCGAGCATCTGCCCGATGGACAGGTCCGAGAACAGCACCGTAAGCATTGCCGCGGCGCGAAAGATATCGATACCGAACTGGAACAGCAGCCCGCTGGCACGGCCCGAGGCGTCGCTTTTCCATTGTGAATTGATCGCGTAGTCACGCACTTCCTGCGCACGCACGCCCAGGCGACCCAGAAAGAAGCCTTGTCGGTTCCCTGCCCTGACTTCCTGAATCGCATCCAGCGTCTCGCTCAGCGCCTGGGTAAACCGCGATGTGCTGTCGTTCTCCAGCTTCTTGAGGTGCTTGACGCGCTTGCCCAGTTTCACCGTGAGCAGAATGACCAGCGGGTTGAACAGCATGATCAGCAGCGCCAGCTTCCAGTGCATCCACATCAGAATGCCCGCAGTGCCTGCCAGGGTCAGCGTGGCCACCAACAGGCGACTGAGGGTTTCACCGACGAACTTGTCCAGCGTATCCAGATCGGTGACCAGGTGCGTGGTCACCGTGCCGCTGCCCAGGCTTTCGTATTCGCGCAGGGAAATGCGCTTGAGCCGCTCGATCAGCCGCAGCCGGATACGATAGACGATGTCCTTGGCCAGCCCGGCGAACAGCCGCGCCTGCAACACATTGAACACCAGCGCTCCGACCCGCAGCACCAGCGTTAACGACAGCATCAGGCCAATGTAGCCCGCCGCCTTTTGCCAGTTGCCAGGCAGCAGGTGATCCATGACCTTGAGCGCAGCATCGCCACGGCCCAGCAACACCTCGTCGACCAGCAACGGCAGGAGCAACGGGATAGGCACGCTGCACAACGTGGCCAGCACTGCGACGCCATTGGCCAGCCACAGGGCTTTTTTATGCCGCAAGGCGAGACGACGGATCTCGGCCCAGCTCAATGCATCGCTGCGCGTGGCGTGTGGCTGTCGGGCAGCCTCAGGCACTTCATCATGCACTGGCTGCACGCTCCAGCCATCGACCCAGCAAGGGCGCAAGGCTGCTCAGCGGCTGATAACCGTTGGTCAGCAACGCCAGCTGACCGTTGCGCTCGGCCAGCAGGGTCGGGAAGCCGGCAATGCCCAGATCCTGTGCCCAGGCGAAATCGGCGGCGGTGGCCGCCTGCCGTTGCGGACTTTCGAACTCATCGGCAAATGCCTGACGCGACAGCCCCGTCTGCTCCGCGAGCTCAGCCAGCAATGACGGACGCGTCACGTCCCGGGCCTCGCTGTAGAACGCTCGCTGGATGAGTCCGACCAGTTGCCAGGCGCGGTCCGGATCCAGCTGCCGTGCCGCAGTCACGGCCAGGCAGGCAGGCGTGGTGTCGTAGACAAACCCTTCCGGCAGCGCACCTTCGCGACGAAACGGCTGGCCGGTGGCCTCTTCGACCGCCTGCCAATGCTCAAGAATGTAACGACGCTTGGCCGGCTCCAGCGCCGCACCTTCGGAGCGCAGACCGCCCATGACCAGATGCAGCGGCACGCCCGCCGCCCGAGCCTGTTGCACCAACGCGTCGGCAACCGGAGCGAAGCCCCAGCACCAAGAGCACATCGGGTCCATGACATAAATCAGGCGGGCAGACATGGCTCAGGCCTCGGAGGGTAAACGATAGTTGCGACCGATCGGATGAGGCTGGTTACGTGCCTTGGCCAGTTCGATCTGCTTTTGCCGGTCGATGGCGCTGCGACGCGTCTTCTCGCTCAGCGAATCCCAGCAATGCGGGCAGCTGACGCCCGGCGAGTAATGCTCGCTGGCGCGGTCTTCGGCACTGATAGGCGTACGGCAGGCGTGGCACTGATCATAATCGCCTTCGGTCAGGTCGTGTCGCACCGTGACCCGATTGTCGAACACGAAACACTCGCCGCGCCAGTGGCTTTCCTGCTCGGGGACCTCTTCCAGGTACTTGAGAATGCCGCCCTTGAGGTGATAGACCTCTTCGAAGCCCTCGCCGAGCATGTAACTCGACGCTTTTTCGCAACGGATGCCACCGGTGCAGAACATGGCGACCTTCTTGTGCACTGCCGGGTCGAAATGCGCCTTGATGTATTCCGGAAACTCTCGAAACGACGTGGTCTTCGGGTCGATGGCGCCCTCGAAGGTGCCGATCGAGACTTCGTAATCGTTGCGGGTATCGATCAGCAGCACTTCCGGATCGCTAATCAGGTTGTTCCAGTCCTTGGGCTCGACGTACGTTCCGACGCTCTTGTTCGGGTCAACGCCTTCGACGCCCAGGGTCACGATCTCTTTCTTGAGCTTGACCTTGGTGCGATAGAACGGCTGCTCGTCGCAGTAGGACTCCTTGTGGTCGATATCGATCAGGCGCGGGTCGTTCTTCAACCACGCCATCAGGCCATCGATGCCTTCGCGACTGCCGGACACCGTGCCGTTGATGCCCTCGTCGGCGATCAACAGCGTGCCCTTGATGCCGTTGTCGATCATCGCCTGCAACAGCGGCTCGCGCAGTTCCACGTAATCGCTGAGGGTAACGAACTTGTACAGCGCAGCCACGACGATCGGCTGAGTCATCGGCTCTTGAGTCATGTATCTCTCCAGTGGCGACCCTCGCAAAGGGCCTACCGGGTAAAAAATTGCGGACCAAAAAAACGCACCGGCCAGGCGGCGCGGTGCGGATTCTAGCAAAAACCGGAGTACAGCAGGCAGCTCGGCGGGGCAATCGCCCCGGCAAGGGGGCCGGATCAGTAAAAAGCCCTGATCAATGCCCGCCGGCACAGGTCGGCGAAGCAGGCGCTGCACCGATCTTCGACCATTCTTCAGGCGTGTAAGTGTGCAACGCCAGTGCATGAAACTCGCCCATGAGCGGGCCCAGCGTGGCGTAAACCTTCTGGTGCCGCTTGACCGAGTTCAGGCCCTGAAACTGATCACTGACCAGAACAGCCTTGTAATGGGTCTGCTGACCACGACTGTGCATATGACTCTCGTCGAGCACTTGCAGGTGATGCGGTTGCAGCAGCGCAAGCGCCGACTCGATTCGTTGTTGCATGGTCATGATGGAAATCGCCTGTCAGGGCTTTTTGGCCGGAGCCGGAGCAGCTGCCTTGGCAGGTTCCAGTTCGGCAGTCATGTCAGCCAGCAGCTTGTTGACGACCGGAACAGCGCTTTCCAGCTTGCTCTGGGTCAGCTGGGCCGACTGCTGAGCCAGCTCAGGCATCTTGGTCATCACTTTCTTGCCCAGTGGCGACTGGTAGAACGCAACCAGATCCTTCAGCTCGCTTTCAGTGAAGTTGGCGGTGTACAGCTTGACCATCTCAGGCTTGAGCTTGTTCCAGCCAATGGCTTGGTCCAGAGCGGTGTTGGCTTTGGCCTGATAGGTTTCAAGCAGGGCTTTTTTCGACGCAGGTGCCTTGGTTTCAGCAAAACGCTGAGCGAACATCTGCTGAACCTGAGCGTAGACCGGAGCGCCCAGGCGATCGGCGTTGGCAAGCTTCAGGAACGTTTCGGCGCTCGCGTTGTGACTGGCGGTGTCGGCGAAGACCTGGCCGCTGGCACAGACCAGGGCTACCGCGGTACAAATGGCACGAAGACGGGTCATCGAGTTTCCTTATCTAGCAAACGAGGCATTACCCCAGGGCCGACCATTCTGCGCTTATCTGGGCTTTTGGCTCAACCCCCGGTTCACCCAGCGGTTAAAAAGCACTGCGCGGGAACCCTGTGGGCATATGGACACCTAACCCTGCAACGTACTTAAAGGAGTAAGACCAGTGAGCCGCACCGAAACCGACAGCATTGGCCCAATCGAAGTCCCCGAAGATGCCTACTGGGGCGCGCAGACCCAACGCTCACTGATCAATTTTGCGATTGGCGACCAGCGAATGCCGCTGCCCGTCCTGCACGCGCTGACTCTGATCAAGAAAGCCGCCGCACGAGTCAACGATCGAAATGGCGACTTGCCTGCCGACATCGCCCGCCTGATCGAGCAGGCTGCCGACGAAGTGCTCGACGGTCAGCATGACGCGCAATTTCCGCTGGTGGTCTGGCAGACCGGCAGTGGCACGCAGAGCAACATGAACGTCAACGAGGTGATCGCAGGCCGCGCCAACGAACTGGCTGGCCAGGGTCGTGGCGGCAAGTCGCCAGTCCATCCCAACGATCATGTCAATCGCTCGCAAAGCTCCAACGACTGCTTCCCGACGGCCATGCACATCGCCACTGCCCAGGCGGTCAAGGAGCAGTTGCTGCCCGCCATCGCCGAGCTGTCCAGCGGCCTGGCCGAACAGGCCGCGCGGCACATGAAGCTGGTCAAGACCGGGCGCACGCACATGATGGATGCGACGCCGATCACCTTCGGCCAAGAGCTGTCGGGGTTTGTCGCGCAACTCGATTACGCGGAAAAAGCCATTCGCGCCGCTCTGCCCGCCGTCTACGAGCTGGCTCAGGGCGGCACGGCAGTCGGCACCGGGCTCAATGCGCCCAAAGGCTTTGCCGAGGCCATTGCTGCAGAACTCGCCGCCCTGTCCGGACTGCCCTTCGTTACGGCACCCAACAAGTTCGCCGCGCTGGCCGGTCACGAGCCACTTGCAGCGCTGTCCGGCGCACTGAAAACGCTGGCCGGTACGTTGATGAAAATTGCCAACGACCTGCGCCTGCTGGGCTCAGGCCCGCGTGCCGGGCTGGCAGAAGTCAGACTGCCTGCCAATGAGCCAGGCAGTTCGATCATGCCCGGCAAGGTCAATCCGACCCAGTGCGAGGCCTTGTCGATGCTGGCCTGCCAGGTCATGGGCAACGATGTGACCATCGGTTTTGCCGCCAGTCAGGGTCACCTGCAACTCAACGTCTACAAGCCGGTGATCATTCATAACGTTCTGCAGTCGATTCGCCTGCTGGCCGATGGCTGCAGCAATTTCAACGAGCACTGCATCGCGGGCATGGAGCCGGATGGCGAAAAAATGGCCGAGCACCTGGAGCGTGGCCTGATGCTGGTCACCGCCCTCAATCCGCATATCGGCTATGACAAGTCGGCGCAGATTGCCAAGAAAGCCTACACCGAAGGTCTGACCTTGCGCGAAGCGGCATTGGCGCTGGGTTACCTGACCGATGAAGAGTTCGACGCCTGGGTGCGGCCGGATAAAATGCTCGAGGCAGGCAGTAATGGCTGATGCCAGAAGCGGCGCAACGCCACTGGAAGGTAATGGCAAACGAATCCTGATGGTCTACGGCACGCCGAAGGCCATCAGTTTCTGTCACGCCCTGGGCGACGCCTATGCGCAAACGGCGCGTAGCGAGGGACATGTGGTGCGGGTCATCAAACTGGGCGAACTGGACTTCGATCCGATTCTGCACAACGGCTACGATCAGACTCAAACCCTTGAGCCCGACCTGCTTGAAGCCCAGCGTCAGATCCACTGGGCCGAGCATCTGGTATTCGTCTATCCGGTCTGGTGGGGCGGCTTGCCTGCGTTGCTGACCGGCTTTTTCGACCGGGTGCTGACACCCGGTTTTGCGTTCAAGGTCCACGGCCGCAAGCACTCATCCAATGAACTGCTTCGCGGCAGGACGGCGGAACTGCTGGTCGCCATGGACACGCCGTCGCGTTACTTTCAGTGGATTTACGGCGCGCCGGCTCACCGCCAGATGGTACGGACTATCCTCGGCTTTTGCGGGATAAAGACCAAACGCCTGACTGAGTTCGCCCCGGTACACAGCGCCAGCGAACAGCAGCGTCAGGAGTGGATCATCCAGGCGCAGGGGCTGGGCAGACGCTGATCTGCCCCGCCACCCGCACGTCAGGCCTGCGCCAGCCGGGCCTTGCGTGCCCTCAGACCGGCGACCAGCGAAGGGCCCAGCGCAGTCAGCGCCGACCCGGCCACCACCAGCAGCGCACCGCCGTAACCCAGCATGTTCAACTCTTCAGCCTGCACGTAATCCGGCCACAGCCAGGCGGCAACCGCCACGGCGGTCAGCGTCACCAATGGCGTCAGCGCAAGCGTCGCACTGACCCGCGAGGCCTCCCAATGCGCCAGCGCTTCGGCAAAGGCGCCGTAGGCCACCAGCGTGTTAAGACAGCAGGCCAACAGCAGCCAGCCCTGCAACGGGCTCAACAGCAATGCCTCGGCAGGGTGCGCCCACGGCGTGAGCAACAGGGCGCAAAACAGGTAGATCACCATCATCACCTGCAGCGAATTCCACACCGTCAGAAGCTGCTTCTGACTCAGGCCGTAGAACGTCCATATGGTCGAGGCCAGGAGCACCACCAGCACGCCCAGGGTGTAGTCACCCAACGAGGTGAAAAGCTCCACCAGACGCTGATTGAAAAAGAATCCGAAGCCCACCAGCAGTACCATCAGGCCGATGCCCTGCCCCAGACTGAAACGCTCCTTGAACAGAAAGATGCTGCTGATCAGCAGAAAAATCGGACCGACCTGAACCAGCAATTGCGTGGTGCCCGGGCTCAGCAGGCGCAAGCCAATGAGGTACAGCACATAGTTGCCGACCAGACCGAACACCGCCAGCCCGACCAGCACCCTGCCCTTGCGCCCCAGCACTTTGAAGCTGGGCAGGCGCTTGACCGACGCCAGCCAGATGAACAACAGCGCACCGGACACAGCCAGGCGGAACCAGGTCACGGTTACCGGATCCATCACCTGCAGCACCTGCTTGAGCTTGATCGGCAAAATGCCCCACAGCAGCGCGGTCAACAGTGACAGACAGAGGCCATAGACCCAGCGACCAGACGAGATATGCATTGCAACTTCCGCAAGAGATAGAACAGAACATCCATTCTAGGCGCTGATCGGCAAAGCAACAGTTACAGCTGGGTGCAGTTAACGACGCGAATTGTGTTCCTTACCCCTGGCCGCCGTGATTGCGCTGGTAGGTCTCACTGCCCATGGCCTGAATCTGACCTTCGATCAACGCATCGAACGGCTTCAGCAAGGCCTCGAACGAGTCAGGTGCTTCCAGCGTCTGCAAGGTATGCACGATGGCCTCGAGCGTCGACAAGGCTTCCGGGCCCGGCGCCTTGCGCAAGCGATAACGCGAAGCAGGCGCGGCGCCCGGCGTCACCCTTGGCAGCTCGGCGAGCAAGGGGTTGAGGTGCAGCAATTTGCGCGCCTTGCGCCAGGTGCCATCCGGCACGACCAGCAGCATGGGCAGCGAATCCTGCGCATAAGGCGTCAGCGTCTGCGCAGCGTCACCCGGAAACAGCAATCGCGGTTGATAGCCTGGCGGATTCAGAAGCGCTTGCAGATCGTCGAACACCTCGCCCACCAGCAACTGCGCATTGAGCAGACCGAGCGCGGCCAGTCGGGCGGTGTTCAAGGCATGGCCGACTTCATCGGGATGCTGCAGGATCAACACCCGCGTGCGGCTGTCCAGCTGTGGAATCAGGGCGCACAGACAATGCGTGGCAGGACGCAGACAACGTTCACAACGGGCGCGGGACATCGATGGGTACTCGGTCAATCTCACAAGGTTAAAGAGGCTGCACTGCGCGATGAATCAGCGTTGCCGCAAACCGCCTGTCGAACAGCCAGGCATTTTAAACAAATCAGCGTCGCAAACGCGGGTCAATCCACAGCCGCAACGGCGATTTGAGCTAGCCTCATGGGTCTGGGCTGGAGAAATGAAGTACGCCTGCTGTATCTGACAAGATCCACATCAGGGGCTTTCATGAATCGCAAAGAGATCGGGCAAAAAGTATTCGACGCCCTGGGCATCATTCTAGTGGACAAGAGCGCCATTCAGGATAACGCAACGCTCGCCGATCTGGCCCTTGATGACGATGATATCGAGCGCTTTTTCCGCGCGCTGGAGGAAGCCTTCGATTTCACCCTCCCTGAAGCCATCAGGGAAAAAGCAATCGCCAGACCAGATCAGTTTGCGCTGAACAAGATCATCAAGCTGATTTTGCACGAGGTGAAAAAGGAACCGGGAAAGTCTGAGGAAAAGCCCGGGCATCAGCATTGAAAGCCGGCCCTTGTATCGGGACGCCCTGTGCGCCCCGATGAAACTCAACATGCGCACTACCCTGTGGCCAGGGTCAGGCGAGAGGCTTACCGGCGTTGGCGGCGACGATCATCGTCGGCACGAACCGGAATGGGTTGCAGTTTTGGGCGTTCTATCAGACCCAATGCAACGCCTACATCGTGGAGCCATTCTTGCAGTTTGCTATTCATAGAGCCCCCTTGAGGGAAATACTCGGCAGTCGATCCGTACTCATCACTCACTAGAGATCATAGAAGCAAATGAACTGTTAGCCGAGTGCAACGAGAAACAATTTTCCCGATGGAGCCAATGTGACATTTGTGCAGGATCGCTTCTAGTCTTTGCGACGGACGGCCTGTTACTGAACATTACGCCGACGAGTCGACCGGCTCAGTCTGGCGGACTGATCAGGCCATCGCCGTCGGTCATTGCCCGCTCCAGCAAATCGGCGGGCAGACTCTTGCTGGCGCGCGCACCCAGCAGTTTGAGTTGCTCGCTGCGGCTGATCAGGTTGCCGCGCCCTTCGGTCAGCTTGTTGCGCGCTGCCGAATAAGCCTTGTCCAGTTGTTGCAAGCGGTTGCCTACCTCATCCAGATCCTGGATGAACAACACGAACTTGTCGTACAGCCAGCCTGCCCGCTCGGCGATCTCACGGGCGTTCTGGCTCTGACGCTCCTGCTTCCACAGGCTGTCAATCACTCGCAAGGTGGCCAGCAGGGTCGTAGGGCTGACAATCACGATGTTGCGGTCGAAGGCTTCCTGGAAGAGGTTCGGCTCGGCCTGCAAGGCGGCAGAAAAGGCGGCCTCGATAGGCACGAAGAGCAGAACGAAATCCAGACTGTGCAACCCTTCGAGACGTTTGTAATCTTTGCCCGACAAGCCTTTGACATGGTTACGCAGCGACAGTACGTGCTGCTTCAGCGCAGCCTGACCAATGACCTCGTCATCGGCAGACACATATTGCTGGTAGGCCGTCAGGCTGACCTTGGCGTCGACCACCACCTGCTTGTCGCCCGGCAACATGATCAACACATCAGGCTGAAAGCGTTCGCCGTCCGGCCCCTTGAGGCTGATTTGCGTCTGGTACTCACGGCCCTTTTCAAGCCCGGCATGCTCCAGCACGCGCTCCAGGATCAGCTCGCCCCAGTTGCCCTGGGTCTTCTGCCCCTTCAAGGCGCGTGTCAGGTTGGTCGCCTCATCACTCAAACGCTGATTCAACTGCTGCAGACGTTCCAGTTCCTTGGCCAGGGAAAAGCGTTCGCGCGCTTCGTTCTGGTAACTCTCCTCGACACGCTTTTCGAACGACTGGATACGTTCCTTGAGCGGCGTGAGCAATTGGCCCAGCTGCTGCTGGCTGGTCTCGGCGAAGCGCTGCTCGCGCTCATCGAAAATCTTGCCCGCCAGTTCGGCGAACTGCGCGCGCAGCTCATCCCGGGAACCCTGCAGATCGTTCAGGCGCTGCTGATGGCCATCCTGCTGTTCGCGCAGCTCAGCGTTAAGCGCTGCACACTGCGCATCAAGGCGACGCAACTCAGCCTCTCTGGCGGCACGCTCATGATTCCAGTCCTGCGCCGTTTCGCGCGCGTTATCGCTTTCCTGGCGCAGCAACTCGACCTCGCGGCGCAACGCCGCAAGATCAGCATGCTTGGCGGCATTGGCCTGACTGAGGTCGCTGACCTCGTCACGGCACGCATCCAACTGGGCATTGAGACCTTCCTGCGCCATTTGCGCCATGCTCAGACGCTCATCGAGCAGCGCGCTCTCGGCCTGACGAGCGGCCAGCCGGCGCTGTAGATGCCAGAGCAGGCCCAGCAAGGGCAACGCTGCTGCGCCAAGCCCCAGTAACAGGCTGTTCAGGTCCAGTGCCATAAAGACTCCATGCGGGCTGAATAATAAAGGCCAGCGGCAGATTGGGTAGAGCGTGATAGTGCAGCAGAAACATCATCTCGGGTGAGACGGGATCAACAGGCGGGGGCAAATCGGGGGAACGGATTGTACGCGTTTTCAGCACGGCACACAGCCCCTATTAGGGGGACATTTTGCGCGGGACAATCCACAGAAGCTGTGGATAACTCAGTGGACAACCCCCCTTTAACTTCCGCAAACGCAAGCAGCATGGGGCCTGCGCTCAAACTGACGATTTTTTCACCAGCTAAAAAAAACGATGTTTTTCATTGACTTAATAATTCACCATCATAAATCAAACCCTTAGCTTCGCTTGTGACAGTGATGTGGCAGCTTGTGCCGCTAATGTGCACAACTCCTCATCAAGGCCGTTTTTGGTCATTTCATGCATCATATTTTGCGTGCCCGAACGCATCGCATTCTCAATGAATACAAGGCTTTCAGCAGTTTTTCGGTTTCTGGCTCGACACGGGCGGCGGCGCATTTCGCGCATTACTCTGGGCAATCAAAGCGACTCGGGCGACAAATTGCACATATTGCGGTCCAAGCACTGGCAAAAATGCAGCTCACCCTAATTTACCAACGATTCAGTGAAGGGATCCATGAAGGAGATAGCCAAGTTCTTCCTGCTGTTGTTGGCTGTCTGCCTCGTCGCCCTGGCAGTCAGTATCGTACTGCCACCCCCGGACGGCGGCGTGTTTGCCTACAGCGTGTTGCTGTCAGCGATCGCCCTGATGCTGATCATCTGCAGTGACCTGAGCAACGGGCGTATCAACGCGACAGGCGACATCATGCGCGCCATCGAAAGCCGCAGGTCGCTGCGGCTTACCATCACCGCCTACCTGCTGGGCTGCTCGATGGTTGCGTCAATCACCGTACTGATCTATCGATTGGCCGGGCACTGGTGAAGATTTATACACTGCCACTTGCAATGCCCCGATCAGGCGGGTAAAATCGCCGCCGTTAGTACCAAGCTGAAAATCAATTCCGGTCGACAAGTCCCCCGACAGACACTCCTCCATGCGACGAGAATGTTGGCAACAAGGGATCGACCACCTCGATGGTTTCCAGACATGAACCTTTCGCGCTGATGCACCATTTGGGGTGACAGTGCCGACACGGCTCTCATGGTCTGCTTCAACCAGCCTGCAATTGATCAGGATCTTCACCCGGAGCGTAGAACCTTTGCTCCTGTTGTGTTGCCTGCCCTCCTAAGTACCTACCGGTCAGCCAGAGCGCCATACGATAAAGCGCGCTTCAACTGCCTGTCTTTGTTCCAGTCAGGTTCTCCGCCCAGCCAGGCTTTTGTATCAAATGTCGGCCCGCGTTTACTGGAATCTTTATTTTTGCACGGTATTGTTCCGTGTTGCTTCAGGAAACACCTTGAATATGAATACTCAGACTCAACATGCAATTCACACATTGACCAACGCTTTTGCCCCGATGAACTGCCTGATCATGGCCGCTCGCAAAGGCTGCTTCAGCTTCACCATCGTCAATGAACACGGCATCGCCCGCCACAGCGAACGCCTGTACCCCGATCAGTACGCCAGCGCCGAACCGCTGCAGGCCGTGATCGAGCGTACCCGTCAGGCCCTCATAGCCTGACGAAAACGCTGCACCGCAAGCCAAAAGCCCCGCACTGCAAAGGCGGGGCTTTTTTTATGCGCGCTTTGTATCGTCTGCATTACACAATGCCTGCAGCACTGGAACTTGCTCTAAATTGCAATTCCTACTCCCTTGAGGGGATTGTCCTACAAGAATAGCTCTAAATCGGGCTCCTCAGCCTATAGCGCGCCGTCGAAAATGTTGGTAATTTTCGACCGGTGAACAACAAGGAGTTCTAATAATGAAAATAATGACAAAAGCACTGAACCGGACAACGCTTGGACTCGCACTGGGTCTGGCCTCTTCTCAACTGCTCGCTGCCGGCTTTGCCCTCAACGAACAAAGCATCAGCGGCATGGGCACCGGCTTTGCAGGTCGCTCCTCGTCAGCCGATGACGCAAGTACCGTATTCGGCAACCCTGCCGGTATGTCCCGCCTTAAACGTGAAGAAATCAGCGTCGGTGCAGCTGCCGTGATCGCCAAGACCGATATCAAGAATGGTCGCGGCACATTTGGCGGCAGCAACGACGGCGACATGGTTCCGGTGGTCGGCGTACCCATGGGCTACTACGTCAAACCAATCGATGATCACTGGGCATTTGGTCTGGGCGTGTACGTACCGTTCGGCCTGGTCACCGATTACGAAAAAGGCTTCGCCGGCCGCTACTGGGGTGACAAGAGTCACGTCCAGGTCGTGACCTTTCAGCCGACCGTCAGCTATGCATTCAACGACAAGGTCTCCATCGGTTTCGGCCCGACGATCAACCGCATCGACGGTGAACTGACCTCTGCGACCCTGAATACTGGCTCGCTTGGCCGTAACGACGGCAAGGTGAAGATCGAAGGCGATGACACCGCAATCGGCTTCAATGCCGGTATCTTGGTGCAGGCTACCGACACCACTCGCCTGGGCCTGACTTACCACTCCAAGGTCGATTACAAGCTCAAGGGCAAGACCAAGATCGAAGGTTCGGGCTTTGGCGGATTCTCCGGCCAGAAGTATGACGCTTCGCTGGATATCTCCACGCCTGAGTCCGTGGACTTCTCCATCACCCAGCAGATCGACGAAAACTGGACGGTCTATGCCGGCAGCACCTGGACTCGCTGGAGCCGCCTGCAAGACATCACCGTCAACAACGATGGCGTCCCAGCCCTGTTGGGCGGCTCTGCCGGTCCAATCGGCACCATCAGCGAAGAACAGAACTGGCACGACACCTGGGCGCACGCCATCGGTGCTTCGTACAAGGTCAATAAAGAGTGGACGCTGCGCACCGGTTTCTCCGTTGATCAGTCGCCGACCAACAACGTCAACCGCTCCCCTCGCATCCCGACGGGCGATCGCAAGATCATCAGCTTCGGTGCAGGCTGGAGCCCGACCGACGACCTGACCATCGACGTGGCGTACTCCTACCTGCGTGAAGACGAAACCAAGATCCGCGACAGCAGCCCGTCCAAAGGTTCGTACAGCGCCGACTACCGCAACACCGCTCACGGCCTGGGCACTTCGGTTACCTATCGCTTCTGATAAGCAACTGCCAGACTGAAAAAAAGCCCGCAACCAGTAATGGTTGCGGGCTTTTTAGTGCGCGCCTGGTGCGCTCAGATCTGCATTGATTGACCAGCGTACAGATACTCCACGTCATTGACTGACTATCGTGCCGATGCTCCGCGTCGGCATGCAGTTCTGGACGCTCTGCGTCCTCTATGTGGCGCTCCGCGTCACACAAGGGTTCTGCGATGCCAGGTCGATTCAGACAAGACTCAAGCCACCCCTTTTTTTGCCCCCTAAGGCTTAGACGCAATCGCCTTCTCAATGGCTGCGATCAGCTCAGGATCATCCGGCTTGGTCATGCTGGAGAAGTTGGCGATGACCTTGCCCTGGCGATCGACCACGTACTTGTAAAAGTTCCAGCGCGGCGCACTGCTCTGCTCGGCCAGAACCTTGAACAAATGGGTTGCATCATCACCGCGCACGGCCTGTGGCTCGGTCATGGTGAAGGTCACGCCATAATTGACGTAACAGACCTTGGCGGTCTCCTCACCATCCTTGGCTTCCTGTTTGAAGTCATTGGACGGCACGCCCAACACCTCGAGCCCCTGCCCCTTGTAGCGCTGACTCAGCGCTTCAAGGCCTTTGAACTGCGGGGCGAAGCCGCAGAAACTGGCAGTATTGACCACCACCAGCGGCTTGCCGGCGAAGCGCTTGCACAGGTCGATGTTTTCCTTGGCGCGCAGCTTGGGCAGCTCGCCTTGCAGCAACGGCGGGCAGTCGGCAGCCATTGCAGCACCGCTCATGGCCAGCAGCAAAAGAGGGATCGAAAAAAAGCGAATGTTCATCATGGCGGCCCTGAATATTGTTGTCGTCTGCCGACACGCTACCCCATGCAGGAGCGTCTGCCTAGCAAGCGCCCATTCCCAGTTGCAATGCGCCCAGCCCGACATGCTGCCAGGCCCACCAGAGCAAACCCAGCACCACCGCGCCTACCAGCAGCGCCGCCAGCAGAGGCCAGCGCCGACTCATGCCAGACTGCCCTGCGCCTGCAATCGTGCCACCGGCCGCTCGCGCACCGGCCAGTTGAGCGCTGCGGCGAGCAGACTCAGCAGTATCGAGACTTGCCAGATCAGGTCGTAGCTGCCGGTGCGGTCATACACCAGCCCGCCCAGCCAGCCACCGAGAAAGGCGCCCAACTGGTGAAACAGGAAGACAATGCCGCCCAGCATCGACAGGTTGCGCACACCGAACAGTGTCGCGACCGTACCGTTGGTCAGCGGCACGGTCGACAACCACAGCAAGCCCATCGCCACGCCGAACAGATACGCTGTGGTCTGGCTCAAGGGTATCCAGAGAAACAGCACGATCACCACCGCGCGCAACAGGTAAAGCACGGTCAACAGTCGGGGCTTGGACATGCGCCCGCCCAGCCAGCCTGCTGTGTAGGTGCCGAAGATATTGAACAGGCCGATCAGGGCCAGCACTGTAGTGCCGACCTTAGCGGGCAAGTGCTGATCCACCAGATAGGCCGGCAAGTGCACGCCAATGAATACCACTTGAAAGCCGCAGACGAAGAACCCCAGCGCCAACAGCCAGAACCCCGAATGCGAGCACGCCTCACGCAGCGCCTCGCCGAGGGTCAGTTCGACGCCGGTGGATACGCTCGGCGTATCCTTGAGCATGCCCACCAGAGGCAGGATCAACGCCACCATTACGCCCAGCACCAGCAAGGCGCCGGACCAGCCCAGCCAGCTGATCAAGCCCAATGTCCCGGGCAGCATGGCGAACTGACCGAATGAGCCGGCTGCGCTGGCGATCCCCATGCCCACACTGCGTTTTTCCGCAGGCAGCGCACGCCCCACGACCCCTAGAATGACCGAAAACGATGTACCGGACAGACCGATACCGATCAGCAGACCGGCGCTCAATGAAAGGCTGAGGGAAGAATCGGCGGTACTCATGCACAACAGACCTGCGGCATACAGCACACCGCCGACGAAGACGACTTTCGCCGCCCCGAATCGATCTGCCAGCGCCCCGGCGAATGGCTGTGCCAGGCCCCACATCAGATTCTGCAGGGCGATGGCAAAGGCAAAGACTTCACGCCCCCAGCCAAACTCGGCGCTCATGGGCGCCAGAAACAGACCGAAGCCGTGCCGCGTGCCCAACGAAAGCGCAAGAATCAGCGCACTCCCCAGCAGAACCCAGCCACTGGTACGCCAGATCGATGTCATGGTTAAGCTCCTTGCGCTTTGTGTTACATGGTTTTACCCGCGATTCGCGAAGCTACGCGCTGCCGGTAAAAGCTGTCAACAAAGCGATGTGCAGGGTCTCAAAGCAGCGCCAGCGTCAGCAGCACCGCCAACTCCAGCAGCTCAAGCAATGCCCCGGCTGTATCGCCGGTGCATCCGCCCAGACGGCGCATCATCAACTGCCGCAACCAGAAGAAACAGGCGGCGCAGACCAGCAATACCATTACCCCTGACCAGCCGGCGAGCAGCACGCACGCAATGGCAGTGGCGAGCAAAACCTTGCGTCCAGGGCCACGCGGCAGGTGATCGGCCAGCGCCTGCCCCAGCCCGCCGGAACGCACATACGGCGTCCCCAGAAACAGCCCAAGCATGGCCGCGCGCCCGATCACCGGCGCCAACAGCAGCCAGACACTGGCATGGCTCTCGATCAGCGCCAGAATCGCGGCAAACTTGAGCAGCAGCACCAGGACCAGCGTGACCACGGCGATAGGCCCGCTGCGTGGGTCCTTCATGATCTTCAAGGTGCGTTCACGGTCACCGAAGCCGCCCAGCCAGGCGTCAGCACTGTCGGCCAGACCGTCCAGATGCAGGCCGCCGCTGAGCAATACCCAGGCACTGAGTACCAGCGCGGCGTGCAGCATGAGCGGCGTACCACTGAGCAAGGTATTGAAGCCCAGCAGCAGCGTGCCGAATACCGCCCCCACCAACGGGTAGTACAGCAAGGAGCGCCCCAGCTCTTCAGGGCGCGGCATGCCGGGCAGCCTGATCGGCAGGCTGCCGAGAAATTGCAGGGCGATCCAGAACGGCAGCATCTCAGATCTCCGTAATTACGCGATCAGCAGCGACCTGAATCGACAACAGCGCGCCATGCCCGACCACCACCTGCAACAGTTGCTCACGCGGCAAACCACGCGCCTGCGCCACCAGCAGGCGCATGACACCACCATGACTGACCAGCAACACGCGCTCACCGGCATAAGCCTGATGCAGACGCTCAACGGCATTTAATACGCGGTTCGAGAAATCCAGCACCGGCTCGCCGTTGGGAGGTGTGAAGGCGTAGGGATCCGCCCAGAACAGCCCCAGGCCCTCGGCATCGGTCTCCATGAGTTGCGCAGGGCTGTGCCCTTCCCAGTCGCCGAAATGCAGCTCCTGCAGACCTGGCTCCAGGTGCAGAGGCAACGACAAGCGCTGCGCCAGCTCTTCGGAGAAACGTGCGCAACGTTGCAGGGGCGAGCTGACAATCCGCGTCCAGGGGCCGCCACCGGCCACTGCCGCACACATCTGCTGCCAGCCAGGCTCGGTCAGCGCGTCGTCGATGCTGCCACGCAGGCCGCCGCCCAGTTCGGTTTCGCCGTGACGCAACAAGTCCAGGTGCAAGGTCATGCGGGGCGATCCGCCACAGCCGCCTCGGCAAACGTCGCCATGCCGTTGTGCAGCTCGCACGCCAGGCGCACCAGCGGCACCGCCAGTGCGGCACCGCTGCCCTCACCCAAACGCAAACCGAGGTCCAGCAACGGTTCGGCCTGCAGCGTTTCCAGCAGATGCCGATGGCCCGGTTCGGCGCCCCGATGACCGAACAGCAGCCAGTTACGGCAGGAAGGGTTCAGGCGCACCGCCACCAGCGCGGCCACGCTGCAAATGAAACCGTCGACCAGTACCGCAATTCCTTCCTGCGCGCAGGCCAAGTACGCACCAGTCAGTGCGGCGATTTCGAAGCCGCCCAGACAGAACAGGCTGCTCAACGGGTCACCCGCCTGCTCGGCGTGCAATGCCAGCGCGCGCTCGATGACGCGGGTCTTGTGCTGAATACCCTCGGCGTTCAGCCCGGTACCCGGTCCGACCAGCAATGGCGCGGCGCACTCCAACAGTGAGCAGGCGACTGCGCTGGCGGCTGTGGTGTTACCGATGCCCATCTCGCCACCGATGAACAGTTCGGTGCCGACAGCTTTGGCGCGCAATACGCTGTCACGCCCGGCCTGCAGGGCGGCGATTCCCTGCTCGACACTCATGGCCGGCCCCTGTACAAAATTGGCGGTGCCCGCGCCAATGCGCAGATGGCGCACGCCAGGCAAATCCATTGGCGACACGGTGCCCAAGTCGACCACGTCCAGTTGCGCGGAGAGCTGACGCGCCAGCACGCTGATCGCGGCGCCGCCGTTGACGAAGTTGTGCAGCATCTGGCCGGTGACTTCCTGTGGGTACGCCGACACACCTTCGGCGACGACGCCATGATCAGCGGCGAAAATCGCGATCCACAGTTGATCCGCGGCCGGACGCTCACGCCCCTGCAGACCGGCCAGCTGTACCGCCAGGCGCTCCAGTTGCGCCAGCGAACCGGCGGGCTTGGTCAGTTGCTGCTGACGGGCCAGTGCCGCCTCGCGCATCGGCACATCGATGGCCTGTGCGGGCTTGAGCCACCAGGAATTACTCATAGCGCGGTTCCTTTCAACGTCAGGGGCAAGCCGGCAACGGTCAACACGACACGCTGGCAACGCTCGGCCAGCGCCTGATGCAACAGGCCGGCTTCATCGACATAGCGACGGGTCAGTTCGCCGAGCGGCACGACGCCAAGCCCGGTTTCGTTGCTGACAAAAATGATTTCACCCGGCAGCCCGGCAAGGCTGTCGAGCAGGGATTCACGTTCTTGAAGCAGGCGCTCGGGGTTGTCGAGCATCAGTAGATTGGTCAACCAAAGGGTCAGGCAATCGACCAGCAGGCAGCAATCGAGCGCCGCGTTTTCGCGCAGTACCCGCGCCAGTTCGATCGGCTCTTCGACCAACCCCCAGTGCTCGGGACGGCGCGCGCGATGACTGGCAACACGCTGATTCATTTCGCCGTCCAGAGGCTGACTGGTGGCGATGTAGGTCACCCTCAGCGCGCTGTCGGCGGCCAGTTTTTCCGCCAGGCGACTCTTGCCGGAACGCGCGCCGCCGAGGATCAATTGCAGCATTCAGTTCGCCTCCAGGCCACACAGTTCGCGAAGCAATGGGCCGTCCAGGTGTTTTTCCACCAGGTCCGCCAGACGTTCGATGTCGCGCTCGCGCAGGGCGTGATAATCGACGGACTGCACGTTCGCCAACCCCGCCCAGCGCAGCAACGCGCTACAGGCCGCAGGTGATTCGAACAGGCCGTGCAGGTAAGTCCCCAGAACCTGCCCGTCGGCACTCTGCGCGCCATCGCAACGCCCGTCGTCCAGTTGCACGGCAGCCTGCTCCAGCGCCGGCCCCGTCGTTACCCCGGCATGAATTTCGTAACCGCTGACCTCGGCGTCTTCCAGGGTCAGACGACCGCGCACATTGCGCAGTTGCTTTTCCGCTTCCAGCACCGTGCTCATGGCCAGTAGGCCAAACCCGGCGCTGGACCCGGCTGCGCCTTCCAGCCCGAGTGGATCGTGTACCTGCTCACCGAGCATTTGCAGGCCGCCACAGATCCCCATCAGCTTGCCGCCGTAACGCAAATGCCGATCTATGGCGGTGTCCCAACCATTGTTGTGCAGGTAGTTGAGATCGCTGCGCACGCTTTTCGAGCCGGGCAGAATGATCAGGTCCGCAGGAGGAATCGCCTGGCCGGGACCGATGAACTGCAGATTGACCTGAGGGTGCAGGCGCAACGGGTCGAAATCAGTGTGATTACTGATGCGAGGCAGCACCGGGACCACTACGTTCAGCACATGCTCGACCTTGTCGGTCTGACGCTGGTCCAGGCCGTCTTCGGCCTCCAGGTGCAGATCCATCACGTAGGGCAGCACGCCAACCACCGGCTTGCCGGTGCGTGCTTCCAGCCAGTCCAGGCCCGGCTGCAACAACGCGATGTCGCCGCGAAAACGGTTGATGATGAAACCCTTGACCCGCGCCTGCTCGCTGGGCGACAGCAACTCGAGTGTGCCGACCAGATGGGCAAACACCCCGCCACGATTGATGTCGGCAATCAGCAACACCGGGCAGTCGACCGCCTCGGCAAAGCCCATGTTGGCGATATCGTTGGCGCGCAGGTTGATCTCGGCCGGAGAACCCGCACCCTCGACGACAATCACCGGATAGCTCTCACCCAGGCGCCGATGCGATTCCAGCACTGCCTGCATGGCGATCTCTTTGTAGCCGTGATACGCCACGGCGTTCATGGTGGTCACGGCGCGGCCGTGAATGATCACCTGCGCGCCTGTGTCACTGTTGGGTTTGAGCAGCACCGGGTTCATGTCGGTGTGCGGTTCGAGGTAGCACGCCTGCGCTTGCACCGCCTGTGCGCGGCCGATCTCGCCGCCGTCCGCAGTCACCGCGCTGTTGAGCGCCATGTTCTGCGGCTTGAACGGCACGACCTTGACGCCCTGACGAGTCAGCCAGCGGCACAGGGCCGTCACCAGTGTGCTTTTGCCGGCATCGGAGGTGGTGCCTTGTACCATCAGCGTGCTCATGGGTATTCCTTGCGGTATTCAAGCAGAACATCGTGCAGCCGCAGCCAGTCGGCCTCGTCGCAGGGCAGGCCGAAACGCAGACTGGACGACTCGGGTGTGTCACCCTTGAACAGGCGCAGCAGCACGCCGCGCCGCGCACAAAACTCATAGAGCGTCTGCGCTTCAGGGGTCACCAGCCATTGGAACAGCGCACAGCCGCCTTGCGGGCTCAGGGCGTAGCGGTCGAGCAACGCCACCAACCGCTCGCGGGCCTGCTCACAGCGCGCACGCTGGCGCGCCTGCCCCTGCTGATCACTGAGGCACACCTGGCCGATGATCCGGGTTGGCCCACTGACCGACCAGGGGCCGATTTCCTGCGCCAGCATCCTCAACAGCACCGGCTCGGCCATGACAAAACCAAGCCGGACACCGGCCAGGCCGAAAAACTTGCCAAACGAACGCAGGACGATCAGCCCGTTGCGCCACGTCTCGGCCGCCAGACTCATGCCCGGCGTGTTATCCATGAACGCTTCATCGACGACCAGCCAGCCACCGCGCTCGGCCAGTCGCGCATGCCACTCCAGCAGGCGCTCGGCGCTCAGGTGCAGACCGGTCGGGTTGTTGGGGTTGACCACCACCAGCACGTCCAGGCTGTCGAGAAAGTAGTCGACCTCCTGCTCCCCCACCTCACGGACCACGAAACCGTTCTTGCGCCAGGCATGCGCGTGCTCTGCGTAGCAGGGCGACAGAACGCCAACCCGCCCTCCGCTGCGCACCCGCGGCAATGCCTGAATCGCAGCCTGCGAACCGGACACCGGCAATAACCGGTTCACGCCGTAATAAGTGCAGGCCGCCGCTTCCAGGCCATCGTCGGTCTCGGGCAGCCGCGCCCAGGCACGCGCCGGGATCTCCGGGATGGGCCACGACCACGGCGCGATCCCGGTGGACAGGTCAAGCCAGTCGGCCAGAGGGATACCGTAATGCTGCGCCGCCGCGCGCAACCGCCCGCCGTGCTCAAGCATAAAACTCAGCCGCCACGCAGATGACCAGCAGCCATAACCAGACGCCGCGCTGCACCAGTTGCCAGCCGCGATCGATCGAGTCCGCATCGGCAGGCGTACCCTCACCCAGTTGCGGACGCTGATGCAGCTCGCCGTGGTAGATCGCCGCGCCACCCAGCTCGACACCCAGCGCGCCTGCGCCAGCGGCCATTACCGGGCCGGCATTCGGACTGTCCCAGGCCGGAGCCTGCGTACGCCAGCAACGCAGCGCCAGTCGGGTCTTGCCCAGCAAGGCGTAGGTCAATGCCACAAGACGTGCGGGAATATAGTTGAGCAGATCGTCGATCTTCGCCGCAGCCCAGCCAAAACGCTCAAAGCGCTCGTTGCGGTAACCCCACATGGCGTCCAGCGTATTGCTCAGCCGGTACAGCACCACGCCGGGCGCGCCAGCCACCACGAACCAGAACAGCGCCGCGAACACCGCATCGCTGCCGTTCTCCAGCACCGACTCGGTGGCTGCGCGGGCGACTTCGGTAGCGTCCAGCTCAGTGGTCTGGCGACTGACCAGATAACCGACCCGCTGACGTGCTTCGACCAGATCGTCACTGCGCAGCGCTTGCGCCACCGGCTGAACGTGCTCACCCAGGCTGCGCATGCCCAGCGCGCAATACAGCGCCAGAATATCGAACAGCCAGCCCACGCCAGGCAACCAGCTCAGCAGCGTGGCCAGCAGCGTCAAAGGCACAACGGTGATGACCCAGGCGGTGACGCCATGACTGCGCCAGCCACGGCCGCCGCTATTGAAGCGCTGCTCGACCCGACTGGCGAAGTTGCCGAACGCCACCAGCGGATGCCATCGTTTTGGCTCACCGAGCAGCGCGTCCAGCGCGACCCCGGCGACGCTCAACAGCGCCACACTCATTGACTCACTCCCCATTGATTCTCGTACAGCAGCTCATGCAGCGGACGCGCCTGCGCCCAGCCTTCCATCACCAGCATTGGCGCGGGATAAAATTCCTTGACCGGGCCCAGACATATGATCGCCAGCGGCTTGGCGCCGTCAGGCATGCCCAGCAGTTCGGCCAGCGCCTCGGGGTCGAACAGCGACACCCAGCCCATGCCCAGGCCTTCTGCACGCGAGGCCAGCCACAGGTTCTGGATCGCGCAGGACAGCGAGGCCAGGTCCATTTCCGGCAAGGTGCGACGGCCGAAAATGTGCTGCTCTCGCCCTTCCATCAGCGCGGCGACCAGCACTTCTGCGCAGTCGTTGATGCCTTCGACCTTGAGCTTCATGAACTCGTCGGTTCGCTCACCCAGCGCCTCGGCGGTACGAATACGCTCTTCCTCTACCTGCGCCTGCATCCTGCCGCGCAATAGCGGGTCGCTGATGCGGATGAAGCGCCACGGTTGCATCAGCCCGACGCTGGGAGCCTGATGCGCAGCCTCCAGCACGCGTGCCAGCAGCTCGGGCGCAACCGTGCCGCCGATGAAGTGGCGCATGTCGCGACGCTCGGCGATGGCGCGGTACACCGCAGCCCGCTCTTCGGGGCTGAACGCTTGCTCGGTCATGGTTTGAACAGCGCCGCTATCGCCCGAGGGCAGGACGGAAAATAGAAATGCACGTAGGACGCGGTCAGGCGACCCAGGCGATAAACCGCTTCTGCGCCGCGCCCGCCATTGGGGCTGACGCCACGGGCAATCGGCTGCAGCTCGGTGCTGGTCAGCGAATGATGATAAGTGTGGCCGTGCAGCGTGCCCTCGGGCAGCTCGACGGCTTGCAACGCCAGCGCCGCCAGACGCTTCTGCATGACCGCTTCACCGGACAGCAAGCCGACCAGTTCGGCGCGCACGCCCTCGACATCGGTCAAGGCTTCGAGCAAATAGAGCATGCCGCCGCACTCGGCCAGAATCGGCTTGCCGGCAATATGGTGAGCCCTGATCGAAGCCTGCATCGTGCCATTGGCGGCCAGCGCAACGTGGTGCAGCTCCGGGTAGCCACCGGGCAGGTACAGGCTGTCGGCGTCGGGCAACTCGCGATCATGGATCGGCGAGAAGAAACTCAGCTCGGCACCCATGTTCCTCAGCAGGTCCAGGCTCGCGCCATACAGAAAGGCAAAGGCCTCGTCGCGCGCGATGGCGATGCGTACGCCGCGCAGCAGCGGCTCGACCTGAGCCGGGTCGGGCGCAGTGAAGGTCACGGCCGGCGGCAAGGCCACTTCACAGGTGCTGGCAAGCGCCGCAGCCGCCATGTCCAGACGCACGTCCAGATCGTTGAGCTCACTGGCCTGGACCAGCCCCAGATGGCGGCTGGGCAGTTCGAAGCCGACTTCCCGGGACAGTGCGCCGTACCAGCGCAGGCCTTCGGTCAGGCTGTTCTCCAGCAACTGCGCGTGGCGTACCGTGCCGACGCGATTGGCCAGCACGCCGGCGAACGGCAGATCAGGCTGGTAGCGCGCCAGGCCCAGCGCCAGTGCGCCAAACGTCTGCGCCATGGCCGTGCCATCGATCACACCGAGTACCGGCACGCCAAAATGCCGGGCCAGGTCGGCGCTCGATGGCGTGCCATCGAACAGGCCCATGACCCCCTCGATCAGAATCAGGTCCGCCTCATCAGCCGCTTCCCACAGCAGGCGACGGCTTTCATCGGCACCGACCATCCACATGTCCAGTTGATAGACCGGCGCGCCACTGGCCCGCTCGAGAATCATCGGGTCGAGAAAGTCCGGGCCGCACTTGAACACCCGGACCTTGCGCCCCTGGTTGCGGTGCAGGCGTGCCAGTGCAGCGGTCACCGTGGTTTTGCCTTGCCCGGAGGCAGGCGCAGCAATCAATACTGCCGGGCAATCACGCGGGGCTCTCATTGCAATGCGCTCAATGATGAAGCGTTCACAGCTCGATACCTTTCTGCGCACGAATACCGGCCTGAAACGCGTGCTTGACCACGCCGATCTCGGAAACGGTATCGGCCAGGTCGATCAATTCGGCTTTGGCACCGCGGCCAGTCACCAATACGTGCTGCATCGGCGGACGTGCCTGCAGATCGCTCAGCACCTGTTCGAGGTCGAGGTAGCCATGTTTGAGGGCGATGTTCAGTTCGTCGAGCACCACCAGACCAATGGCCGGATCGCGAAGCATTTCCTGAGACACGGCCCAGGCGGCTTCGGCGGCGGCGATGTCGCGCTGGCGATCCTGGGTTTCCCAGGTGAAGCCCTCACCCATCACGTGATAGCGCACCTGCTCATGGAAACGACGGAAAAACATTTCTTCGCCCGTGCTGTTGCGGCCCTTGATGAACTGCACCACACCACACTGCATGTCGTGGCCCATGGCCCGGGCGAGCATACCGAATGCCGAGCTGCTCTTGCCCTTGCCATTGCCGGTCAATACCAGCAGCAGGCCGCACTCATTGGGCGAGCTGGCAATACGCTGGTCCATGAAGGCTTTCTTGCGCTGCATGCGCGCCAGATGGCGTTCGTCGCGTTCGGGGGATTCGTTCATCTGGGTTCTCCGCTCGGGGCAGGCGACAACAGACGGAAGGACAGCACTGGACAGCACGGCAACGCCCTGCACAGAACATCACCCTCCGTGATGTCATTGAGTGATTCAGGCCGGTCTCCGGGCTCATGAGCGGGTCACCCCGGCTGTGCGCCTTCCCATGTCGAAACACAGTGGCGTCAGGCACAGCCTTGACTCATTTACCGTTGCGGGGGCAGCGCCGGGATCGGATCTGTCGACCCACACCGGCTTCCCTGTTTCACTCTGCCAATCGAGGATTGCAGAGCACCTGAAACAAACCGCGAAGGGTAGAGGGTTGGACCGGGAGCGTCAATCGACACCGTCGCCGCGGAACGTTATTGAACCTAGCGGGTTGGCGGTGCCTCTATCAGTTACTGGACCACGCCTTTGTTAATGGAGATCGATCATGTTCAAACTCAGACCCCACTACGCAGTGTTGCTGCTGGTCGCCGGCGGCCTCGCTGCCTGCGGCGAGTCGTCGAGCCTGCAAGTCTCGGATGGAACAGGCCCCTCGCCCAAGCTGCCGGAGCCCAACAAGACGCTGATTCCGACCGTCAACATCGCACCCGCCGTAGGCTGGGAAAAAGGCGCCAAGCCGGTCGCCGCGCCGGGCACACAAGTGGCTGCGTTCGCCGAGAACCTCGATCACCCGCGCTGGCTGTATGTATTGCCCAACGGTGACGTGCTGGTGGCAGAAACCAATTCCCCCGCCAAACCGGATGATTCCAAAGGCATTCGCGGCTGGGTGATGGAAAAAGTCATGGGCCGCGCCGGTGCCGGTGTGCCCAGCGCCAACCGCATCACCTTGCTGCGCGACGTGGACAAGGACGGTGTGGCAGAGACCCGCACGGTTTTCCTGCAAAACCTCAATTCGCCGTTCGGCATGACCCTGGTGGGCAACAAGCTGTATGTGGCCGACACCGACCGCCTGATCAGCTTCCCGTATGAATCCGGGCAGACCTCGATCAGCGCGCAAGCGACCAAAGTCGTCGACCTGCCGGGCGGTACGCTCAATCACCACTGGACCAAGAACGTCATCGCCAGCAAGGACGGCAGCAAGCTGTACGTGACCGTGGGCTCCAACAGCAACGTGGCCGAGAACGGCATGGACAAGGAAGAAGGTCGTGCGGCGATCTGGGAAGTGGACGCGGCTACCGGTAACCACCGGATCTTCGCTTCCGGCCTGCGCAACCCCAACGGCATGGATTGGGAACCGAAGACCGGCAAACTGTGGACGGCGGTCAACGAGCGCGACGAGATCGGCAGCGATCTGGTGCCTGACTACGTGACCTCGGTTCAGGACGGCGCATTCTACGGCTGGCCTTACAGCTACTACGGCCAACACGTCGACGAGCGCGTCAAGCCGCAGAACCCGGCACTGGTCGCCAAGGCGATTGCTCCGGATTACGCAGTCGGTCCACACACCGCCTCGCTGGGCCTGGTGTTCGCCGACGGCAAGACACTGGCCGCACCGTTCAACGAAGGCCTGTTCATCGGCCAGCACGGCTCGTGGAACCGCAAACCGCACAGCGGCTACAAGGTGGTGTTCATCCCATTCAGTGGCGGCAAACCCAATGGCACACCGGTCGATGTGTTGACCGGCTTCCTCAACAAGGATGAAAAAGCCATGGGTCGCCCGGTCGGCGTAGTCAATGATCAGCGCGGCGGATTGCTGGTGGCCGACGATGTCGGCAACAAGATCTGGCGCGTGACATCCGCCAAGGCTGCTCAGTAACGCCGAGCGTAGAGGTTTGACGCAGAGCGTCGCACGATAGTTGAGATCATCGCTACCTACGCTCCAGCACTCGGCGTTACACACAAGTCTTGGAGAGCCCGGAATACGTGCCTTTCAGGGTTCTGCCCGAAGGGCGCAGGAGCGAACTTGTTCGCGAAGGCGGTGTTTCAGAAGATGCATTTTCGGCGATCATACCGGCCCTTTCGCGAACAAGTTCGCTCCTACGGCCTACGGCCAGAATCAAAAGCAGACTTAGGTGTAACGCTGGGCGCTCCGCGTGGGCGTGGGCATGCAGTTCTGGACGCTCATGAGCGCGCGCAGAGCAATCAGCGCGATGCGCTTAAGGCCGATTCTGCGCCAGGCTGGCGGGCTGAATTACGCGCTTGGCGTTGAGGTAGGCTCTCTGCCAGTAAGGCTTGTCGAGGCTGTCGAGCTTGACCGTGCCACCGGTGGCCGGTGCATGCACGAAGCGGCCTTCGCCAACATAGATCCCGGCGTGGGACACCTGAGAACCGCCCGATGTGGCGAAGAACACCAGATCACCTGACTGCAATTGCTCGCGACGAATATTCGGGGCGCCCATCACGATCATCTCGCGTGTGGAACGCGGCAGGGAAATGCCCGCCGCATCACGATAGACATAACCTATAAGACCGCTGCAATCAAAACCGGAGTCAGGCGTGTTGCCGCCCCAGCGATAAGGCGTGCCAACCAGCCCTAACGCACGAAACAGCACGTCTTCGGCAGCCGGAGAGAGAATCTGGGGAGGTGCAGTGACCACCGGACGCTGAACGATCCGGGGCGCTTTGGGCGGAGGCGGCGCGCTGGCGCAAGCACCGAGCAACGCAGCAACAGAGATGACTAACAGGCGCAACGCAATCGACATAACCACAACAACCTATCCGGATGCGGCTTACGCTGCCGAGAAGCTCAAAAACGCAGAAAGACCCGAAGGTCTTGTACTGCGCGTTCTATTTATTTACGCCGCTTGGGCGCGGTCTTGACTGTAGTCGAAGTCATCGCTGTTGTCTGCGTGACTTCGGGTGTCGATTTTACTGCAACAGTACCAGGGGCCATCGCCAGAGGCCGCTTGGCCTCGATGAAGGTCTTGCTCCAGTAGGCGTCATCGAGGCTGTCGATGCGCACACCGCCGCTGCGGCGACTGCTGGAGTGGATGAACTGCCGA
Organism: Pseudomonas syringae pv. coryli str. NCPPB 4273; assembly: GCF_000972175.1. Taxonomy (NCBI): domain Bacteria; kingdom Pseudomonadati; phylum Pseudomonadota; class Gammaproteobacteria; order Pseudomonadales; family Pseudomonadaceae; genus Pseudomonas; species Pseudomonas syringae pv. coryli. The sequence continues at coordinate 18,310 of NZ_AWQP01000022.1, read as the reverse complement.
TTACCGGCGTAGATCGCTGCGTGGCTGACCTGACCGCGACCGCGAGTACTGAAGAACAGCACATCGCCCGGCTGAAGCTTGTTGCGCGCCACCAGAGGTGCGTTGACGTTGATCATTTCACGCGTGGAACGTGGCAGGCTCATGCCGGCCTCTTCGCGAAACAGATAACCGATGAAGCCGCTGCAATCGAAACCCGAAGAAGTCGACGTGCCGCCGAACTTGTAGCGTGTGCCGATCAGCGACTTGCCACGCTCCAGGATGCTGTCGGCCAGGGCCGGCAGTTGGTAAGACTTGTTATCAGCGAACTGGGACAGTTCGTCTTCGGTAGCGAGCTCGTCCTGCAGGACTGCCGCGTCGGCGCGACGGGCTGCGGACTGGGCGTTGGCATTGATTGCGCTCTGATAGCGTGGAACTGGCTGGGCCTGTTCCTGCTGTGCGACCGGCATATTGGCCGAGCAACCGAAGAGAAATGTAACGAGTGCGAGAGGCACGAGGGGTGCGAAGCGAACAACTTGCATGGGCACAACCGTGGCTGACTAGTTAAGATGGCGAGACTATGCCTTTTATGAAGGTGATTTGCAAATTCAATCGAACTAGATGTGACTTATGAGTTCGGCCATGACATGTGCCGCACGGTACGGCAAAAAGACGTCCATCTGCGCGCTGTGATCCGTCGGCTGCGGATTGATTTCCGCGGTAAAACCCCCGGAAACCCTGGTGCGAATGACCGGTTCGTGAATGTAGGGGAAGCTTGCGGTGGTGCCGATACTCAGGACCGCGTCATAGCCTTTAGCCAGCTGTTCATACAGTGTTTCCAGCGCTTTTTCGGGGAGCATTTCCTGAAAAAGAACGACAGACGGTCGCAAAATGCCACTACATGCCGGACATAAGGGGGGCAAAGGGCGCTGCAAGTGCTCGCTCAATTGCGAATCCTCAGCACCGCAGGATTGGCAAAACAGTGGCGAGAGTTGCCCGTGAATTTCGATCAGGCGCTCCGGCGGACTGCCCGCCGCGCGATGATAACCGTCGACGTTCTGGGTCAGCACCCAGCACTCGGGTTTGATGCGCTGCAACTGGGCGATGGCGTAATGCGCGACATTCGGCTCGCCACCCAGGCACGCCTTGCCCAGTTCAGCGATGTATTTCCAGCACAGCTCCGGATCACGACGCAGCATGGGCCCGGACAGGGCCATTTCGATAGGCAGGCCATCGTCGGTCTTGCCATTGTAGAGCCCGCCCACGCCACGATAGGTCGGCAGCCCTGAATCGGCAGACAGGCCCGCCCCGGTGATCACCAGAATCTGTTGTGCATGGCGCAAGGCAGCCGCCGTCTGCATCAACAGCGCCTGATCTACCACCCGAGCGTCTCTTTAAGGAAGGGAATGGTCAGCTTGCGCTTTTCCTGGAGTGACGCCTGATCGAGCCGCTCGAGCAATTCGAACAACGCGCTCATGCTGCGTGTGCCACGCGTCAGGATGAAATGCCCGACATCGTCGGTCAGGTGCAGGCCGCGACGTGAAGCACGCAGTTGCAAGGCGCGCAGTTTGTCTTCGTCGGACAGCCCGCGCATCTGGAACACCAATGCCATGGTCAGGCGCGACTTCAGGTCGGGAAGCTTTACCGGCAGTTCGCGGGGCGATTTGGACGCGGCAATCAGCAGGCGACGCCCGCTGTCACGCAGACGATTGAACAGATGAAACAGCGCTTCTTCCCAGTCCGGCTTGCCGACGATCGCCTGCAGGTCGTCCAGACACACCAGCTCGTACTGCTCCAGATGATCGAACAGCTCGATGCCTTCATCTATGACTTCGGCCAGCGGCAGATACACCGCAGGCTCGCCCAACTGCTCGAAACGCAGGCAGGCAGCCTGCAGCAGGTGCGTGCGCCCTACCCCGTCCTTGCCCCACAGATAGATGAGGCTTTCGGTCCAGCCAGCGTCGGCTTCGCACAGCCGCTCGACATAGCCGAGTGCAGCGGCGTTGGCGCCTGGATAGTAATTGACGAAAGTGGCGTCATCACGCAGACGCACACTCAGGGGCAGCTGAATCGGTTTCATGCTGACTAACGGCTCATGCAAACCGTCAAGGGCCTCTGTGTAAAGAGCGCAAAGTTTATACCCGTGACGCTGGTCGCACAATGCGACAGACCTCAAGCAAAATCAAAGGTTTGCGTCAGGGGGAGTAAAGCGCCGCCCAGGCTCTGTACGAAAAGTCGGCGAGCGAAGGTCAGGCAAGGCAAAAACAGGCGAGGAACGGCCGGGGTCGCGTTCGACTCTACGTGTTGTAAATGAGCATTCCGATTGGACTCGCATCCGAGCCTGTTTTTAACGAAGCATCACCGAGCGCAGCCACTTTTCGTACAGAGCCCAGTACGGGGCGTTTGAAGGGGGTCATGCCCTCAAGGCATGAGCCTCTTCACCGGGCGGCGAAGAGGCTTGCGTCGACCTTACAGCTCCGGATCTTCCGCGCCTGCGTAGATTTCCGAGTCCTTGTACAGATCATGCATGTGGCGCACCAGCACCATGATCACCGCCGCCACCGGCAGGGCCAGCAGAATGCCGGTAAAGCCGAACAGCTCGCCACCTGCGAGAATCGCGAAGATGACCGCGACCGGGTGCAGGCCGATGCGATCACCGACCAGCAATGGCGTCAGCACCATCCCCTCCAGGGCCTGACCGATCATGAACACCGCCACAATTCCCATCATCGGGTACAGGTCACCGCCAAACTGGAACAGCCCGGCCACCAGCGCCGAACCGATACCGATCACGAAACCCATGTAAGGCACGATGGCCGCCAGACCGGCAATGACGCCGATCAGCAGGCCCAGTTCCAGCCCGACCAGCATCAGACCGGCCGCGTAGATTACGCCAAGGCCGACCATCACCAGCAACTGACCGCGTATGAACGCGCCCAATACTTCATGGCACTCGCCCGCCAGCTTGACGATTTGCGCTTCACGCTGGCGCGGCAGCAGGCCACGAATCTTGCCGGTCATGATGTCCCAGTCACGCAGCAGGTAGAAACACACCACGGGAATCAGCACCAGGTTGGTCAGCCAGCCGATCAGCGCCAGACTCGAAGCCGTAGCCTGGGACAGCACGATAGAGACAATGTCCCCGGCCTGGCCCATATGCTCGGAAATGGCTGCCTTGATCTTGTCGAACTTCCAGAACCCGTCGGCCAGCCCGAACTTGGCCTGAACCCATGGCAACGCCGCGTGTTGCAGCCAGTCGAGAATCTGCGGCGCCAGTTCGTAGAGACGGAACAACTGCTTGGCCAGCATCGGCACCAGAATCAGCAGCAACGCCATCAGCACCAGCGTGAACAGCCCGAACACGACCACCACGCTCAGGGTTCTGGACAATCCGGCGCGCTCCAGGCGATCCACCAGCGGATCGCCCATGTAGGCCAATAACAACGCCACCAGAAAAGGAGTGAGGATTGGGTGCAACAGCACCACGAACGCGACCAGCAAGGCCAGGCCGCCGATCCAGAACCAACGCCGCATATCAGTCATCAACATCCCTCAAGCCAATGGAAAAGCGTTCTTGCCGGGTTACCAGCGGAAATAAAGTTGTGGCGCGGACGCCGGAACAATCATCGGTGCGGGCGCAGGTGCCGGAACAGCAGCAGCTCCATTGGCTGGCGCAACCGGCGCAGTCGCATCGACCGGCGCAGCAGGCGGCGCTGCGGTAGCGGCTGCTTCGGCTGCGGGCACTTCCTGCAGTTTGGCCAGCGACAACTGCGAGCGTAGCTGATCGGTGCTGCCACTGACCTCAAACACCACCTTATCGCCTTCGACAGAACTCAGACGCACGCCGAACGGTTCGAGTAACTGAAGCAGTTGCGCATAGCGCTCCAGCGTCATGCCCTGAACCTGGATCAGCATGCCGGTCGACGCACCTGGCTTGGCAACGAAGCGCGGCGCCAGACGCTCGCTTACCGAGAGCAACACCGCATCGGCCAAGGCCTCGGAGGTGGCACCGGTTGCGGTGCCCTGTTCGCGCTGATCACCCAGCCACAAGCGCCATTTGCCCTGCCACTGACCGCCATCTTCCCTGGCGTGCACGGCCAGTATCGCGTCAGCGCCATAGCGCTCGGAAGCTTCCTTGAGCGGCGCAGGGTCAGTGCCCTCCAGGGTTTTCGCATTACCGATGCCCTGCTCGCTCAAATCAGCCAGCGGCAGACGCAGCGGCAGTCCGCGGTGCTGAGCAGCCTGGCGCAAGGGTTCGGCGGCGGCCTGACCGTCGCCGACCAGATTCGAGCCTTCCACCGAGTCATTCAGCCACCAGCCGAGAATCGACGGACGATTGCTGCCCCAGATCGACAGTCCCGCATCGTGCAGCGCACGGTCGGTGGTTGCCGGATCGAAGTCGACCAGCAGGGTTTCCGGCGGTCCGGCCTCGTAGCCGAACTGGCTAATGATCTGCTGCGGGTCTTTGCGCAGCGCGGCGATGGCCGAACCCTGCACGGCCTTGGCGTCGCCGGTCAGGCGCAGCACCAGGGTTTCGACGGCGGCCTGCGTGGCCCGCGTGCGCTCATCGGGCGACTGGCCATTGACCGGCTCGCGAACCTGATAAAGGTTGCTGACCGTTTCGGCAAGGCTGGGAAGGCTGATCAGGGACAGACAGCCGATTAGAAGAATTCTGGAAAAACGCATGGACAGTTCCCGAACGGAAAAAAGTAAAAAGAAGCTGTTTCAGCAGGTGTACAGGTCTGGGACAGACGTGAGCCACCTATCATTCAGTTCGCGCATAAAGTACACCCTAAACGTCCAGGCTCGCACTGACAGGCCACCTGGTTGAGGTTTATTTGGTGCAACACCGCCCTGTTGTCGGCGCAAGGATGGCCCCTGGTGAGCAAGCCTGATAAAATCGCGCGCCTTCGCAGACCGGCAATCGCCATGGCCCCAACATTACCACCGCATGACAGCGCGGTGCTGAACGGGCCCTAACGCAGCGGTCGATACCTCCGAATCCCCCCTAAAGGCCTGGATTTTCTATGAGCAAGCAACCCTCCCTGAGCTATAAAGACGCCGGTGTAGACATCGACGCCGGTGAAGCATTGGTCGAACGCATCAAGAGCGTCGCCAAGCGCACCAAGCGTCCGGAAGTCATGGGCGGCCTGGGAGGCTTCGGCGCCCTCTGCGAAATCCCGGCCGGCTACAAGCAACCGGTTCTGGTTTCCGGCACCGACGGCGTGGGCACCAAGCTGCGTCTGGCGCTGAACCTGAACAAGCACGACACCATCGGCATCGACCTGGTCGCCATGTGCGTCAATGACCTGGTGGTCTGCGGTGCAGAGCCGCTGTTCTTCCTCGATTACTACGCCACCGGCAAGCTGAACGTCGACACCGCCGCTCAGGTCGTCACCGGCATCGGCGCCGGCTGCGAACTGGCCGGTTGCTCGCTGGTCGGCGGCGAAACCGCTGAAATGCCGGGCATGTACGAAGGCGAAGACTACGACCTGGCAGGCTTCTGCGTCGGCGTGGTGGAAAAGGCCGAAATCATCGACGGCTCGAAAGTCGCTGCCGGTGACGCCCTGCTCGCCCTGCCATCGTCCGGCCCGCACTCCAACGGTTACTCGCTGATCCGCAAGATCATCGAAGTGGCAGGTGCCGATATCGAAAACATCCAGCTGGACGGCAAACCGCTGACCGAACTGCTGATGGCACCGACCCGCATCTACGTGAAGCCGTTGCTCAAGCTGATCAAGGAAACCGGCGCAGTCAAGGCCATGGCCCACATCACCGGTGGCGGTCTGCTCGACAACATTCCACGCGTACTGCCCGAAGGCGCTCAGGCCGTGGTCGACGTCGCAAGCTGGCAGCGTCCGGCCGTGTTCGACTGGCTGCAGCAGCAAGGCAACGTCGCGGAAAACGAGATGCACCGTGTGTTGAACTGCGGCGTGGGCATGGTGATCTGCGTCGCTCAGGAGCACGTTGAAGCGGCACTGAAGGTGCTGCGTGAAGCCGGCGAGCAGCCTTGGGTGATCGGCCAGATCGCCACCGCTGCCGAAGGCGCAGCACAAGTCGAGCTGAAAAACCTCAAGGCGCATTGATGCCAGCCATCTGCGAAGTCGTGGTGCTGCTGTCCGGCACCGGCGGCAACCTGCAAGCGATGATCGACAGCTTCAAGGACGGGGCCAGCCCCGTCCGCATCCGCGCGGTGATTTCCAACCGTGCAGATGCGTTCGGCCTGCAACGCGCCCGGGACGCAGGCATCGAAACCTGCGTACTGGATCACACCGCGTACGAAGGCCGTGAGGCTTTCGATGCAGCGCTGATCGAACGGATCGACGCCTTCCAGCCACAGTTGGTCGTACTGGCCGGGTTCATGCGCATTCTCAGCGCAGGATTCGTTCGCCACTATCATGGCCGTCTGCTGAATATTCACCCTTCCCTGCTGCCGCGTTACAAAGGCTTGCACACGCACAAGCGTGCGTTGGAGGCCGGCGACGCCGAGCATGGCTGCAGCGTGCATTTCGTTACCGAGGAACTCGATGGCGGCCCACTGGTCGTACAGGCAGTTATTTCGGTACAGTTGCACGACACGCCCGTAACGCTCGCGCAACGGGTCCATGTTCAAGAGCACCGTATTTACCCACTGGCCATTCGCTGGTTTGCCGAAGGCCGACTGAGCCTTGGTGAACAAGGTGCGTTACTCGATAGCCAGTTACTCCCGGCCAGCGGCCATCTGATTCGACATTAGGAGATACTATGCGTCGCGCTCTGCTCTTCGCTTTCGCCCTGCTCGCATTGCCTGCCGTACAGGCCGCAGATCTTCAACCTTTCTCCGCCAGCTACACCGCCGACTGGAAACAGCTGCCCATGAGCGGCACGGCTGAACGCAGCCTGGAAGCCGGCGCCAACGGCACCTGGACCCTGAGCTTCAAGGCCTCGATGATGATCGCCAGCCTGACTGAAGTCAGCACGCTGAAGGTCGACAAGGACACCCTGCTGCCACAGACCTACAGCTTCGAGCGCAGTGGCCTGGGCAAATCCAAGAAGGTCGATCTGGCGTTCGACTGGAACACCAAGTTCGTCACCGGCACCGACCGTGGCGATGCGATCAAGCTGCCGCTCAACCGTGGCATCCTCGACAAGTCCACCTATCAGCTGGCGTTGCAACATGACATCGCTGAGGGCAAGAAGAGCATGAGCTATCAGGTTGTCGACGGTGATGAAGTGGACACCTACGACTTCCGCGTGCTGGGTTCGGAAAAAGTCACCACCAAGACAGGCCAGGTCGATGCGATCAAGGTCGAGCGCGTGCGCGACCCGACGCAAAGCAAGCGCACCACCGTGCTGTGGTTCGCCAAGGACTGGGATTACCTGCTGGTCCGCCTGCAACAGGTCGAAACCGACGGCAAGGAATACAACATCGTCTTGCTGGACGGCACCGTCAACGGCAAGGCCGTCAAAGGCAGCTGATAGCCCTGACCGCCCGCACCACAGAGCCCCGCTTTTTAGCGGGGCTTTTTATTGGCTGAAGGCATGCGACGCAGAGCGCCGCAGGATAGTTGCGCCTGCACCGGCCCCTTCGTGAGCAAGCTCACTCCCACGCCCTTCGGGCAGAAGCGCAGAGCATCGGGCACGATAGTTGCGATGATCGTTCCTCACGCTCCAGCGTGGGAACGCAGTTCTCGACGCTCTGCGTCGTCAAGAGGACGCGGAGCGTCTGGAACGGCGTTTTCACGTGCGTTCGGACAGGCTTGAAGCACATGAAACATCCTTCATTTTGCCACCACTGCGCTGTAAGCCTCGTCATGCAAGGGCTGCAGAGCATCGATCAGTTTCTGACCACCGGGGAACCTGAACAGGCTATTTACTTAGGCAGCTAACAAATTCTATAAAAGAGTCCTGCGACACATCGCCGCAGTATCCAGAGGCCTAACCATCAAGGCCATCAAAGTCAGGAGCTTACTACTATGACTGTCAGAGTTACTGAACGCGACGACGCCCACCTCTCTCACGAAGCCGTTGCCGACGGCATCCAGATCTGGGATGTGCACCAACAGGATCAACTGGTAGGCATGTTCCACGTTGAGTCCGATGCCCTTCGCTATAAGGAAGAGCTGGAAGCACTGGAAAGCCAGGGCAACCACTGAACAATTCCAAGAACAGGAAAAGACAAAACCCGCTGAATGCGGGTTTTGTTTTGACACCTCAATGACAGCGCCGTGGGCTTACCACATCAGATCGTCAGGCACCTGATACGCCGCGTACGGGTCGTCTGCATCCGGCGCTTCGGTCGGGGTGTTGAGCAATACGATACGACGCGGGTCACGCTCCTGAATCTTCAGCGCAGCCTCACGCGGAATGATCTCGTAACCGCCACCGTGGTGAACGATGGCCAGTGAACCGCTGCTGAGCTTGTTGCGCACCATGGCGTTGACCGGAATGCGCTTGACCTTCTTGTCGTCAACGAAGTTGTAGTAATCCTCGGTGATCAGCTTGGGCAGACGCGACACTTCGATCAGTTGCTTGACCTGAGCGGTGCGGGCCTTCTGCTCGACCTTCTCCTGCTGCTGACGGTTCAGTTCCTGATCACGCTTGGCCTTCTCGGCCATGGCCTCCTGGGCTGCACGCTTTTGCGAGTCATCGGCCTGCGCCTGACCCTTGTGCACCAGACGCTGCTCTTTCTGCTTTTCTTTGCCGACCTGCTTGGCCTGCTTTTGGTTGACCAGACCTGCCTTGAGCAACTGATCGCGAAGGGAAAGGCTCATTGTCTACTCACTTATACCGTTACCGCACCCTCAGCCGCAGCCGGGTGTGCTCTTTTCCTGACGTTTGGCTTCGCCCCACAACGCGTCCATTTCTTCGAGCGAGCACGCTTCGATAGGACGCTTGAGGTGGCGCAAAGCCTGTTCAATGAATCGGAAGCGTCTGTCGAACTTGCTATTGGCCGAGCGTAGCGCAGTTTCCGGGTCGACCTTGAGGTGTCGGGCCAGGTTGACGACGCTGAACAGCAGGTCGCCGACCTCCTCGGCAATGCCCTCGGCGTCATTGTCGACCATGGCCTCGAGAATTTCATCGAGTTCTTCACGCACCTTGTCGACCACCGGCAAGGCCGCAGGCCAGTCGAAACCCACCTGCGCCGCACGCTTCTGCAGTTTGGCCGCACGACTCAACGCCGGCAAGGCCCGGGGCACGTCGTCGAGCAGCGACAACTGCTCGGGAACGCCGGCCTTTTCGGCACGCTCCTCGGCCTTGATTTCGTCCCAGCGAAGGTTGACCTGCTCGTCGGTCAGGCGCGGCGTTTCTGCCGGCGCGTACAGCTCGCCGGTCGGAAACACGTGCGGATGGCGACGCAGCAACTTGCGGGTAATACCGTCGATCACATCGTCGAACTCAAACCGGCCTTCCTCTTTGGCCAACTGCGCATAGAAGACCACCTGAAACAGCAGGTCTCCCAGCTCGCCTTTCAGATGGTCAAGGTCACCCTGCTCGATGGCATCGGCCACTTCATAGGCTTCTTCCAGCGTGTGCGGCACGATGCTGGCGTAGGTCTGCTTCAGGTCCCACGGGCAGCCGAACTGCGGATCACGCAGCCGGGCCATGAGGTTGAGCAGGTCTTGAACTGTATACATGGGGCTCCCTGTGAGCGCAGGCGACGCTTATGGCGTCCTGTTCCTGCGCGTTTCAATGATGTTCGGCAACTGGGAAATACGCCCCAGCAACCGCCCCAGCGCATCCAGACCCGGAATCTCGATGGTCAGGGACATAAGCGCTGTGTTGTCTTCCTTGTTCGAACGGGTATTGACCGCCAGCACGTTGATCCGCTCGTTGAGCAGCACCTGGGTGACGTCCCGGAGCAAGCCGGAACGGTCGTAGGCGCGGATGATGATGTCCACCGGATAGGTGAGCACCGGCACCGGTCCCCAGCTGACCTGAATGATCCGCTCGGGCTCGCGACCGCCTAGCTGCAGCACCGAAGCGCAATCCTGACGGTGAATGCTGACGCCACGACCCTGGGTGATATAACCGACGATGGCATCGCCCGGCAGCGGCTGGCAGCAGCCGGCCATCTGCGTCATCAGGTTGCCGACGCCCTGAATCTGAATATCGCCACGCTTGCCGGGCTTGTAGCCGGTGGCCTTGCGCGGGATCAGTTCCAGCTGTTCATTGACGCGATCAGGCTCGACCTGCTGCTGAGCCAGATTGACCAGTTGCGCCAGACGCAGGTCGCCTGCGCCCAAGGCCGCGAACATGTCATCGGCAGTCTTGTGATTGGCCTTGTCCGCGAGCTTGTCGAAATCGACCTGTGGCAACGCCAGGCGCGCCAGTTCGCGTTCGATCAGGGTTCTGCCGGCAGCGACGTTCTGGTCGCGGGCCTGCAATTTGAACCAGTGAACAATCTTGGCCCGCGCCCGTGAGGTGGTGATGTACCCCAGGTTCGAATTCAGCCAGTCGCGGCTCGGCGTACCGTGCTTGCTGGTGATGATCTCGACCTGCTCACCGGTCTGCAGGCTATAGTTGAGCGGGACGATGCGGCCATTGATCTTCGCACCCCGGCAGTTATGGCCGATTTCGGTGTGCACCCGATAGGCGAAGTCCAGTGGTGTCGCGCCCTTGGGCAGGTCGATGGCGTGGCCGTCCGGGGTGAAGACGTAGACGCGGTCAGGCTCGATATCGACTCGCAGCTGATCGGCCAGACCGCCGATGTCGCCCAGCTCTTCATGCCATTCGAGCACCTGACGCAGCCAGGAAATCTTCTCTTCGTAATGATTGGAGCCGGATTTGACGTCGGTGCCTTTATAGCGCCAGTGCGCACACACGCCCAGCTCGGCCTCTTCATGCATGGCGTGGGTGCGGATCTGCACTTCCAGCACCTTGCCTTCCGGCCCGATCACGGCGGTGTGCAGCGAGCGATAGCCGTTTTCCTTGGGGTTGGCGATGTAATCGTCGAACTCTTTGGGAATATGCCGCCACAAGGTGTGCACGATACCCAGCGCGGTGTAGCAATCGCGCATTTCCGGCACCAGCACACGCAGCGCACGCACGTCATAGATCTGGCTGAAGGCCAGGCCCTTGCGCTGCATTTTGCGCCAGATGGAATAGATATGCTTGGCACGCCCGCTGATGTCGGCGGTCACGCCGGTAGCCTGCAGTTCGTTGTCGAGCTGGGACATGACGTCGCTGATGAAGCGCTCGCGGTCCAGCCTGCGCTCATGCAGCAGCTTGGCGATCTGCTTGTATTGATCAGGCTCCAGGTAGCGGAAGGACAGGTCCTCCAGCTCCCACTTGATGTGACCGATGCCCAGGCGGTGGGCCAGCGGTGCATAGATGTCGAAGACTTCGCGGGCCACACGGTTGCGTTTTTCGTCGTCGGCGTTCTTTACCGCACGAATCGCGCAGGTACGTTCGGCCAGCTTGATCAGCGCAACGCGAACGTCGTCGACCATCGCCACCAGCATCTTGCGCAGGTTTTCGACCTGCGCCTGGCTGCCGAGCACCAATGACTGACGAGGGCTGAGACTGGCGCTGATCGCGGCCATGCGCAGCACGCCGTCGATCAGTTTGGCGACCGTTGCGCCAAAGCGCTGCTCGACGTCCGGCAGCGCAATGAGACCTTCACGCACGCCACGGTAAATGACCGCGGCGACCAGTGAGTCCTGATCCAGCTTGAGGTCAGCCAGGATCTCCGCGATTTCCAGACCGGTCTGAAAACTGGAGGTGCCCTCTGCCCAATGATTCTTGTGAGCCTTGTCGGTCTGCTCGGCTTCCCGGGCAAATTCACAGGCCTTTTTCATGACTTCCCGGTCCAGGACCAGGTCGACGCTGACAATATGATCGAGCCACGCGTCGAGATTGATACTGCCGTCTGTGTTTATCGGCTGGTTCGCTCTCACCTGTACCATGCTGCTTACCTTCCCTACGGCGCGATGAATAGCGCCATCAGTCGCCAGCCTTCTGAGCGAATGCCACTTGCCGGGCAAGCAAGGACCGGCATTCGCGGGCCAGTCGGATTAAATGAGGTTCCTTGTCAGCAACGACCTCGTTCCAGTGAACGCTGCTCACTTACTCATTTCAAATAAAGCCATCGCCTCGACATGCGCCGTCTGCGGAAACATATCGAGGATTCCGGCACGTTTTAACCGGTAGCCCTGATGGATCAGTTCGACCGCGTCACGAGCCAAAGTTGCCGGATTACATGAAACATAGAGCAGTCGCCGGGCCCCCGTCTTTCTGATCTGGCGGACCACTTCAAAGGCCCCGTCACGCGGTGGGTCCAAGAGTACCGCAGAAAACCCTTCTGCCGCCCAGTCGGCATGTGTCAGCGGCTGGGAAAGATCCGCCTGAAAAAACTGCACATTGTGCAGATCATTACTCATTGCGTTGACGGCTGCACGCTCGACCATGGTCGCAACGCCTTCAACCGCCACCACTTCCCTGGCCAGACCCGCCAGCGGCAAGGCGAAATTGCCCAGACCGCAGAACAGGTCCATGACACGTTCGTCTTTTGCAGGCGCCAGCCATTGCAGGGCCTGCTCGATCATCGCGGTGTTGACCGCCGCGTTGACCTGAATGAAATCGCCCGGTCGCCAGGCCAGTTGCAGGTTCCACGGCTCCAGCCGGTAGCCCAGCGTATCGCCGGGGCTGGCCGGTTGGGGCTCGCCGTCACCATGCAGCCACAGCTGCGCGCCATGCCTGGAGCAAAACGCCTGCAGCAGCGCCAGATCGGTCTCGGCAAGCGGCGCGGTGTGGCGCAACAACACGGCAGTCGCAACCCCACTGAACAGCTCGACGTGGCCCAGCGCCTGCGGCTTGCTGAAACTTTTCAGCATGCCAGGCAGCTCATTCATGATGGGTTGCAAGGCCTGTACCAGCACCGGACAGTGTTCGATGCTGACGATGTCCTGGCTGGCGGCTGCGCGGAACCCCACATCCAGCCTTTTGGCCTTGGCATCCCAGCGAACCGCGACCCGCGCGCGTCGGCGATAGGCCAGTTCGGCACCACTCAAAGGTGCCGCCCATTCATCCGGCACAACATTCGCCACGCGCAGCAACTGCTCGGCGAGCATGCGCTGTTTCAGGGCAAGCTGTTCTTCGTGGGGCACATGCTGAACACTGCAGCCGCCACAGCGACCGAAATACTCACAGGCCGGAGCGCGACGCATGGCGCTGGCGGTGAAGACCCGCTCGGTGCGCGCCTCGACGACCTTGCCGCGCGCATTGAGCACGCGCGCCTCGACCTCTTCGCCGGCCAGACTGCCGGCGACAAACCAGGTTTTGCCCTCGAGAAAGGCGATACCGCGACCGTCGTCGGACAGCCGCTCGATGGTCAGCCGCTGCTTTTTACCGGCAGGAATCTGTACGGTTTTAACGCCGCCCGCAGGCTGAAAGCGCAAACCTCTTTCGTGCTTGGCCATCAGTTGGGCGAATCATAGACGCCGGTCGACAGGTAACGGTCGCCTCGGTCACAGATGATCGCCACAATCACGGCGTTTTCGACTTCCTGGGAAAGACGCAATGCCCCGGCGACCGAGCCACCGGACGACACGCCACAGAAGATGCCTTCTTCGCGGGCCAGTCGGCGCATGGTGTCTTCGGCTTCGGTCTGGCCCATGTCGATGATGCGGTCGACACGCTCCGACTGATAGATTTTCGGCAGGTATTCATGCGGCCAGCGGCGAATACCGGGGATCGAAGCGCCCTCCATCGGTTGCAGACCGACGATCTGTACGTCCGGATTCTGCTCCTTGAGGTAGCGCGAGGTGCCCATGATGGTGCCGGTGGTGCCCATCGAGCTGACGAAATGGGTCACGGTACCGCCCGTCTGCCGCCAGATTTCCGGACCGGTGGACGTGTAATGCGCTTCAGGATTGTCGCCATTGGCGAACTGATCGAGCACTTTGCCGCGGCCTTCGGCCTGCATGCGCTCGGCCAGATCACGGGCGCCTTCCATGCCCTGGTCCTTGCTGACCGAAATCAGCTCGGCGCCATAAGCGGTCATCGCGGCCTTACGTTCGGCACTGGAGTTGTCCGGCATGATCAGAATCATCCGGTAGCCCTTGATCGCCGCGGCCATGGCCAGCGCGATCCCGGTATTGCCGGAGGTCGCTTCGATCAGCGTGTCACCCGGATGGATCTGGCCGCGCAACTCGGCGCGGGTGATCATCGACAAGGCCGGGCGGTCTTTTACCGAGCCAGCGGGGTTGTTACCTTCGAGTTTCAACAGGAGGGTATTGCTGGTGTTACCCGCCATGCGTTGCAGACGCACCAGCGGGGTGTTGCCGACGCAATCGGCAATGGTTTGATACTGCAGGGTCATGGCGTCTTCGCAATCCAGACTGCGGGGGGTGCCTATCATAACGGCAAACGGCCAAAGCCCATATCACGCAAAGTGCGCTGCTTATTCCCAAAAAGAATAAACGCTGTTTTTTCCGCTGCCGCCCTGCCCTGCGCAGAGAGTTAGGTGCCCATGCCGACGGTAAATAGCTAAACTCATCCCCTTGTGCCGATACAGCAAGGCAGCCGATGCCTGATATCGACGGACTGATACGTATTGCCGGAGGAAGAGCGTGCTGACCAAGCTGGGTATAAAAGGCCGTGTGCTGCTACTGACTATTCTGCCTGCCAGCCTGATGGCGGCGATGCTCGGTGGTTATTTCACCTGGATGCAGTTGAGCGAACTGCAAAGCCAGTTGCTGCAACGCGGCGAAATGATCGCCCAGGATCTGGCGCCGCTTGCCGCCAATGCACTGGGGCGCAAGGACAAAGTGCTGCTCAGTCGCATTGCCACCCAGACGCTGGAGCAGACCGACGTACGCGCCGTGTCGTTTCTCGACACCGATCGCACGGAACTGGCCCACGCCGGGCCGACCATGATCAGCCCGTCGCCGATTGGCAGCGGCTCGCAGTTGCTCAGCTCGACCGGCACCGATGCCACGCGCTACCTGCTGCCGGTCTTCGGCAGTCAACGCCACCTGACCAGCCCGATCATTCCTGCCGAGGCCGATACCCTGCTGGGCTGGGTCGAGCTTGAAATATCCCATAACGGCACGCTGCTGCGCGGTTACCGAAGCCTGTTTGCCAGCCTGCTGCTGATCCTGACCGGGCTGGCGTTTACCGCGACCCTCGCGGTACGCATGAGCCGCACCATCAACGGGCCGATGAGCCAGATCAAGCAGGCCGTGTCGCAACTCAAGGACGGCAATCTGGAAACCCGCCTGCCACCGCTGGGCAGCCGGGAGCTGGACGAGCTGGCGTCGGGCATCAACCGCATGGCGGCGACGCTGCAGAACGCGCAGGAAGAACTGCAACTGAGCATCGATCAGGCAACCGAGGATGTCCGGCAGAATCTGGAGACCATCGAAATCCAGAACATCGAACTCGACCTGGCACGCAAGGAAGCGCTTGAAGCAAGCCGGATCAAGTCCGAATTCCTGGCCAACATGAGCCATGAAATCCGCACGCCGCTCAATGGCATTCTGGGCTTCACCCATTTGCTGCAGAAAAGCGAGCTGACCCCGCGCCAGTTCGACTACCTGGGCACCATCGAGAAGTCCGCCGACAACCTGCTGAGCATCATCAACGAGATTCTCGACTTCTCGAAGATAGAGGCCGGCAAGCTGGTGCTCGATAATATTCCGTTCAACCTGCGCGACCTGTTGCAGGACACCTTGACCATTCTCGCCCCGGCGGCGCACGCCAAACAGCTGGAGCTGGTCAGTCTGGTGTACCGCGATACGCCGCTGGCGCTGTCCGGTGACCCGCTGCGTCTGCGGCAGATCCTGACCAATCTGGTCAGCAACGCGATCAAGTTCACCCGCGAAGGCACGATCGTCGCGCGCGCCATGCTCGAGGACGAAACCGAAGAGCACGCGCAACTGCGCATCAGCGTGCAGGACACCGGGATCGGCCTGTCCAGTCAGGATGTGCGGGCACTGTTCCAGGCCTTCAGCCAGGCCGACAATTCGCTTTCGCGTCAACCGGGCGGTACCGGGCTGGGGCTGGTGATCTCCAAACGCCTGATCGAACAGATGGGCGGCGAAATCGGTGTCGACAGCACGCCGGGCGAAGGTTCGGAATTCTGGATCAGCCTGAAACTGCCCAAGGCCCGCGAAGACAAGGAAGAATCACTCAATATTCCGCTCGGAGGCCTGCGCGCCGCAGTGCTTGAACATCATGACCTGGCGCGTCAGGCGCTGGAGCATCAGCTGGAAGACTGCGGTCTGCAGACCATCGTGTTCAACAACCTGGAAAACCTGCTCAACGGCGTGACCGCAGCGCATGAGACGCCTGCGGCCATCGATCTGGCGGTACTGGGCGTGACGGCGCTGGAAATCTCTCCGGAACGGCTGCGCCAGCACATCTGGGACCTGGAAAACCTCAACTGCAAGGTCATGGTGCTGTGCCCGACCACCGAACACGCGCTGTTCCAGCTGGCGGTCCACGATGTCTACACGCAACTGCAGGCCAAGCCCGCCTGCACCCGCAAACTGCAAAAAGCCCTCTCCGAGCTGATCGCGCCGCGAGCGGTGCGTGCCGACATCGGGCCGCCACTGTCGAGCCGCGCACCGCGAGTGCTGTGCGTGGACGACAACCCGGCCAACCTGCTGCTGGTACAGACCCTGCTCGAAGACATGGGCGCTGAAGTGGTCGCTGTCGAGGGCGGCTATGCAGCGGTCAACGCCGTGCAGCAGGAAGCGTTCGACCTGGTGTTGATGGACGTGCAGATGCCCGGCATGGACGGTCGTCAGGCCACCGAGGCGATCCGCGCCTGGGAAGCCGAACGCAACCAGAGTTCGCTGCCGATCGTGGCCCTCACCGCGCATGCGATGGCCAATGAAAAGCGCTCACTGCTGCAAAGCGGTATGGACGACTACCTGACCAAGCCGATCAGCGAACGGCAACTGGCGCAGGTGGTGCTCAAGTGGACCGGGCTGGCGCTGCGCAACCCTGCGCCGGAACGCCAGAATGAAGCGCTTGAGGTTCATGTCGGGCCGCTGGTGCTGGATCATGAAGAAGGGTTGCGCCTGGCGGCAGGCAAGGCGGATCTTGCCGCCGACATGCTGGCCATGCTGCTGGCTTCCCTGGACGCCGACCGCGAAGCCATTCGTGTGGCGCGTGCCAATCAGGATGTACACGCCTTGATCGAGCGCATCCACCGCCTGCACGGCGCAACGCGGTATTGCGGCGTTCCACAGCTGCGCAGTGCCTGCCAGCGTGCCGAAACCCTGCTCAAGCAAAACGCTCCGCACACCGAAGAGGCCCTCAACGATCTGGACAAGGCCATCATTCGCCTGGAAGCCGAGGCGCGGGTCATGGCTTGAGCGTGCAACGGGACACCTTTCGTGCCTGACGCTCCAGCGTGGGCGGAGCATGTTAGGATGCGCGCAATTTTGGAGGACCCATGGTCGAACACGATTTTCGCTACAGCATGCTCAACCCCCAGCACACGCTGACCGAATGCCGCACGCTGGCACCCGGCCGCTATCAGGTCACCGGCAACGGCGGCTCGATTCACGACAACGACCAGTTGTTGGTGACCATCAAAGGCAGCAAAAGCCTGCACATGCGCCTCACCGTCGAGAAAGTCCGGCACCTGATCAACCCGCCCGGCCAGTGGATTGCGGTGGCCAAAGGCCCGGTATTCGACGAGTTGGCGATTCATCAGTGGAAAGTGAATTGCGACAGCTGCGCCGCCGAACTGAACTTCGAGTTCATGGTAGAGAGCAAGCTGGGCGTCAAGGCGCAGAAACCGGCCGCTACCGCGCGTATCGCGGAGCTGGGCTGGAAAACCGATGGCGAGAAGCACTTTTGCAAGAAGTGCCAGGAGAAAGCGGCATGAAACAGTTTGCGCTCCTGAGCCTGATCGGCGGCGCGCTGCTGGTTGGTTGTACTGCTGACCCGCTGCCGATCCAGCAGGATCACAGCTATGTAACCGAGTGGATCGGCGAGCGTCCGCTGATTGATAACAGTCGCTTGACCATGACGCTGGGTGCCGATGGCCGTGCGTATGGCAATGCGGGCTGCAACCATTGGTTTGCGCCCTATACGCTGAACGATCACAGCATCAGTTTCGGCCCGGTGGGCAAGACGCGCAAGATGTGCGCGCCGGCGCTGATGGAGCAGGAGCAGCGTTTTATCAAGGCGATGAGCAGTGTGCAGCGCTGGGATATCTCGCCCATCGAGCAGTTGCGTCTGTGGCCAACGCAGGGCAAGCCGTTGCGTTTCTGGCTGGAAGATAGCTGATTGTAACTATCGTGCCGAAGCTCAGCGTAACTTGCGACGCAGAGCGTCTAGAACTGCATTCCCACGCTGGAGCGCAGGGAACGATCACTATCGTGCGACGCTCCGC